>JBKCUM010000219.1:0-20835 GCA_046318395.1 Rubrivivax sp.
AACCAGCTGCTGGTGAACTGGGGCTCGAACTCCAAGGTGCAGTAGGCCTTGCGCTCGCTGGATGGTGTGACCTGTACCGATGGCTCCAACGGCTGTGTGCCGCTGAACATCTTTGGCCCCGCCGGCACCATCACGGCCGACATGGCCAAGTTCATCAACCTGAGCTCCATCACCACGGTGGGCATCAAGCAGGACGTCCAGGCCCTGTTCTTCAGCGGCGACCTGGGGGGCATCAAGAGCCCCTTCAGCAAGCGCCCGATCGGCCTGGCCTTCGGCCTGGAGAGCCGCGAGGTGACGGCGAACAACTTCGCCGACGCCGCGGGCCAGATCAATGGTGAAGTGCTGGGCACCGGTGCACCTTCGCCCACGGTGGAAGGCAAGTTCAAGCTGAGCGAGGTCTATGCCGAAGCGAAGATCCCTGTGGCCTCGGACCTGCCCTTCGTGCATGCGCTGAACTTGGACCTGGGTGTGCGCAGCTCGAAGTTCAAGACCACCAGTTCCACCAGCTTCAGCAGCTACAAGTTCGGTGGTGATTGGGCGCCGGTCAAGGGCGTGCGCGTGCGCGCCATGGGCCAGCGGGCCACGCGGGCCCCGAACGTGTCCGAACTGTTCACGCCGCAGATCACCTCGCTGGACAACCTGGCGGTGGACCCCTGCCAGGGCGCAGCCATCAACGCCGCCGACATCGGCAAGGCCGGCACATTGACCAACCTGTGTGTGCAGACCGGTGTGCCGACCTCGCGCGTGGGCACCTTGCCGGCACCTTCGGCCGGCCAGGTCAACGTGCTGACCGGTGGCAACCCGCTGCTCAAGCCCGAGGGCCGACACGCTGACCTTCGGTGTGGTGTTCGAGCCTGCAGCGGTGCCGGGCCTGACGGTGTCCCTGGACTACTACAAGATCGACATCAGCGACGCCGTGTCTTCGCCCTCGGTGGACGACGTGCTGGGCGACTGCTACAACGCCGCGCGCAACCCTGGCTTCGCGATGACCTCGGCCTGCGCCAAGGTGGGCCGCGGTTCCAGTGGCACCTTCAACGGCACCTCGTCGCGCGGCATCGAGCTGACCTCGTCGAACCTGGGCACCCAGCTCACGTCGGGCGTGGACCTCAGCGTCGAGTACCGCCTGAAGTTGGCGGCCCTGGGCACCGTGGATCTGGGCCTGGAGCTCAACGCCGTGGACAAGTACTGGTCGCAGGCCTCGCCGAACTCGGTGCAGCGCGACTGCCTGGGCTACTACAGCACGGCCTGCGGTGCGCCCAACTACAAGCAGAAGTTCAGCCAGCGCGCGCAGTGGAGCAAGGGCGACTTCTCGGCCGGCTACAACTGGCGTTATGTCAGCGCTGTGATCGAAGAGCCGGGTGGCACCAGCTTCCTGCCGGCGTATTCGTCGATCCCGGCCTACAGCTACGTGGACCTGTCGGCCTCCTGGCAAGCCATGAAGAACGTGCGCCTGAGCCTGAGCGTGAACAACGCTTTCGACAAGAAGCCGCCGGAAGTGGGCAACACCATCGGCACCACCACCACCAACAGTGGCAACACCTTCCCGCAGAACTACGATGCGGTGGGTCGCTTCTGGACCTTGGGCGCCAGTGTGAAGTTCTGAGCGCGGCGGGCCCCTGTGGCCTGCTCCCCATGCAAAAGGCGGGCTTCACAGCCCGCCTTTTTTTGGCCTGTGGTGCGCGCAGGGCATCACGGCCCCGTGGCGCAGGCCACGGGGCTCACTTCGGTGCCAAACGGATGGCGCCGTCCAGGCGAATCACTTCGCCGTTGAGCATGTCGTTCTCGAAGATGTGCTTGACCAGCTTGGCGTAGTCCTGCGGCGTGCCCAGGCGGCTGGGGAAGGGCACGCCGGCGGCCAAGGCGTCCTGCACTTCCTTGGGCATGCCGAAGAGCATGGGCGTGCCGAAGATGCCGGGGGCGATGGTCATGTTGCGGATGCCGTTGCGCGCCAGGTCGCGTGCGATGGGCAGGGTCATGCCCACCACGCCGCCCTTGCTGGCGCTGTACGCGGCCTGGCCCATCTGGCCGTCGTAAGCGGCCACGCTGGCGGTGCTGATCAGCGCGCCGCGCTCGCCGGTGGATTCGGGTTCGTTCTTGGCCATGGCCGCGGCGGCCAGGCGGATCATGTTGAAGCTGCCGATCAGGTTGACCGTGATGGTCTTGCTGAAGGTGGCCAACGGGTGGGCGCCGTCCTTGCCGACGGTCTTCACGGCCGGCGCGATGCCGGCGCAGTTCACCAGGCCCATCAGCTTGCCCAGGCCGGTGGCGGCGGCCACCACGGCCTCGCCGTCGGCTTCCTGCGACACGTCGCACTTGACGAACACCCCGCCGATCTCCGCCGCCACGGCCTGACCGCGTTCGACCTGCAGGTCGGCCACGACGACCTTGCCACCCGCGGCGGCCAGCATGCGGGCCGTGCCTTCACCCAGGCCCGAAGCGCCGCCGGTGACGATGAATACCTTGCCGGAAATGTCCATGTTGATCTCCTTTGACGATGGATGTCTGTGGGCCGCTGAACGCCGGTTGACGTGGCCGATTGACGTTGACGTAAACGTCAATTGTGCGGCAGAAAAAAGCCACCGCGGTGGGTGGCTTCACGGGGTGTGCCGCGCGCGTGGATGCGGGCTCCCCCAGCCCAACGGCGTGAAATCGCCGTTGGGCCCTCGTCAGCCGAGCCAGGTCTTCCGGGCTTGCTCGCGCTGACTCAGCCCAGCGCGGCCAGCGCGCGGGCGGTGATCTCGTCCACGCTGCCGGTGCCGCTGATGCGCGCATAACGCGGTGCCTGTGTGTCGCCGGTGGCGGCCCAGGCCGAGTAGTAGTCGACCAGCGGGCGCGTCTGGTCTTGGTAGACCTGCAGGCGCTTGCGCACGGTGGCTTCTTTGTCGTCGTCGCGCTGCACCAGCGGTTCGCCGGTGGCGTCGTCCACACCGGCCACCTTGGGCGGGTTGAACTTGGTGTGGTAGCTGCGGCCCGAGGCCAGGTGGAACAGGCGACCGCTCATGCGTTCGATGATGGCTTCATCGGGCACGTCGATCTCCAGCACCACGTCCAGCTTCACACCGGCGGCCTTCATGGCGTCGGCTTGGGGGATGGTGCGGGGAAAACCGTCGAACAGGAAACCGCCAGCGCAGTCGGGCTGGGCGATGCGTTCTTTCACCAGGCCGATGATGATGTCGTCACCCACCAGGGCGCCGGCGTCCATCACGGCCTTGGCGGCCAAGCCCAGCGGCGTGCCCGCCTTCACCGCGGCGCGCAGCATGTCGCCGGTGGAAATCTGGGGAATGCCGAATTTGCGGCAGATGAAGGCCGCTTGTGTGCCTTTGCCGGCGCCGGGCGCCCCCAACAGGATCAGTCGCATCGGGTTCCTCTAAGCAGTATTGGTGTTGCTGTGGTGGGCGCAGCGCTCGCGGCCTGCTTTGGCCTGCGCCCGGTCTCCGGGGTGCATTATCACGTGCAGTCCTGCACAACCCTGACGGCGCGCCGTTGAATCTGAGCCTGCCGCCCGGCTTCTCCAGGCTGGGCCCGCCGGTTCGTGGCCCAGCCTGAAGCGCTGGCGATGGCTGCCTTGTCAGCCTGCGAAGTGTGCCCGCACGCGGGCCAGGTCCTCGGGCGTGTCCACGCCGGGCCCGGGCGCGGCTGGGGTCACGTGCACGGCGATGCGTTCGCCATGCCACAGCACCCGCAGTTGTTCCAGCGCCTCCAGTTGCTCCAGCGGCGCGGGCGGCAGTTGCGGAAAGCGCCGCAGGAAGCCGGCCCGGTAGGCGTACAGCCCGATGTGGCGCAGCGCCGGCGGTTGGGGCAGGGCGGTGCCGCCATCGCGCCAGCAGGGAATGGGGCTGCGGCTGAAGTACAGCGCACGCCCGGCCGCGTCCAGCACCACCTTGACCACGTTGCGGTTGTGGAACTCCGCCTCGTGGCCGATGGCGTGGGCGGCGGTGCTGACCACACAGTCGGCGCGTTCGCCCAGCAGGGCCGCACAACGCTGCACCAGGGCCGGGTCGATCAGGGGTTCATCGCCCTGCACGTTGACCACCACATCGTCGCCGTCCAGGCCGAGCAGGGTGCAAGCCTCGGCCAGGCGGTCGCTGCCGCTGGGGTGGTCGTTGCGCGTCAGCACCACGGCCACACCGTGGGCTTGGCAGGCTTGCACGATGCGCGCATCGTCGGCCGCCACCACCACCCGTTGCGCGCCGGCCAGGGCGGCCCGTTGGGCGACGCGCACGACCATCGGCAGCCCGTGGATGTCGGCCAAGGGCTTGTCCGGCAGCCGCGTCGAGGCCAGGCGCGCTGGGATCAGGACGCTGAACGGCGTGGCTTCCACGGGGCCGGCGGTGGGGCTCACGGTGCGGTGGCCTCGGGGCCGCTGGCCAAGGCGCTGCCCGGCGCTGGGGGCTCTGGCGGCTGCCAGGGCAGGGCTTCGCTTTCCAGCATCAGTGGGATGCCGTCGCGCACCGGGTAGGCCAGGCGGTCGGCGCTGCACACCAGGGCGGTGGGGCGCTGGGTGTCGTCGCGGTGCAGCACCAGCGGGCCTTTGCACAGCGGACAGACGAGCAGGTGGATGAGGCGGTGGTCCATGGTGGTTCAGTGGCCGGGTCGGTGGGCGGGCGCCGGGCCCAGGCAGGTCGTCAGGCCTGCGCACAGCGCGTCAGGCAGGCCGAAGTCTAGTGGCAGCACCCAGACACCTTCGGTGCCTGGGCGGTCGACGGCCAGTTTGGTGGCGTCCTTCTCGGTCACCAGGACCGGGGTGCCCGCCGGCCAGGGCAGGTCGTGTTGGTCCAGGGCGTGGTGGTCGGGCAGTGGCAGGCGGTCGATCTGAAGGCCGGCCGCCTCGAGCATGCTGAAGAAACGCTCGGGCGCGGCGATGCCCGCGGTGGCAAGCCAGCGCCGACTGGGCAGCGCGGCCAAGGGCCGGGCCTGGGTGCTGTCACCCTGGTGCCAGGCGGCCAGCGGCCAGGCCAAGGCCAGGCGCCGGCTCGCCAGGTGCCCAGGCAGGGCGGTGCTGGGGGCGGCGGCGTTGTACAGCACCCATTGGTGCGCGGCCAATTGCGCCGGCAAGGCTTGGCGCAGTGGCCCGGCCGGCAGCAGCCGGCCATTGCCGGTGCCGCGTTCATCGAACACCAGCAGCTCGGCCTGGCGGGGCAGGGCATGGTGCTGCAGTCCGTCGTCGGACACCAGGATGTCCACGTCCGGGTGTGCGCGCAGCAGCGCTTGCGCGGCCGCCACGCGTTGGCGGCCCACGAACACAGGAACGCCGCTGCGGCGCCGTAACAGCAGGGGTTCATCGCCCACTTGCTGCACGGGGCTGTTGGGCCGCACTTCCAGCGTGTCGGCACCTTGGCGGCCGTGGCCCCGCGACACCACACCTGGGTGCCAGCCTTGGCGCTGCAGCCAGGCCACCAGGGCCATCACGGTGGGCGTTTTGCCGGCGCCGCCAGCGATCAGGTTGCCCACCACCACCACGGGCACAGGCAGGGTCTGTGGGGTTGGGCGCTGCCAGCGGGCCAGGCGCTGCACCAGTGCGGCCAGCGGGCGCAGGCTGTGCATCAGCGCGGTGGTCTGCGGCCGCCACCAGTGGTGTTGCAGCAGGGCCTCCAACCGCGCGGCCCAGCCCAACCCGGGCCGCGGGCCGCGGCCGGCTTCAGCGCTGGGGGGTTTGTGAGGCAAAGGTCAGGCGCTGCAAACCGGCCCGCCGGGCGGCGTCCAGCACGTTCACCACCGCTTGGTGGGCGGCCAGCGCGTCGGCGGAAATGATGACCACGGTTTCGCCCTGGCCTTGCGCTGCAGCGGCCAGTTCTGCCGTCAGCAGTTCGACGCTGCGGCCTTCGACGGCCTTGCGGTTGACGGCGTAACGGCCGTCGGCCGACACCGCCACGATGATCTCGCCCGGCCGCTCGCGCAGCTTTTCGGCGTCGGCCGTGGGCAGGTTGACCTGCAGTTCGGTGAAGCGGGAGTAGGTGGTGCTGAGCATCAGGAAGATCAGCACCACCAACAGCACGTCGATGAACGGGATCAGGTTGATCTCGGGCTCTTCCGGGCGGCGGCGGCTGAACTTCATGCGGCGGCGGGCTGCGTGGGCCGGGCGCTCAGGCGCCGGCCTTGACGACGAAGCGCATCAGGTGCGGCACCAGGCGTTCGCAGGCCAGTTCCATGCGCAGTTGGAAGCTGTCCACCTGCCCGCGGAAGTAGCGGTAGAACATCAGCGAAGGGATGGCGATGATCAGGCCGAACGCCGTGTTGTACAGCGCCACCGAAATGCCGTGCGCCAGCATCTGCGGGTTGCCGCCGGTGCCGGTGGCGGACACGGTGGGGCCTTGAGAGCCGAAGATCTCGATCATGCCCACCACGGTGCCGAACAAGCCCAGCAGCGGTGCCGCGGCGGCGATGGTGCCCAGCGTGTTGAGGTGCTTTTCCAACTGGTGCACGGCCGTGCGGCCCGCACCTTCCAACTGCTGGCGCAAGGCCACTTCACCCAGCCTTGGCTCGGCGATGACCGCCCGCAGGCCCGCAGCCAGCACCCGGCCCAGCACGGAGTTGTCGGCGAGCTTGTTCACCACGTCGGCCGAAGGCAGGTGGTTGCGTGACACGCCCAGCACCTCGTCCAGCAGGCTGGCGGGCGCCACCAAACTGGCCCGCAGGTGGTACAGGCGCTCGGCGATCAAGGCCAGCGCCACAACCGAGCACATCAACAGGGGCCAGATCGGCCAACCGGCCGCTTGTAAGATGGTCAGCAAGGGGTGTTTCAGCAAGGGGCGGATGTACCGCGGCAAGGTCATTATGGCGGATGGCGGCGGGCCGCCAAGACCCCGCACGGTGCGCACCGAAACCCCGCACCTGGGCGCTTAGGCATGGGCCTTTTCCAAGCGTCTGTGGCGGGCGGCCGTGGGCCCCGCTGGGGGTTTGTGGTAGCGCTTGCGGCTGTCCACGCGGACTGTGGATAACTTTGTGGGCAAGCCCGTGCAGAGACCCGCCAGAGGCCCATTTCATGCGGGTCTGCTTAGATTGCCTCAATTTTCAGCAGCAAAAATACTTTGAAAATCAATCACTTGCACGTAGATGACGGGCGTATGACGGGGTGGCGGGTGCGCCGTGGCCCCCAGCGCGGGTCTGTGGAGTTCCACCACCGTATCGCCACCGGACGGGCCCGTGGCTGAGCCCATTGGGGACGGGCCCGCCCTGTTCGGCGGGGCCGGCGCACGGACACCGCTCAGGACGGTTTGGGGCGTGCAGGCCCTGCTGTTGGCCACGGGCGACGCGCTGTCGGCGCGCTTTGGCGCGGTGGCGGTGCGCGGCGAGTTGTCCGGCTTCTCGCGTGCGCCCAGTGGGCACTGCTACTTTTCGCTGAAGGACGGCAGCGGCCACGCGGCCGTGCTGCGCTGCGCGATGTTCCGCCGCGTGGCCGGCATGCTGGACTTCGCCCCGCGTGATGGCCAGCAGGTGGAGCTGCGCGGCCGCCTGGGCGTGTACGAAGCCCGCGGCGAACTGCAGATGGTGGTGGAGTCGCTGCAGCGTGTGGGGGCGGGCTCGTTGTACGAGGAGTTCCTGCGCCTGAAAGCCCGGCTGGAGGCCGCCGGCCTGTTCGACAGCGGTCGCAAGCGGCCCTTGCCCGCGATGCCGCGTGCCCTGGGGGTGGTGACGTCACTGGGGGCCGCGGCCTTGCACGACGTGCTCACCACCTTGCGGCGGCGTGCGCCCCATGTGCCCGTGGTGCTGTACCCCAGCCTGGTGCAGGGCACCGAAGCCCCGGCTGCGCTGGTGGCCGCGTTGGCCTTGGCCAACCAGCGCCAGGAGGTGGACACCGTGCTGCTGGTGCGCGGCGGCGGTGCGCTGGAGGACCTGTGGGCCTTCAACGACGAACGTGTGGTGCGTGCGGTGGCGGAAAGCCGCCTGCCCGTGGTGTGCGGCGTGGGCCACGAGACCGACCTGACCCTGGCCGACCTGGCCGCCGACCTGCGGGCCCCCACACCCACCGCCGCGGCGGAACTGGCGGCCCCGGCCACCGCAGATCTGCTGGCGGCGTTGGACGGCCGCCAAGTCCGCCTGGCCCAGGCACTGCAGCGCCAGGCCGACCGACAAGCGCAGCGCCTGGACACCTTGGCGCTGCGTCTGGGCCGCCCCGCCGGCCGTGTGCTGGGCCAGATGCAGCACCTGGAGAGCCGAGGCCCGCGTTTGCGCCAGGCCTTGCACAGCCAAACCCAACAACAGGCACAACGCCTGGCCCACCTGGCCGGCCGCCTGCAACGCGCGGCTGCGGTGCAGTTGCAGGCGGCGCAGGCGGGCTTGTCGGGTCTGGGCGGCCGCTTGCAGGCCTTGGACCCGCAGCAGGTGCTGCACCGGGGCTACGCCTGGGTGGAAGACGCTGCAGGGCGCCCTGTGGTGTCGGCCACCGGCCTGGTACCCGGCCAAGCCGTGCAGGCCGTGTGGTCCGATGGCCGCGCCCAGGTGCTGGTGCAGGCCGTGCAGGCGGCGCAGCCGGGGTCCAACGCTTCACCACGGCGAGCGGGCGCCGCCAAGCCCCCAGCGCCAGCGTCCTGAGCGGCCTTGCCTACAATCGCGCCGCTTCTCGCATTCCAACCCCAACTCAGGAAAGCCCGCCATGGAACACACCCTGCCCGCCCTGCCTTACGCCATCGACGCCCTGGCCCCGCATTACAGCCAGGAAACCCTGGAGTTCCACCACGGCAAGCACCACAACGCCTACGTGGTGAACCTGAACAACCTGCAGAAGGGCACCGAGTACGAAGCCCTGTCGCTGGAAGAGATCATCAAGAAGGCGCCGAACCCCGGCCCGGTCTACAACAACGCCGCCCAGATCTGGAACCACACCTTCTTCTGGCACTGCATGAAGCCCAACGGCGGCGGTGAGCCCACCGGCGCCCTGGCCGCGGCCATCAACGCCAAGTGGGGCAGCTACGCCGCCTTCAAGGAAGCTTTCGTGAAGAGCGCCGTGGGCAACTTCGGCAGCGGCTGGACCTGGTTGGTGAAGAAGGCCGACGGCAGCGTCGACATCGTCAACACCGGTGCCGCCGGCACGCCGCTGACCGGCGCCGACAAGGCCCTGCTGACGGTGGACGTGTGGGAACACGCCTACTACATCGACTACCGCAACCTGCGTCCGAAGTTCGTTGAGACCTTCCTCGACAAGCTGGTGAACTGGGGCTTCGCCGAGTCCAACTTCGCCTGAGGACCACGCCGGGCGCGCCGCGCCCGCTGGTCGCCCGCTGCGCGCGGCCCCTTGCCGCGCGGTCAGGCGCCAGTGGCCGGCCGCCCGGCGGTCGAACCGCCATGCGCATCCTGCTGGTTGAAGACGACCCCGCGCTGAGCCTGGGCATCCAGCACGCGCTGGAGCGCGAAGGTTGGCGCGTGGACCCGTTGGCCGACGGCGAACTGGCCGCCACCGAAGGGCTGGCCGGTCACCACGACCTGGCCGTGCTGGACCTGGGCCTGCCGCGCCGCGACGGGCTGTCGGTGCTGCGCCATTGGCGCGCCCAAGGCGCCCGACTGCCGGTGCTGCTGCTGACCGCACGCGACGAGTTGTCGGACCGCGTGGCGGGCCTGGACGCTGGCGCCGACGACTACCTGGTCAAACCGTTCGATCTGCCCGAACTGCTGGCCCGCCTGCGGGCGCTGAAGCGCCGCGCTGCCGGCCGCATCGGCGAAACCCTGCAGCTGGGCGACTTGGAACTGGACCTGGCCGACCGTGAACTGCGCCACCGAGGCGAACGGGTCGCGCTCAGCCCGCGCGAGCTGGCCTTGACGGAACTGTTGATGCAGCGCGCAGGGCGGGTGGTGTCCAAAGATTCCATCGTGGCGCGGCTGTCCAGCTGGGAGTCCGACTTCAGCGAGAACTCCGTCGAGGTGTACGTGCACCGCCTGCGCAAGCGGTTCGCAGAGCTGGGGGCGGTGATCAAGACCGTGCGCGGGTTCGGCTATGTGATGGAAGCCGCCGAACCCGGCGCCCATGCGCCCTGAACCCACCGACGGCGGCGCCAGCAGCGACGAGCCGCTGTCGCCCAACAGCGGCATCAGCCTGCGGCGGCGCCTGCTGCTGCCGCTGGCCTGGAGCTGGTTGGTCGGCTTGGCCCTGTCCACCCTGGGTGCCGGCCTGCTGGCACGCGGCAGTGCCAACAGCGCCTTCGACCGTGGCCTGCAAGACGAAGCTTCGGCCCTGGCCGCCAAGGTCACCTGGTCCGACCGGGGCCCCCTGCTGGACGTGAGCCGGCAAACGCTGGAACTGCTGAGCTGGGACAGCGCCGACCGCAACGCATTCGCGATGGTGGACCTCGACGGCTTTGCGCTGGCCGGTGACAGCGCGGTGCCGGTGCCGCTGAACCGCCAGGGCAGCTTTGAACGCCCGCAGTTGTTCGATGGCGAGTTTCAGGGCGAACCCGTGCGCGGCGCGGTGTTCTCCGTCACGTCGCCGATGCTGGACCGGGTGGTGTCCATCGTCGTGGTCGAGACCAAACGCAAGCGTGGCGACCTGATCCGCGACCTGCAGATCGGCATCGTGTTGCCGGCCCTGGTGCTGGGGGTGCTGACCTTTCTGATGCTGGAGTTCAGCGTGCGGCGCGGCCTGCGCCCGCTGCGTGTGGTGGCCAAGGAGGTGGCGCTGCGCGAACTGAACGACTGGCGACCGCTGTCGCTGCAGCAGGTGCCCCGCGAGGTGGTGCCGCTGATCGAGCGCATCAACCAACTGCTGTTGGACGTGCAGCAAAGCGTGGCCCTGCAGCGGCGCTTCGTGGCCGACGCCGCGCACCAGCTGCGCACACCGGTGGCGGGCATCCGCGTGCTGGCGCAGGAACTCGAGCGCGAGCTGGCCGCCACCGGCACACCTTCCGAACGCTGGCGGCCGCTGCTGGGTGAGTTGCGCGGTTCCAGCGAAAGGCTGACGCGCTTGATCGGCCAGTTGCTGAGCCTGGCACGCTCAGAGACCGCCCTGACCATGAACGCCGAACACCAGCCGCAGGACATCGTGCCGCTGCTGCGCGAAGCCACCGAGCCCCTGGTGCTGCAGACCCTGCGCGAAGGCCGCAGCGTGGAGCTCGAAGCCCCGGCCGAGCCCGTGGTGGCGCGGGCCCACCCCATCTGGTTGGGCGAGGTCGTGAACAACCTGCTGGACAACGCGCGCCGCTATGGCGGGCCGCACATCCGCCTGCAGGTGCTGCCGCTGCCAGGCGGTGGTGCCGAAGTGCGCGTGGAGGACGACGGCCCAGGCGTGCCGGCCGAGCACATGCCGCGGCTGTTCGAGCCGTTCTGGCGCGGCGAGCGCGCCGACCTGCGCAACGACGGTGGCACGGGCCTGGGCCTGACCATCGCGCGCGAGATCGTCGAGCGCCTGGGTGGCCGGCTCACCGCCGCCAGCCGGCCCGAAGTGCCGGGCATGCGCTTCACGGTGACGCTCGGCGCCTGAGCCGGGTCCACCGGCGGGCAGGCGCGCCTCAGGGCTTGAAGGGCGCGCCCTTCAGCTTGAAGCCGGCGCCGATGCCGCGCTTGCTGAACCAGCCCTGGCGCATTTCCAGTGCGAAGCGCACCGGTTTGGCCGAACAGTGCGACTGTTCGCTGCGCGGGGCCATGTCGGCGATGTTGACGATGCTGCCGTCGTCGGCAATGAAGGCGATGCTCAGCGGGATCAGCGTGTTGCGCATCCAGAAGCAGCGCACGCCGGCGTCGTCGTTGACGAAGAGCATGCCCTCGTTGGCGCCCATCTCGGTGCGCAGCATCATGCCCACCATCTGCTGTTCGGGCGTCACGGCCAGCTCGGCCTGGATCAGGTGCATGCCGGCCGTCAGCGGCGTGGTGGGCAACTTGGGCTGGGGGGCGTTCTGCGCCGAGGCGACAAACGTGGCGGCCGCCAGCCACAGGGCGGCCAGGTGGCGGAGGTGGCTGGACTTGATGTATGTCATGTTCGGTCAGGCAGGGGCTCCCTACATTATGGCCAGCCATGTCCGCCAGCCTCGCCTTGCCCCCACCGCCCCCCGCCGCAGCCGGCCCCGCCGTCGAGGCGGTCGCACCGGTCCTGGACGACGAACTGGAGACCGCGCGCTTCACACGTTGGGTGGTTGGCGAGGGCGGGCAGCGGCTGGGTGAATCGGCGCTGCAGCTCTCGGGCCTGTACTGCGCCGCCTGCAGCGGTGTCATCGAACAAGCCTTGCTGCAGGTGCCGGGTGTGTTGCAGGCGCGTGTCAGCGCCGCCACGCACCGGGCCAGCGTGCGCTGGGATCCGGCCGCCACACGGCCTTCATCTCTGATCGCCGCCGTACAGGCCGCGGGCTATGGCGCTGTGCCCGATGCCGCCGAACCGGCCCGCGCGCTGCGCCGCAGCGAACACCGCGCCGCGCTGTGGCGCCTGTTCGTGGCGGCGTTCTGCGCCATGCAGGTGATGATGTTTGCCACGCCCAGCTACGTGGCCGCCGAAGGCGACCTCAGCCTAGACATGCGCCAGTTGCTGAACTGGGGCAGCTGGGTGTTGACGCTGCCGGTGCTGTTCTTCTCGGGTGGTGTGTTCTTCAAGGGTGCGTGGCGCAGCCTGCGCGCACGCCACATGGGCATGGACGTGCCGGTGGCCCTGGGCCTGGCCGTCACCTTCGTGGCCAGCACTGGCGCCACCTTCCAGCCCACGGGCGTGTTCGGCCGCGAGGTGTACTTCGACTCGCTGACCATGTTCCTCAGCTTCTTGCTGGGTGCGCGCTACCTGGAGCTGCTGGCGCGCCACCGCGCCGCCGAGAGCCTGGAGGCCACGATGGCCGCCTTGCCCGAAGCGGCCGAACGCCTGTTGCCCGACGGCAGCTGCGAAACCGTCAGCGTGCAGCGCTTGCGCGTGGGCGATGTGCTCCGTGTGCCGCTGGGCCAGGCTTTCCCTGCCGATGGTGTGTTGGTGCAAGGTCGCACCGAGGCCGACGAAGCGCTGCTGACCGGTGAAGCCTTGGCCGTGCCCAAACCCGAAGGTGCTGCCGTCGTGGCTGGCAGCCGCAACCTGGGCGCACCGGTGCTGATGCAGGTGCAGCGCCTGGGCGCCGACACCCGGTTTGAACACATCGTGGCCATGATGCGCGACGCCCAGTCGCAGCGCCCGGCCTTGGCCCGTGTGGCCGACCGCTGGGCCGGCCCCTTCCTGTGGGCCGTGCTGGTGCTGGCCGCTGCCGGTGCCACAGCCTGGTGGTTCATCGACCCCAGCAAGGCCATCTGGGTGGCGGTCTCGGTGTTGATCGTCACCTGTCCCTGCGCCTTGTCCTTGGCCGCGCCGGCCACGCTGGTGGCTGCGGCCCGCGGCCTGGCGCGCCGCGGCGTGGTGTTGCAGCGGCTGGACGCCTTGGAGCCGCTGGCCCGCGTGCAACACCTGTTTGTGGACAAGACCGGCACCTTGACCGAAGCCCAGCCGGTGCTGGCCGGTGCCCGACTGTGGCCGCAGGCCGGCGTGGACGAAGCGCTCGCCCGGGGCGTGGCAGCCCAGTTGGCCGGCTGGTCCACACACCCTCTGTCGCGCGCCATCGTGCTGGCCTGGGCCGGGCAGGGCGGCGCCCCGGGGGAGCCGGTGATGCGCGGCTTGCAAGACACCGCGGGCGCGGGCTTGGCGGCGCACGACGACCAAGGGCGGCACTGGTCGCTGGGCTCGGCGCATTTCGTGGGTGTCGCGCCGCAGCCTGAGGTGCAGGTGTGGCTGGCCTGCGATGGCCGACCGGTGTTGGCCCTGGGCTTTGAAGAACGGGTGCGGGCGGGTGCGGCGCAGGCCCTGGCGGCCTTGCAGACCGAAGGCGTGCGCACCACCTTGTTGTCGGGCGACGCGCCTGAGCGGGCGCTTCGCCTGGCCCGCGGCCTGCCACTGCACGCCGTGGTGGCCGGCGCCACACCGCAAGACAAGCTGGCCGCGGTCACCGCCGCACAGGCTGACGGCCAATGTGTGGCCATGGTGGGCGATGGCGTGAACGACGCGCCCGTGTTGGCGCGGGCCGACGTGTCCCTGGCCATGGGGCAGGGTGCCCTGGTCTCGCGTGCACAGGCCGATGCCGTGGTCACGTCCAACCAATGGGCCGACATCCTGCACGCACGCCATACGGCGCAGCGGGCACTGGCCATCGTGCGGCAGAACTTCTGGTGGGCGGCCACCTACAACGCCGCCTGCATCCCGCTGGCCCTGGTGGGCTGGTTGCCGCCCTGGGCCGCGGGCCTGGGCATGGCCGGCAGTTCGCTGCTGGTGGTGGGCAACGCCTTGCGCGCCGCGCGCTGAACGCCGACACACCGACCATGGAAATCCTCTACCTGCTGATCCCGCTGTCGGCTGTGCTGGTGCTGCTGATCATCGCCCTGTTTGGCTGGGCCTTGCACAAGGGCCAGTTTGAAGACCTGGAAGGCGAGGGCGAGCGCTTCCTGCGTGCCGACACCGACGGTGTTGATCGCGATCAAGGGGCCGCAACGGCCCAGCCCGAACAATCGTTACCAGTCCGTTCCTGAAACGTCGTGAGGAGAGCCTGATGGCCAACACATCTGCACCGGCTGCACCGGTGTACTACGACACGCCAGTGCGCCTGTTTTCCCTGGTAGCGGTGCTTTGGGGCATCGTGGGAATGCTGGTCGGCGTGATCATCGCCGCGCAATTGACGTGGCCCGAATTGAACTTCGGCATCCCCTTCCTGAGCTATGGCCGCCTGCGACCGCTGCACACCAACGCGGTCATCTTTGCGTTCGGCGGCAGCGTGCTCTTCGCCACCAGCTACCACGTGGTGCAGCGCACCTGCCAGACGCGGCTGTTCCTGCCCCAGTTGGCCATGTTCACGTTCTGGGGTTGGCAGTTGGTCATCCTGCTGGCCGCCATCAGCCTGCCGCTGGGCTACACCAGTGGCAAGGAGTACGCGGAACTGGAGTGGCCCATCGACATCCTGATCGCCGTGGTGTGGGTGGCCTACGCCGTGGTGTTCTTCGGCACCGTGGGCACACGCAAGGTGCGCCACATCTACGTGGCCAACTGGTTCTTCGGCGCCTTCATCATCGCCGTGGCCCTGCTGCACATCGTCAACTCGGCGGCCGTGCCGGTGAGCCTGACCAAGAGCTACAGCGCCTACGCCGGTGTGCAGGACGCCATGGTGCAGTGGTGGTACGGCCACAATGCCGTGGGCTTCTTCCTGACCGCCGGTTTCCTGGGGATGATGTACTACTACATCCCCAAGCAGGCTGGTCGCCCGGTGTACAGCTACCGCCTGTCCATCGTGCACTTCTGGGCCCTGGTCTTCACCTACATGTGGGCCGGCCCGCACCACCTGCACTACACCGCGCTGCCCGACTGGGCGCAGAGCATCGGCATGATCTTCAGCCTGGTGCTGCTGGCCCCCAGCTGGGGCGGCATGATCAACGGCATCATGACCTTGAGCGGTGCGTGGCACAAGCTGCGTGACGACCCCATCCTGAAGTTCCTGATCGTGAGCCTGTCGTTCTACGGCATGTCCACCTTCGAGGGTCCGATGATGTCGATCAAGACCGTCAACGCGCTGAGCCACTACACCGACTGGACCGTGGGCCACGTGCACAGCGGCGCCCTGGGCTGGGTGGGTTTGATCTCGATGGGCGCGCTGTACCACCTGATCCCGCGCACGTTCGGCCGCACCACCATGTTCAGCACCCGGGCCATCGAGCTGCACTTCTGGGTGGCCACCATCGGCATCGTGCTGTACATCGCCGCGATGTGGATCGCCGGGGTGATGCAGGGCCTGATGTGGCGCGCCGTCAACCCCGACGGCACCCTGGTCTACACCTTCGTGGAAAGCGTGAAGGCCACCTTCCCGTTCTACGTCATCCGCCTGGGTGGCGGGATCATGTACCTCACAGGCATGGTCATCATGGCCTGGAACGTGGTCAAGACCGTGCAGGTCGGCCAGGCCAAGCCCGCACCCATCCCGCTGGTGGCGGCCCACGCCTGAAGCACAAGAGGAGCACACAACATGGCCCAACACCATGCACCGGTTGGTCACGAAAAGATCGAGACCAGCAACTTCCTGATGATCGTGCTGATCCTGCTGACGGCCGCCGTGGGCGGCCTGGTGGAGATCGTGCCGCTGTTTTTCCAGCGCAGCACCACGCAGCCGGTGGAAGGCCTGAAGCCCTACACCGCGCTGCAACTGGCCGGTCGAGACGTTTACCTGCGCGAAGGTTGCTACAACTGCCACTCGCAGATGATCCGCCCCTTCCGCGCCGAGACCCTGCGTTACGGCCCCTACTCGCAGGCTGGCGAGTTCGTTTACGACCACCCGTTCCAGTGGGGCAGCAAGCGCACCGGCCCCGACCTGCACCGCGTGGGCGGCAAGTACAGCGACGAGTGGCACCGCCTGCACCTGATCAACCCGCGTGACCTGGTGCCTGAGAGCAACATGCCGGCCTATCCCTGGCTGGAAAAGGCCCTGGTGGACGCCGATGGCCTGGCCCCCCGCATGAAGGCGCTGCGCCTGGTGGGCGTGCCCTACACCGACGCCGAGATCGCCAAGGCCGCCGACGATGTGAAGGGCAAGACCGAGTTGGAAGCCACCATCGCCTACCTGCAGGTGCTGGGCACCGCGGTGAAGTGAGGCTGGCCATGGACATCAACCTCCTCCGTGCCGGGATCACGGTCTTCACCATGGCCGTGTTCCTGGGCATCACCGCCTGGGCCTGGAACCGCCGGCGCAGCGCCGCTTTCGACGAAGCCGCGCACCTGCCTTTCCAGGACAACGACAACGCTGAAACGCCAGGAGAACGGCCATGAGCGACTTTTTCAACAGCGGCTGGTCACTGTTTGTGGCCGGCGTCACGGTGGCCGGTCTGATCTTCTGCCTGGTGGTGTTGGCTGTGGCCAGCAAGCGCAAGGTGATGGCCAACGACAACACCACCGGCCACGTGTGGGACGAAGACCTGCGTGAGTTGAACAACCCACTGCCGCGCTGGTGGCTGGGCCTGTTCATCATCACCGTGGTGTTCGCCGCCATCTACCTGGCCCTGTACCCGGGCTTGGGCAGCCACGCCGGCCAGTTGAAGTGGAGCAGCGCCGGCCAGCACCAGGCCGAGATGGACAAGGCCCGTGCGCAGATGGCACCCGTGTACGCCAAGTTCGTGGGCCAGCCCGCCGAGGTGCTGGCCAAGGACCCGCAGGCCATGGCCATTGGCGAGCGTTTGTTCGCCAACAACTGTGCGCAGTGCCACGGCGCAGACGCCCGCGGCAGCAAGGGTTTTCCGAACCTGACCGACGCCGACTGGTTGTACGGCGGTAGCCACGACAAGATCAAGGAAACCATCGTGGCCGGCCGTGCCGGCAACATGCCACCCATGGCCGCCGCGCTGGGCACGGCCGAAGACGTCAAGAACGTGGCGCACTACGTGCTGAGCCTGTCGGGCAGCCCGCACAACAGCGTCGCCGCGCAACTGGGCAAGCCCAAGTTCGGCGCCTGCGCCGCCTGCCACGGTGCAGACGGCAAGGGCAACCAGGCCCTGGGCGCGCCCAACCTGACCGACAAAGTGTGGCTGCACGGCTGGGGTGAACAGGCCATCGTCAACATCGTCACCAACGGCAAGACCAACCAGATGCCGGCCCAGGCCCAGCGCTTGAGCCCCGAGCAGGTGCATGTGCTCGGCGCCTACGTCTGGGGCCTGTCGCAAACCGCGACGGTGGCCGCCGCCAAGTGAGTTCGGGCCTCCGGGCCCCCAGCTCTTCCCCTCTGATGTGATGAAAGCCGCCCCGCTTGCGCGGGGCCTCGTATGAGCGACCAGAGCACCACCGCCGCCACCGCGGCCGGCACCTCCGATGCAGACGACGCCGTCGTGGCGGTGGTCTCGCTCTATGCCAAGCAGAAGAAGATCTACGCGCGCGCGGTGTCGGGCTGGTTTGCCGGCTGGCGCTGGGCGCTGGTGTGGGCCACGCAGCTGCTGTTCTACGGCCTGCCCTGGCTGCAATGGAACGACCGCCAGGCCGTGCTGTTCGACCTGGGCACCCGGCGCTTCTACATCGGCCCGCTGGTGCTGTACCCGCAGGACTTCATCTACCTGACGGCCATCCTCATCATCTCGGCCTACGCGCTGTTCCTGTTCACCGCGGTGGCGGGGCGCCTGTGGTGCGGCTACGCTTGCCCGCAGACGGTGTACACCGAGATCTTCATGTGGATAGAGCGCCGCTTTGAAGGCGACCGCAACGCCCGCATGAAGCTGGACGCCGGCCCTTGGAACTTCAACCGCCTGTGGCGCAAAACCGGCACCCAAACCGCTTGGGTGGCATTGGGGCTGTGGACCGGTGTGACCTTCGTCGGCTACTTCACGCCGATGCGCAGCCTGGTGCCGGCGCTGGCGCAGTTCGCGCTGGGCCCCTGGGAGTGGTTCTGGGTGCTGTTCTACGGCTTTGCCACCTACGGCAACGCCGGCTACATGCGCGAGCAGGTTTGCAAGTACATGTGCCCCTACGCGCGCTTCCAAAGTGCGATGTTCGACCACGACACGCTGATCATCAGCTACGACCAGGAACGCGGCGATCCCCGAGGCACGCGTTCGCGCAAGCTGTCGGCCAAGGAACAAGGCCTGGGCGACTGCATCGACTGCGGGTTGTGCGTGCAGGTGTGCCCCACGGGCATCGACATCCGCAACGGTCTGCAGTACGAGTGCATCGGCTGCGCCGCCTGCATCGACGTGTGCAACGGCGTGATGGACAAGATGAAGTACCCGCGCGGCCTGGTGCGCTACGTGACGCAGAACGGCCTGCAGCAGCACCTGAGCCGTGCGCAGATGCTGCGCAGCATTTTCCGGCCGCGGGTGCTGGTGTACACCGGCATCCTGGTGGTGGTGGTGGTGGCGCTGTTCACCAGCCTGGCGCTGCGCAGCCCCTTCCGCGTGGACGTGGTGCGCGACCGGTCTTCGCTGGCGCGCATCGTCGACGAAGGCCGTGTGGAGAACGTCTACCGGCTGCAGGTGATGAACGCCACCGAGCAGCCCCAGCATTACCGCGTGGCCGTGGCCGGCTTGCCCGGCATTGCCGTGGACGGTGTGGCCGAGCTGACCGTGGCCCCGGCCGAGGCGCGCTGGCTGACGGTGGCCGTGCGCGTGCCGCCCGAGGTGGCGGCCAATGCCGGTGCCGGCGCCCACGCCATCCAGTTCAAGATCGACCGCCTCACCGTGGCCGGCGGTGCGGCCGACGCCAGCGAGGTGGAGAAGTCCACCTTCGTCGTGCCCCGCTGAACCTTTTCATCCGAACCCGCCCCTGTACAGGAGTTGCCATGAACCGCTCAACGAAGAACCCCCCCGAGCCTGTTGCCACGCCCTGGTGGCGTGTGGGCATGGTCTGGCTGGTGCTGGGTGGGCCGGCCGCCGTGGTGGTGGCGGGCATCGCCACGGCCGTCATCGCCGTGCGCGGCGCCGATCCGGTGCTCAGCCAGGTGCCGCCGGTGCCCAAGGCTGGCCAGGTGCACTCGGCCACGCCCGCGGCCCAGGCCCGCAACCACGCGGCCACGGCCCAACCCTGAAGCGCCTGCCATGAAGCGCAGCAAGCGCGTGGCCATGGCCGTGGTGTGGCCGGCGTTTCTGATGGCTGGCGTGCTGGAGATGTTGGTCTTCTCCATGGTGGACCCGCACAGCCTGCACGGCTTCGGCGGTGCCGCCTTGGACCTGAACCCGACCGCCCTGTACTCGCTGGCCTTCTTGGTGTTCTGGGGCGTGGTGGGGGCCGCGTGCGCCATGACACAACTGCTGTCCGAAACCGCCACCGAGGTGAACAGCCGCAGCTTCCGCTGAACCACGCGGGCCGATGGTGCGCCCAAGGCGGCCCGTTATTGCGCTGACAATGGGGTTCCCAAACACCCCAAGGCCCATGGGCACGGAGGAACACTTGTGACCGTCGACCAGCGCACTTCAGGCACGTTCAGCCCGGAGCACATTGCAGAACAGTTCACCACCGCACGCGCCGCCGGCCGTGCGCTGGACAGCTACCCAGGCACGCCGCCGGCCACGCTGGCCCAGGCCTACGCCGCACAGGCCGCGGCGCTGGCCCGCTGGCCCGAGGCGGTGAAGGGCTGGAAAGTGGCCCGCGTGGGTGCGGCCTTCGCCGAGCAGTTCCCCGAAGAACGCCTGATCGGCCCCGTCTTCAGCCGCAACCTGCACCGCCCGCAACCGGGCCAGGTGCCAGACTGCCCGGTGTTCGCCGGTGGTTTTGCGGCGGTGGAGGCCGAGGTGGTCATCGTCGTCGGTGCCGATGCACCGGTCGGCAAGGCCGACTGGACCGCCGACACCGTGGCGCCGCTGGTGGGCAGCATGCACATCGGCATCGAGGTGGCCAGCAGCCCCTTGGCCACGCTGAACGACCTGGGGCCGGGGGCGGTGATCTCCGACTTCGGCAACAACTGGGGCGTGGTGCTGGGGCCGGAAATCGTGGGCTGGTCCGGTCTGAGCACCCTGGACGTGGAGACCTTCATCGACGGTGTGTCGGTCGGCCGCGGCCAAGTCGCTTTGAAGCCCGGCCCGCTGGGCGCGCTGGCCTTCACCTTGAACAAGCGCGCAGCACAGGGGCACACCTTGCGTGCCGGTGACGTGATTTCCACCGGCATGATCACGGGGGTGCACGACGTGCGCGTGGGCCAGCGTTCGCGCCATGTGTTCGCCGGCGTGGGCGAGGTGCAGGCCCACATCACACAGGCCGTGGCCAGCCAGGCCTGAGGCCGCGGTGGGCCCCCAGGGCCCAGCCCGCTGAAAGAGAAAAGCGACCCTCGCAGTCCGTGTCAATACTCTGACGCCGATCTGAAGCCCTGAACACAATGCCCTGCAGCGAAAGCTGCAGGGCATTGTTCATATGGGCTACGTGCAAGGACACAGTCGAGACCAAGGCGGCCTGTTTCCGGTGTCGCTGGA
>JBKCUM010000220.1:0-5925 GCA_046318395.1 Rubrivivax sp.
CGTCTTCATGGCGCTGCGCACCAACCAGCACAGCGCCGCCTGGCTGCAGCGCCTGCGCGACGCGGTGCGCGACATCCCCGAGGTGGTGGAGTTCTACCGGATGAGCGGCGAGGTGGACTACCTGCTGCGCGTGGTGGTGCCGGACATCGCGGCCTACGACGGCGTCTACAAACGCCTGATCGCCGCGGTGGAGCTGTCCGACGTCAGCTCCAGTTTCGCGATGGAAGAGCTGAAGTTCACCACCGCCCTGCCGTTGGACTATGCAGACTGAGGACATGCACCTGTGCCTGCGCACAGGTGCGTGCCTCAGGATTGGCTCAAGCTCTGCGAAGGCGCGGCCTGCAAGGCTGACGAATCCACCTGCTGGATCAACTGTGCCAAGGCATCGCTGTTGATCTTGGTCTTGTAATGCACGGCCACGCCCTGCCCCTGCAGCGCCTCGAAGAAGTGTTTCGCACTCGCCATCTTCCAGCGCTCCCGTTCAGGGATGTCATGCAAGTTGTCGTAGCCCTTGGTTTCCACCACCAGGTAAAGCGCTTCGGCCTGCCCGTGTTTGGTGAGCACGTAACCGAAATCCGGGTTGTAGTTGCCCAGGGGCGTGGGAATGTTCACCTTGGGCAACTTCGCAAACACCGTCACTTCGTGGAAGTTGGATTCATCCACGGTGTTGCGTTCAATCTGGCTGTCCACCGGCATCAGCGGCTCCGCGTACAACGAACGCTCCAACACCGCGGCATTGCCAATGTCGTGTGCCTCCACGCCGCACAGCGACAGCGGAATGGTCTTCAGCAACTGCCCGGCCTTGTCAGTGAGCGCGGTTTCCACCCGGATTTCACGCATTTCGTAGCTGACCTTGTTCACCACCAGCTCGTGCACGCATCGCTGGATCAGATCCCGCAGGCTCAGCAAGGCGCGATTTTCGTTGTGTTTGATCTGGTTGAACTTCTCGGCAGGCATGCAACGCAGAATGTCGCTGACCGTGTGCAACGAAAGACGCGTCAGATTGGCCAGCTCGCGCACAAACTGGGACATCGAATACACCGAATGTGGCGCGATGGCGTAGTCACCTTGCGTGCTTTTGGCCCGGTTCACGGTCTCCACATCTATGGTGCGTGTAATGCCAATGGACAAGGGCTTCACGTCAAAGTGCTGCGTTATGGCCGCCAGCACATGGGCCTTGAGCTGTTCAGTGTCCACCGCATACCGCAACACCGCGCGGCGGTTCAAGTTCTCCCACAGGTGCTTGAATTTCTGAAACTGGCCGGGTTGAATGCTGAGGGTGGGCACCACCTTGTTCGCTTTGGCTTTGACTTGGCCAGCGCCGTCGTAATGAAGGTCCAGGTAACGCAGCATGTTCTGCACATGCTCTGGCCCCATGCCGGGAATGCGACCCAAGGTGTCGACAATCAGTGGGCGGTGGGCCTGGTATCTGGCGCGCTCCCAGCGCAAGGTGGCTTGGCCCGTGGTGTCGTCCAGGTCAATCAGCGTCAGCGAGGCCAAAGCGTCCAGCACCTTGTTGGCCTGCCGCGTGCTGACGGCCACGCCAAACTCAGCCAACACGCCATCGTCAAACACCGCCGACACGCGGCGCACGCTGTGGTCCGAAATTTCCGCCTGAATGGCGCGCACAAAGTCGCCTTCACTGGCCGGCACCACCACCGTCAGATCGTTGACCTCATCGAACGCAGCGTCTTCTGTCTGCACACGTTCCAGCTGCTGATTCACGGCCAAACGCAGGCCGCGCCCAATTTGTTGCAGCTTGGTGATCTTGGAGTTGCTGGGGGCCAGCTTGCACAGGGTGAAAACGTTAGGGTTGTCCCAACCCTCTTGCAAAGCCCACATTGAAAAGATGAAACGCAAGTCGGTGTCGAACGACAGCAGTTTCTCCTTGTCTTGCAAGATCAACTTGATGGCTTCTTCTTCCCCCTTGTCGCTGTGCGATCGGGCGAAGTAGCCTTTGTGGACTCGGGCGATTTCGCCAGCACTGCGTTCCAAGTACAAACGATAGGCTGGGTCCAGCGCTGGATTGGCCAGCACGATGGCCAACTCGGCTTTGTAAAGGCGCTCGAAGGTGTCGCGCAACACGGCAGGCCGCTGACCCTCGGGCATGTATTTGCCAACGGCATCGATAAAAAACAGGCTGATGGCCTTGATGCCGCGCTTGAACAGCGTTTCCTCGCGTTCGAAGTGGTTGGCAATGCTGCGCTGCACCAGCAGCGATTGCACCTCCTCGGCCAACATGCCGCAGGCCGTTGGTTCGCCCAATGGCAATGCAAACCCGTTGGTGAAAAAAAGTTCTTTGGTGGTGACGCTTTCCACCACGTGGCCATGCAAATAAGGCAGGCCCGTCGCCTCACCGAGGTTGTCTTTCGCTTTCAGTGCCACCTGGGCTGTTTTCATTTCCGCCGTCAGGTGGCTGACGTGGGCCGTGCGCTCTTTGAGCGTGCCGGACACACTCAAAAGCGTCAAGGTCTGCCCCAGACCAGCGCCGGTGCCCACGGTGTCCACCGTGATGCCCTTGACCAGTCGCTGGCGGAAGGCTTCCAGGCTGTCCAGCGTGTAGACCAGGTTCTTGAACTCGTCGCGTTTGAAGGTGGCGCCAAACCGGATGGTCAACAGCGGGTTGAACTTGTCGAGGTAAGCCTGCGTCTGCTTACCTTCAAAGCGGTGTGGCTCGTCGATGATCAAGACCGGACGAATGGCGGCCAGTGCCTCCATGTAACTCTTGGCCTGGCCAAAGAGATTTGCCTCGACACCCCGCTTGTTGATGAGCTTGCTGTCGCCTGCGAAAGACTGGTACGTGGCCACCATCACCGAAATGCCCATGTTGGCGGCGTGGATGAAGCCTTTGACCGACTTGTCCGAATAGTTGACGACGTTGATCTTCTGGTTGTTGTATTCGCGGGCGAAGAACGCAGCCGTGGTCTGTAGGTTTTTCAGCGTGCCTTGGCGGATGGCGTTGCTGGGCACCAGCACAATGAACTTCGACAGCCTGTGGTTCTGATGCAGGCGGTGGATGGTCTCAATGAACGTGAAGGTCTTACCGGTGCCGGTTTCCATCAGCACGTCCAGCGACAAGGCGGGCGTCAGCGTAGGTGCCACCTCCACAGGGCCGGCGGACACGTTGTTCTCTTGGCGTAACCGTTCGATGTTGGCCCGCAGCGTTTTGTGCGCTTCGGCTGGCACATAGATGGGGTTGGCCTGTACGCCGCTGGCGGGCACAAAACGAACGTCGGTGAAGACATCCGCAATGCTGGCGACGGCGCGGGCCTGGTGCGCCAGGCGCGTGTATTGGAACTGGGCGGTCATGGCCTTCAGCCCCGCAGCCGCAGTTTGTCTTCAGAAAGCCCCAGCGTTTCCAGCAGAGTTTTCAAACCCAGCAGGAAGTTGTCATCTTGCACCCAGGGCGCATAAACACTGAGGTGTTGCACCGGCGCACCGGCGGCTTGGCGTTGGCCCAGCAGGGCGCGCAACTCGTCGGTGCCTACCGTGCCCAGAACGAACAACACGTCCGCCGCTTGGTAGAGGGTGGTGTCGCGCAGGGCGTCAAGCCGTGTGGAGAGCGGCAGCCCCTCGGCCAGCAGCAGGTTGTAAAGCACACGCGGCAACTGGCTGGGCTGCGGCGTGGCGATGATGGCTTGCAGTTGTGCGACATCGGCCTGCGTGGCTTGGGCCAGCGGCGTTTGCAAGATCAAAGCGTCGGGGTCGTCTGCCAGTTCAAACACCCGGAACCCAGTGTCCAGCGCCGGGTGTTCAGCCTTCAACTTGGCCCCGGCGCGTCGAATGCGCTCGGCCGTGATTTCAAAGATGGTGGCTTCGGGCTTGCCCAGGGTTTCGGTCACGAAGCGGTGCGCCTCTTTCTGTTTCTTGGCGTCGATGGGCTGCGGAATTTGGACCAGGAGGAACTTGCGTGTACCGCCGTCTTGTGCGTTCAATCGCATCACGGCTTCGGCAGTGGTGCCAGAGCCGGCGAAGAAGTCCAGAGTTATGCAATCAGGGTCGTTAGAAGACGAATAGCCGATCAACTTCGCCAACTCGTCTACGTCTTTAGGGTTATTGAAGACGTTCTTCGCACCAAACAACTCCCGAAGCTGGCGCACCGAAACCTGAGACTGCTTGTAGAAATAGCCCCCCCTCACTTGAGTAGCCAATTCGTCATCATCTTCTTCGGATTCCCCAACGAGTTCAGCTTCAACCTCTTGTGTGATTGGTCGTAGATGCGCCTTCCGAAACGGCGGCTCGGAATGATCGGCGCGAAAGGCGACGAGTCCAAGCTCAATCTGACGTTTCAGTTCCTCGTACGTGGAATAGGCCCAACCTCTATCCGGAACCTTGCAAGGGATCCCCGTAACGTCATGCGGGACGTCATAGCGAGGCCCGTCACCACCTGGCCAAGAAATGTCTCGATCACGCCACGGCCCATGCATGTCTACTCGCTTGTAACGACTCCATTTCTTGGAAGGGTGTCCCTTTGGCAAGTCTCGAAACCAGTTCTGCAGTGACTGCTCAATAGAGGCGTCGTCTGAGCCAAAAATCGCACGAAGGCGGACGTACTCGTCCCAAATTTCCCGCGCACCGGGTTTCTCCTCTCGCCAGAGAGTTTGGTTACTTCTGAGATGCGCCTGCGACTTTGCGTAGACCAACATGTACTCATGGCCATTCGAAAAGAACTTGGCGTCGTTCTTCCTACCCTTCTCCCAGACCAAGTTCGATAGGAAGTTCTCAGCCCCAAACACCTCATCACACAGCAGCTTCAACTGCGCTTGCTCGTTGTCGTCGATGGAAATGAAGATCACGCCATCATCGCGCAGCAGGTCTTTGGCCAGCAGCAAACGCGGGTACATGAAGCTGAGCCAGCCGCTGTGCGTGCGGGCGCCGTAGATGTTCTTGATGTAGTCGATGTTGTCGGCGCTGTAGCCCAACTGTGCCAACACCTCGCTTTGCCGGGCGGTGAAATCGTCGCAGTAGACGAAGGCGTCGCTCTGTGTGTTGTAGGGCGGGTCGATGTAGGTCAACTTCACTTGGCCGAAGTAGCTGTGGCGCAGCAGGCGCAAGGCATCGAGGTTGTCGCCCTTGATCAGCAGGTTGCCGGTGGTGTCCCAGCTGTCACTGTCGGCTGGCAGCGGCAGGAGGATCTTTTGCGGCGGCACGAATGCGCTGTGATACGCCTCGCGCTTGCCCACCCAGCGCAGCTCAAACCCGTCTTCTTCCACCCGAATGCCGGCCGGGTTGGCCGGGTCCAGCGCCTGTTGCAAGGCTGCGGCGTTGACCCGCACGCTGCCGTCGGGCGCAGTTTCCACCGCTTGGGGGAACAGCTGACGCAGCAGTTCAATTTTTTGCGCTGCGGGGCTGGGGGCGTTGAGGATGGGTTCGGGCATGGCGATAAAGCAGTGATGAATGGCGGGCGATGGCGGCGCAGGACAACGCCAAGGCTTGCGGCAACCAGCGGCGGAAGGCTCCGCCAACAGGGCATGACCGAACGGTGCATCGCCGCAGGGCAAGCTTCCCGCCGAGCAAGTCTAGCCGCGCCACACACCCAGCAAGCCCGACACGCCCGACCGAACCCGCCAACGGGCGCGGCACGCCAAGTGCGGCAAAGGTCCGCCAGCTCAGAAGCTGTGAATGAACCGGTCGCGCTCGAGCGGCGCGCCAGGGCGGTCGGGATCTAGGCGCAAAGCACAGCCATATCCTGAGATATGGCGAGCATTTGCTTTCGACGAGCCCGGCCGTCAGGGCGCGTCGAGCGGGCGTGAGTGGTTCGTTCACAGCTTCTCAGCCCTGCCCGCCCCTCAAGGCCGTTGCCGTGGCACCACCCGGCTGTCCAACGGCAGCGGCTGGGAGTCCGGCAGGAAACGGCAACCGGGGCCGAAGGCCGACTCCAGCTGCTGGCAGCGCGCCGCCACGGTGCGCGGTGTGGGCCGCTGG
>JBKCUM010000221.1:0-4526 GCA_046318395.1 Rubrivivax sp.
GGTCGGCGAGTTCGTCGATCACCACCACCACGTGCGGCAGCCGCTCCAGCGGTTCGGGGTGTTCTGGCGTCAGGCTGAAGGGGTTGCCGATCAGCTCGCCGCGCGCCGTGGCATCGGCGATCTTCTTGTTGTAGCCGGCCAGGTTGCGCACGCCCAGCTTGCTCATGAACTTGTAGCGGCGCTCCATCTCGCCCACACACCAGTTCAGCGCGTTGGCGGCCTGTTTCATGTCCGTCACCACCGGCGCCAACAGGTGCGGGATGCCCTCGTAGACGCTCATTTCCAGCATCTTGGGGTCGATGAGGATGAGCCGCACATCGCGCGCTTCGGCCTTGTACAGCAGGCTCAGGATCATCGCGTTGATGCCCACCGACTTGCCCGAGCCCGTGGTGCCGGCCACCAGGCAGTGCGGCATCTTGGCCAAGTCGGCCACCACGGGGTTGCCGACGATGTCCTTGCCCAGGCCCATGGTCAGCATGGACGACGCGTCGTTGTAGGTGGGGGAACCCAGAATCTCGGCCAGGCGGATGGTCTGGCGGCGTGCGTTGGGCAGCTCCAGCGCCATGTAGTTCTTGCCGGGGATGACCTCCACCACGCGGATGCTCACCAGCGACAGCGAACGCGCCAGGTCCTTGGCCAGGTTCACCACCTGCGAGCCCTTCACACCGGTGGCGGGTTCGATCTCGTAGCGGGTGATCACCGGCCCGGGTTGCGCCGCCACCACGTGCACCTCGACGCCGAAGTCCTTCAGCTTCTTCTCGATCAACCGGCTGGTCATCTCCAGCGATTCGGGCGTCACGGTTTCCTGGCGGCCGGGCGCGGCGTCCAGCAGGTCCACCTGGGGCAGTTTGGTGTCGGTCAGTTCGGTGAACAGCGGCTGCTGGCGCTCCTTGGCCACACGCTCGCTCTTGGGCACTTCCAGCACCGGTGGCGCGATGTGCAGCGGCACCTGGTCTTCGATCACCAAGCGCTCTTCTTCCACCACCTGTTCACGTTCGCGCTGGGCTTGTTCGCCGATGCGGCGGTCTTCGGCGCGTTCCAGCGTTTCTGCGCGGCGCTCGCGCAAGGCATCCAGGCGCTCGCCAATGGCGTCGGCCAGGCTGAGCCAAGAAAAACGCAGCGCCAAGCTGCTGCCCACCACCAGGGCCGCGATCCAGAACACGCCAGAACCGGCAAAACCCAGCCAGCGCATGCTCAACGGCCCCAGCGCATAGCCCAGCACACCACCGGCGTGGCCGGGCAGGCTGGCCTCCCAGCGGTACAGGCGGGTCCACTCCAGGGCCGAACTGGCGCACAGCAGCAGCAGCAGCCCACCCCAGAAAGCCAAACGCGGCCAGCGCAGCGCCGGGCGCGGCGAAGGCCCGCGGAGGCTGCGCGCCAGCGCCGCCAACCACACGCGCAGGCCCACCGGCACCAGCCACCAACAGGAATAGCCGAGCAACGCCAGCGCCAGGTCCGACACCCAGGCGCCCAACTGGCCGACCTGGTTGCGCACGGCGCCGCCGTCGCCCGAGGTGGTGAAACCGGGGTCGCCGGCGTGGTGGGTCACCAGTGCCAGCACGGCCAGCACCCACAGCACCGCCCCCAGCAACAAGCCCAGTTGTTGGCGTGCACGCACAGGCGTGGGCTCGTCGGCGGCCACGGCGGTGTCGGCAAAACCGCCACCCAGGGAACCAAGGGGAAAACTCATGCGCCGCATTGTGGCGCAGCGGCTTCAGCGCCCGGCCAGCCAACCGGCCTTGGCGCGCCAAGCCACGCCTTCAGTCGTTCTGCAGGCGTTCCTTGATGACGACCGAGCCGTTCTCCAGCGTCTCGATGACGCCGCGGTCTTCCAGGTCCTTCATCACGCGGCTGACCATCTCGCGCGAGGCGCCCACCACCTTGGCCATGTCCTGACGGCTGACCTTGTGGCGGATGATCTTCACACCGTCCACTTCTTCGGCCATGTCCAGCAGCGTGCGGGCCACGCGGCCGTACACGTCCAGCAAAGCCAGGCTTTCGATCTGGCGGTCGGCGTTGCGCAGGCGTTTCACCAAACCAC
This sequence comes from Rubrivivax sp., assembly GCA_046318395.1. GTDB lineage: Bacteria > Pseudomonadota > Gammaproteobacteria > Burkholderiales > Burkholderiaceae_C > Rubrivivax. The sequence goes on from JBKCUM010000221.1 coordinate 2,042, forward strand.
GCAGGATGGCGTAGCTGAGCGTGCTGTTTTCGGGCAGGCAGCGGGCAAAGTCGGCCCGCGCCAGCACCAGCATGTCGGTCTGGATCTCGGCGCGCACGGTGGCGCTGTGCGGTTCGTTGTCAATCAGGCTCATCTCGCCGACGTAGTCGCCCGACTCCAGCACGGCCAGGATGACCTCGCGGCCGCGGGTGTCGCTGGTCAGCACGCGGGCGCGGCCGTTCAGCAGGATGAACAGCGCGTTGCTCTTGCGGCCCTGCTCCACCACCAGTTCGCCGCGGCGGAAGCGGCGCTTGACCACGCTGTCGGCAATGGCCTGCGCCTGTTCGGCCGTGAGCATCGAGAACAAAGGAACACGCCGGATCAGGTCCAGGTTCGACAGCATCGACATCGACAAACCCCTCTCGTTATTGGTGGATCACGCCCCACCTGCCCACCTTGGCCTGGAAAGCGGCAAAAGTCGCAGGTCTGCAAGAATGTGGCTATTGTGCCCATTGACAGGCTTGCAGCCACCCGGAAGCGCCCCGATGTAACTTCCGGCCGTCACATTGGCGCGACGCCCGACCGCCAAGCCCCCCGGGGCCACCCCCTTTTCCAGCGAACGTCCATGAGCAACACCACCACCACCCACGCCCGCGTCCTGATCCTCGGTTCCGGCCCGGCGGGCTACACCGCGGCCCTGTACGCCGCCCGCGCCAACCTGTCGCCGCTGCTGGTCACCGGCATGGCCCAAGGCGGCCAGCTGATGACGACCACCGAGGTCGACAACTGGCCGGCCGACGTGGCCGGTGTGCAAGGCCCGGACCTGATGGCGCGCTTTCAGCAACACGCCGAGCGCTTCAACACCCAGCTGGTGTTCGACCACATCCACACGGTGAACTTCAGCCAGCGCCCGTTCACCTTGGTGGGTGATTCCGGCACCTACACCTGCGACGCGCTGATCATCGCCACCGGCGCCAGCGCCAAGTACCTGGGCCTGCCCAGCGAAGAAGCCTTCATGGGCCGCGGCGTCAGCGGCTGCGCCACCTGCGACGGTTTCTTCTACCGCGGCCAGGAAGTCTGCGTGGTGGGCGGCGGCAACACCGCCGTGGAAGAGGCGCTGTACCTGTCGAACATCGCCAGCAAGGTGCACCTGATCCACCGCCGCGACAAGTTCCGCGCCGAACCCATCCTGGTGGACAAGCTGATGGCCAAGGTGGCCGACGGCAAGATGGTGCTGCACACCTTCCAGACGCTGGACGAAGTGCTGGGCGACGCCAAGGGCGTGAACGGCGTGCGTCTGAAGAGCACCACCGACGGCGCCACCACCGACTTGGCCGTGCAGGGCTGTTTCATCGCCATCGGCCACCAGCCCAACACCGACATCTTCAAAGGCCACCTGGAACTGAAGGACGGCTACATCGTCACGCGCAGCGGCCTGAACGGCATGGCCACGCAGACCAGCGTGCCCGGCGTGTTCGCCGCCGGCGACGTGCAAGACCACATCTACCGCCAGGCCATCACCTCGGCCGGCACGGGCTGCATGGCCGCGCTGGACGCGCAGCGCTTCCTGGAGCAGCAGTCGGGCGGCTGAAACCGGCCACAACCTGCCCCAACCGGCCTGCGCCTGGCCGGCCAAAAGCGGCCGACTGGCGCTGCAGCCAGTTTTCGGGCTAGAATCGTCGTCTTTGCCGTCATGAGACCCACGGGGCGCATGGCCGGCTGCAACCAGCACTGCAACGCCTGACGACACAGGCAAGGCCCGAAACAAGACGGGCCGCAGCGCCCGCAGCGGCCACCTGTGGAGGTGGTGACATCAGGCCGGGTCGTTCAGCAAGGCCCACAGGCCGCTCTCCAGAGCGGGATGTGGGCAGCGCAGGGCGGCTTATAAGTGCAGCCGTTCCAGGGATCTCAACGCTCTGGTGCCGGGTGCGCCATGCGGCACGGCCTGCGCTGATCACCGTTGTTTGTCGAAGTCTGGAGAAGCGTCATGGCACGCGTCTGTCAAGTCACGGGCAAAGGCCCGATGGTCGGGAACAATGTTTCCCACGCCAACAACAAAACCAAGCGCCGTTTCCTGCCCAACCTGCACTACCGCCGGTTCTGGCTGGAAACCGAAAACCGCTGGGTCCGTCTGCGCATCAGCAATGCCGCGCTGCGCCTGATCGACAAGGTGGGCATCGAGCAGGTCGTCGCCGACCTGCGCGCCCGCGGCGAACTCTGAAACCCCGCTAGGAGAGCATCATGGCCAGCAAAGGCGGACGCGAAAAGATCAAGCTGGAGTCCACTGCGGGCACCGGCCACTTCTACACGACGAACAAGAACAAGAAGACGACGCCCGAAAAGCTCGAATTCCTGAAGTTCGATCCGAAGGCACGCAAGCACGTGCTGTACAAGGAAACCAAGCTGAAGTGATTCAGCGGCAGGCCCCAGCGGCCTGCCACGGTTCCCCAGCAAAACCCGCCCAGCGTCAGCTCGGCGGGTTTTGTTTTGCCTGGAAGCCAGGGCG
>JBKCUM010000222.1:0-2219 GCA_046318395.1 Rubrivivax sp.
GTTGCGGATTTCGCCCGCGCCGCCCACCAGGGTTTGCATCTCGTGCCCGGCCTGTTGAACCACGTCGGTTCCGGCGGCCACCTTCTCCACGGTGTTGGTGATCAGGCCCTTGATCTCGCGCGCTGCTGCGGCCGAGCGCTGCGCCAGCGCCCGCACCTCGCCGGCCACCACGGCGAAACCGCGGCCTTGTTCGCCGGCACGCGCAGCTTCCACCGCGGCGTTCAGCGCCAGGATGTTGGTCTGGAAGGCGATGCCGTCGATGGTGCCGATGATGTCGCCGATGCGCGCCGAGGCCGCGTTGATGTCGGCCATGGTGCCCACGGCCTGCTGGATCACATGGCCACCGCGCGTGGCGGCATCGGCGTTGTCGCGGGCGCGCCGGGCGGCCTCGCCCGCGTGTTCCACGGTGTGGCCGATGGTGGCGGTGATCTGCTCCAGCGACGCCGCCGTCTGCTGCAGCTCAGACGCTGTGCGTTCGGTGCGTTGCGACAGGTCGTTGGCGCCGCCGGCGATTTCCGTGCTGGCCGTCAGCAGCTCGTCCGAGGCCGCGCGCACGTTGCGCACGATGGCGCGCACGCTGTCCTGCATGCGGCCCATGGCCAGCATCAGGTGCGCGGCCTCGTCCTTGCCCCAAGGGGTCGTGGATTGGGTCAGGTCGCCGTCGGCTATGGCGTCCAGGTGTCTGGCCACTTCTTCCAGGCCACCGTCCATCACCCGTGCAAAGCAGATGAACAGGTAGGCGGCCAGTGCCAGCGCTAGCACGATCAATGCCGCCCGCAAGGCCAGCCGGCTTTGCAAACCTTCCAGCCGGGTCTTCAGCAAGTCATCCAGTGCGGGCAGGGCGCTCTCGGTCACCTTGAAGTAGGCACGAACGGCTTTTTGGCCGGCGGCGAACACCTCGTCGGGCGAGAACGACTGCTTCATCATCTCAGTGACGTCGGCGCTGGCCTGGAACTTCAAGGCCACGTCCAGGCCCGAGAGGTCGATGCGTTCTTTCAACGCCGGGTTGGCGCGCATGGCGCGCTCGAAAGCTTGGCGTGCGTCGTCAATGCCGCCGGCTGTTTTGGCGAACCAAACGGCATACCTTTGGTATTGCTGCGGGTTGTCGAGGCCGCCCTTGGCCATGGCGTAGGTGCCCCAGCCCCACAGTTGCCCCAGGTCTTCCGAGGCCTTGGGCAGGGTGATGACGGTCGCCAGGATCGTGTAGAGCGAGTCCATGTCCGGGTCCAGCACCAGGTTGGATTCGTCAGACAGCGCTTCCATCACTTTCAACGAAGCTTCGGTGACCTTGCCGAACACTGTGCGGCCCTGTGCGTCGGCGCCGTTCTGGCTGCTGGCGGTCGCTTGCCAGGCGGCTTGCAGGGCGTCCACACGCGCTTGCAGGTTCAGCGGGTCGCCGCTGGCCTTCAGCTGGTTCTGGAGGTCGGCCAAGCCCTGGTCGACCCGCTGGCGTGCTTCCGCATAGGGTTTGGCGGCGGCCTGGTACCCACCCAACATGGCGCGCGTGGCGTTGCGCGCCTCCAGCACACCCAGCAGCACCGGCTGGAACACTTGCAACGTGGCGACCCCGGCGCGCTCCTTGGCGGTGAAGTCGATCTGGTGCTTGGTGTCTTGCACAAAGGCCAGGCCCAGCACCACGGCCGGCAACAGCAGCACCAGCGAAACGATCAGGGCCTTGGTCCGGAAGCGCAGGTTGCGGAACAGCCGCACACCGGGGGACCAGGCTCCGTGGTAGCGGAAGAACTCTGCGGCACCGCTTGCTTGTCGGCTCTGGCCAGAGGAGCGGGCTTTGTTCATGGGGGTAGTCGCACAGAAGGGCGGTTGGGCGGCTGCCCGCAAGGTGGTGGCACGACCACTTCACTGGGCTCTCGTCGGCGTTATCGGTGCGTGCCGGAACAGCTTCAGAAGAACATTTATCGCACTTCCGCGAGTTTTCATTTTTTCTTCACAAATCCCTTGCCGACCGGCCCTTGGCGCTGCATGCCCCGCGGGGCATGTGGCCGCGGCTGCACTCCTAGAATGGCCTGTTCAGCCCAGCCCGGGCGCCTTCCAGTACGCCCCATGTCGTCCAACGGTCTCAACGGTCTGATCCGCATCCGTGGTGCCCGCCAGCACAACCTGAAGAACCTGGACCTGGACATCCGCACGGGTGAATTGACGGTGTTCACCGGCCCCAGCGGCTCTGGCAAGAGCAGCCTGGTGTTCGACACGCTGTACGC
>JBKCUM010000223.1:0-25220 GCA_046318395.1 Rubrivivax sp.
ACGTCGTGCAGGGGCCCATCCACCCGGTGCTGGGCATCGCCATGGACATGAGCATCCAGCTCAAGGCCGCCAACGGTGCCATCTGCACCTTGAGCCTGTCGTTCAACAACGATGGGCCGCTCGGCACCTTCTTCCGCTACATCGGCGACACCGGCACCTACATCGCCCGTTACGACGACCTGTTCACCGGCAAGGACGAGAAGATCGACGTCTCCCAGGTGGATGTCTCGATGAACGGCATCGAGTTGCAGGACCGCGAGTTCTTTGCGGCCATCCGCGAGGGCCGAGAGCCCAACGCCAGCGTGGCCCAGGTGCTGCCTTGCTACGAGGTGCTGCATCAATTGGAGCAGCAGCTGGCATGACGCCCCGCCGCATCGGCCCGTTCGACGTCGCCCCCATCGCACTGGGGTGCATGAATCTGAGCCACGCCTATGGTGCGCCTCCTCCGGCCGAGCAGGCCGAGCGGCTGCTGTTGCAGGCGCTGGATCTGGGGGTCACCCACTTCGACACCGCAGCGCTGTATGGTTTTGGCGCCAACGAGACGCTGGTGGGCCGTGTGCTCAAGCCCCACCGTTCGCGCATCGTGCTGGCCAGCAAGGGCGGCATGGCGGGCGTGAACTTTCCGGACGGCGTCAAGCGCGTGATCGACGGCCGGCCCGAGGCCATCCGGCGCAACTGCGAGGACAGCCTGCAGCGCCTGGGCACGGACGTCATCGACCTGTACTACCTGCACCGCTGGCACAAGCTGGGCGACGGGGCCGTGCCCATCGAAGACAGCGTGGGCGCCATGGCGCGCCTGGTGGAACAGGGCAAGGTGCGTGCGCTGGGCCTCAGCGAGGTGTCGGCCGCCACCTTGAAGCGGGCGCACGCGGTGCACCCCATCGCCGCGCTGCAGACCGAGTACTCGCTCTGGACGCGCAACCCCGAGATCGCCGTGCTGCAGGCCTGTGCCGACGTCGGCGCGGCCTTTGTGGCCTTCAGCCCGCTGGGCCGTGGCCTGCTGACGGCCGAACCGCCGGCCGTTGAAACGCTGCCGGCCCACGACATCCGCCGCACCATGCCGCGTTTCCAGGCCCCGCACTACGCGCACAACCTGGCGCTGCAGCAAGGCCTGGTGGCGCTGGCCGCGGAGGCCGGCTGCAGCCCGGCCCAGCTGGCCCTGGCCTGGCTGCTGCAAAAGGCGCCACACGTGGTGCCCATCCCGGGCACGGCGCGCCTGGACCACCTGGCCGACGACCTGGCCGCCGCCAGCGTGCGCTTGGCGCCGGCCTTGGTGCAGCGGCTGGAAGCGCTGGTGAACGCCGGTACCGTGGCCGGTGAACGCTACGGTGCGCAAGGCACGCGCGAGGTGGACACCGAGGTGTTCTGAAGGCCACCAAGGCGGGGCCGCGCCCCGGCGGGGAAAGCGGCTGCCCGGCGCCGCCGGTTCACCTTCAGCGCGGCGGCTGCAGCCGGCGCTGGTCGCCGGAACAAAGCCACGTTGCGCGGCCAGTTCAGCGTTTTCAGGGCGGGGGTTGCGGCCACACTGTGCGGGGTCTGGCCCTCGGGCCCGGCGCAGCTGCGCTTGGCGGTTTGCGGCCTGGGCGGGGTGCGGCACCGGTTGTCAGGAGTGCGCATGAACCCTCTTTTCGCTTTGTCGTCTTCCTCCCTGTCTTCGGCCGGCCACCACGGTGGCGCCCTGCGTCCGCCGCAGGCCTCGGCGTCCCAGCGTTGCTGGCTGCGTTGGTGCGCGGCCGGGGCTGGCGCGTGGGCGCTGGCCGCCCCTGTGGCCGCGCAGACCCCGGCCGCCCCGGCCGCAGCCCCCGCGGCCAAGGTGGTGCTCAGCATCTCCGGCAAGGTGGGCAAACCCACGGTCGATGGCCGCGCCGACTTCACCATGGCCCAGTTGGCCGCGCTGCCGCAGCACAGCTTCACCACCAGCACCCCCTGGTTCAAGCAGCCGGTGAAGTTCACCGGCCCGCTGCTGCGCGACGTGCTGGCCGCCGCCGGTGCGCAGGGCACCACGCTGGGCGCGATCGCGCTGAACAACTACAAGGTGGACATCCCCTTCGAGGACGCGGCCCAGTACCCCGTCATCGTGGCCCGCCTGATGGACGACAAGCCCATGCCGGTGCGCGAGAAGGGGCCGCTGTTCATCGTCTACCCCTTCGACAGCAACGCGGCGCTGAAGTCTGAACGTTTCTTCAACCGCTCGGCCTGGCAACTGCGCAGCATCGACGTGAAGTGATGGCGGCCACCGCGGCTGCCACCGGCCACCGCGCCCAGCCCGCCTGGAGCGCGGCGCGTGCCCGCACCTGGCTGCGCCTGGTGGGCTTGGCCATGGTGCTGACCTTTGCGGCCGTGGGCTGGGCGCAGTACCGCCTGGTGGCCCTGTTGAACGTCGCCGTGCGCCACGATGGCGACAGCCTGGTCTGGGCCTTCTTCCAGGTGGAAAGCGAACTGCAGAACCTGCGCGAGGACCTGCACCACGCCCTGGCCCGGAACGACCCCGCCGACCCGGTGCCCACGGCGGAGGCGCTGCGCACCCGCTATGAAGTGTTCGCCAGCCGCCTGCCACTGATCGCGCAACCGCGCATCGGCGACACCTTCCCGCTGGGCGAGGGCTACCAGCCCACGCTGGCGGCCCTGCAGGACTTTTTGGCGCAGGCCGACCCCTGGCTGGCCGAAAGCGCCACCGCACCGCTGGGCCCGGCAGAGCTGCGCCCGCTGCTGCGCCGCCTGGACGCGCTGTACGAGCCCGTGCACGACCTGGTGCTGCGGGCCAACCAGGTGAACGCCGAGATCGTCGGCCGGCGCAACGACACCGTGCGCCTGCACACCAGGCTGGGCATCGCGCTGACGGCCTTCTTGAGCCTGCTGGTGCTGGCCTTCGCGCTGGTGGCCTTGCAGCAGCTGCGGCAACTGGCCCGGCGCCGCCAGGAACTGGAAACGCTGAGCGCCGGCCTGCAGGTGGCGCGCTTGCAGGCCGAAGCCGCCAGCCAGGCCAAGAGCAGCTTCCTGGCCAACATGAGCCACGAGCTGCGCACGCCCTTCAACGGCGTGCTGGGCATGCTGGCCTTGCTGGAAGGCAGCCGGCTGGACGCCGAGCAGCTGGACCAGGTGCGCACGGCGCGCGAGTCGGCCACGCAGTTGTTGGGCCTGTTGAACGACGTGCTGGACATCAGCAAGCTGGAGGCTGGCCGCCTGGAGGTGCAGACCGAGCCGGTGGCGCTGCAGGCCTTGCTGCGCGACGTGGTGGCGCTGATGCAAGGCACGGCCGAGTCGCGTGGCCTGCGCCTGATGGTGACGCTGGACCCGGTGCTGCCGCCCTGGGTGCTGCTGGACGCCAAGCGCTTCAAGCAGATCCTGTTCAACCTGTTGTCCAACGCGGTGAAATTCACCGAACGCGGCGGTGTGGAACTGCGCGCCGAGGTCGACGCCACGGTGTTGCGCGTGGTGGTGGTGGACACCGGCATCGGCATGGACGAGGCCACCCTGGCCAAGCTGTTCAGCCGTTTCCAGCAAGGCGACAGCAGCATCCAGCGCCGCTTCGGGGGCACGGGCCTGGGCTTGGAGATTTCGCGCAACCTGGCGCGGCTGATGGGCGGCGACATCACCGTGCGCAGCGCCGCGGGCCAAGGCTCGCAGTTCACGCTGGCCCTGCCGCTGCAGCCCGTGCCCGCACCGGCCGCGCCCCCCGCGGACGCCGGCACGGCCGGCGCGCTGCCCGAGCTGGACGTGCTGGTGGTGGACGACCAGTCCGTCAACCGCAAGTACCTGTTGACGCTGCTGCAGCGCCTGGGCCACCGGCCGCGCATGGCCGAGGACGGCCAACAGGCTGTGCAGGCCGTGCAGCAGCAGACGCCGGACCTGGTGCTGATGGACCTGCACATGCCGGTGATGGACGGCCTGCAGGCCACCCAGGCCATCCGCGCGCTGCCAGGCGCCGCGGCGCGCACCGTCATCGTCGCACTGACGGCCGACGCCTTCCAGGAAACCCGCGAACGCCTGTTGGCCGGGGGCATGGACGCCTTCCTGGCCAAGCCCGTGCGGCCCGACGAGATCGAGGCCATGCTGCAGCAGCAGTTCCAGCACCGCCTGGGCGACGGGGGCACGCCGGCCCAGGCCACCGCGCAGGTGCAAAGCGCGCGGCCCGCGCGCCGCCGGCGTTTCAGCACCGAAGAGGTGGCCCAGCACCTGGACATGGCCCAGCTGGGCAGCCTGATGGTGGGGGTGGGCGTGCCGGGCCTGGCGCAGCTGATGAAGGGCCTGCTGTCCGACGAGGCCGGCACACAGGTCCAGCTGTTGGCGGCCCTGGACGACGCGCGCACCGACGCCCTGAAGGAATCGGCACACGCGCTCAAGGGTGCCGCGGCCAACCTGGGTTGGCGCCAGGTGCAGGCCTTGGCCTGGCAAACCGAACAAGAAGGCGCCGGCTGGACGGTCGAGCGCTGCCAGCAGCAGGCCGTGGACCTGCGCGAGGCCTTGCACACGGCGCGCAGCCTGGCGCAGCGCATGGGCCTGGACTGAAAGGCCGAGCGCCTTTCGCCCCCGCCCGTCTTGCTCGTCCCAACTCCCGGGCGCTGCATGGCCCGTGCTCGCCATGTTTCTGGGCATGGCGGCGTTGTGCGCCTTGATCCTGGGCGCGGTCGAACAACGCCCCAGCGCTGAACCGCCGCACACGGCCGGGGTCGGTGGCCTTGGCCCGGCGCCTGAAGCCACCGCGGCCCTAAGATGGCCGCCCCCGTTCAGCCGCCTTCAACGCCCATGGACCTGTCGCGTTTTGCCCGCCGCCGCTACACCTCTTACGCCACCCCGCTGCACGCGCTGCCGCGCCTGAGCGCCGCGTTGGCCGCCACCTGCCCAGGCGGTGTGGGCCCCGAGCTCTGGGTGAAGCGCGACGACATGCTGGGCCTGTTCCCCGGCGGCAACAAAACCCGCAAGCTGGAGTTCCTGGTGGCCGAAGCCCTGGCCCAGGGCGCCGACACGCTGGTGACCTGTGGCGCGCCGCAAAGCAACCACTGCCGCATCACGCTGGCCGCTGCCGTGGCCGAGGGCCTGAAGTGCCGCTTCGTGATTGAAGAGCGGGTGCCGGGCAGCTTCAGCGAAGACGCCAGCGGCAACCACTTCCTGTTCCGCCTGATGGGCGTGGAAGCGCTCACCGTGGTGCCGGCCGGCACGCCCATGGGCCCGGCCATGCAGCAGGTGGCCGACGAGCTGGCGGCCCAGGGCCGCCGGGCCTACGTCATCCCGGGCGGTGGCAGCAACGCGCTGGGTGGTCTGGGCTACGTGGCCTGCGCGCAGGAACTCCAGCAGCAGTGCTTCGTGCAGGGCGTGCACTTCGACCGTGTGGTCGTGGGCTCGGGCAGCAGCGGCACCCACGGCGGTCTGCTGGCAGGCTTCTTGGGCAACCGCATCGGCACGCCCATCGTGGGCATCGGCGTCAGCCGGGACCCGGCCGACCAGGAACCGCTGGTGCACAAGGAAGCCCAGGCCATCTTCGACCTGCTGGGCCTGGACGTGGCCGTGCCACGCGAGGCCGTGCGCAGCGTGGGTGGCTACTGGCAGCCCAAGTATTCGCTGCCCAACGCGCGCATGGTCGAGGCCGTGCAGTTGGCCGCACGCACCGAGGCGCTGTTGCTGGACCCGGTCTACACCGGCAAGGTGATGGCCGGCCTCATCGGCCTGGCGCGTGCCGGCGAGTTCCGCCCTGGCGAGAAGGTGCTGTTCCTGCACACCGGGGGCTTGCCCTCGCTGCACACACAAGAACGTGGCCTGCTGGGCGACGGCAGCGGCTTGCCGGCCTGACGTGGCTGGAGCGCTCGGGCCTTGGCCACCCGCCTGAAGCCGCCCGCCGCAGGCGGGGCCACGCCGGCCGCGCCTTTGCGCTGGCTGCGGGCGGGGGCGGCGGTGGCCGACCACGGCAGCGCGGCCCGGGCCGCGCCGCAGTTGCACCTGTCGGTGTCGGCCGTCACGCGCGCGGTGCAGCAGGCCGAAACCCGGCTGGGCGTGCCGCTGTTCGAGCGTGGTGCGCGCGGCATGGCCTGCACGCCGGCCGGCGCCGCCCTGGTGCTGCGGGTGCAGCGCGCCTTGGGCGAACTGGCGCGCGGGCAGGCCGCGGTGGCCACGCTGACGCGCCATGGCCCCGGGCCGGCCTGGCGCTTGGACGACCCGCTGCTGCACGCCCTGGTGGTGGTGGCGCAAACGCGCAGCCAGGTGGCCGCCGCGCGGCAGCTGGGGCTGTCGCAGCCGGCCCTGCAGCAGGCGTTGGCCCGGCTGCAGCACGCCACACGCGCGACCTTGTTTGAACACACCTGGCGCGGCACGCGCCTGACCGAAGCCGGCGAGGCCCTGCTGCAGGCCGCCAAGCTGGCCTTGCTGGAACTGCGCCTGGGCCACGAGGCCCTGGCGGCCTTCTGCGGCGGCGGACCGGGCAGCGTGGTGGTGGGCGCGCTGCCCATGAGCAGCGACGTGCTGGTGCCGCAGGCGCTGTCGCGGCTCTTCAGCAGCTGCCCTGGCGTGGTGGCCACCGTGGTCGACGGCACCTACGAAGCCCTGCTGCTGCAGCTGCGCCTGGGCGATGTCGACTGCGTGGTGGGCCCGCTGCGCGGCGCGGCCGCGGCCGCCGACGTGGTGGAAGACACCTTGTTCACCGACGACCTGCTGCCCGTGGTGCGCGCCGGGCACCCGCTGCTGCAGGGCTTGCCGCCGCGCCGCCTGTGCGACCTGCTGGCCTGGCCCTGGATCGGCCCTTTGCCCGGCACCCCGGCGCGCACGGCCTTCGAGCGCGCCTTCCGCGAGGCCGGCTTGGACGTGCCGGCCGTGGGCCTGCAGGTGAACAGCCCGGCGGTCGTGCGTTCGGTGCTGATGGCGGGCGACCAGGTGGCGCTGTTGTCGCCGCTGCAGATCCGCGGTGAGGTCAGCGCCGGGCAGTTGGTGCTGTTGCCGGTGCCGGTGCGCGGTACGCAGCGGGCCATTGGCATCACGCAACGGCGCGATGGCCTGGCTTCGCTGGCGTGTCAGACGCTGGTGGCCGAGTTGCGGACCGTCGCGCAGCTTCTGGTTTCCCCAGGGATATAAGCAATCTGCAAAGCTTGGGGCGCGCCTTGCGCTGGTGCGCGGGGGCGGGCGCTGCGATGCTGCGGGCATTGCCATGGGCGGCCGGGTGCGGGCCGCACAGGCCCCCTGACCGGAGAACTTGCCCCATGTCCACGCACGCCCACGATCCCTGGCGCCGCGCCTGTCTGGCTTCGGCGCTGGCCACTTTGGCCGCGCCCGGCCTGGTTCGCGCCCAAAGCAGCGGCAAGCCGCTGCGCCTGGTGGTGCCATTCACCCCCGGTGGCAGCACCGACATCCTGGCCCGCGCGCTGGCCCCCAAGCTGGGCCTGGCCTTGGGCCAGAACGTGGTGGTGGAGAACCGTGCTGGCGCTGGGGGCAGCATCGGCGCTGGCGAAGTGGCCAAGGCCGAAGCCGACGGCCAGACCCTGTTGATGGGCCACATCGGCACCTTGGCGGTCAACCCCGCCATCTACCCGCGCCTGGCCTACGACCCGGTGAAGAGTTTCGCGCCCGTGGCCTGGGTGGCGCGCGTGCCCAACGTGCTGGTGGTGCCGGCCACGTCGCCCGTGAAGACCTTCCAGGAGTTCATCGCCCGCGCCAAGGCCAACCCCGGGCGTTTGACCTACTCCTCGGGCGGCAACGGCAGCGCGGCCCACATCACGTTCGAATACCTGAAGCTGCGCACCCAGGTGTTCATGCTGCACATCCCATACCGCGGCACGGCGCCTTCGGTCACCGACCTGATCGCCGGCCAGGTGGACGCCACCTTCACCGGGGCGCCGGCGGTGCTGGGCCATGTGCGCAGCGGGCGCCTTCGGGCGCTGGCCGTCAGCAGCGCACAGCGCATCCCGGCCCTGCCCGACGTGCCCACGGTGGCCGAGAGTGGCTTCCCCGGTTTCGACGCCGACCAGTGGTACGGCGTGGTGGCCCCAGCGGCCACCCCGGCCGCGGTGGTGGCGCGCCTGAACACCGAGATCAACAAGGCCCTGGCCTTGCCCGAGGTGGCACAGCAGCTGGCCGTGGAAGGCGCCGTGCCCACGCCCGGCACGCCCCAGGCCTTTGCTGCGCTGATCGCCCGCGAACTGCCGCGCTGGGCCCAGGTGGTGAAGGCCGGCAACGTGAAGCCCGATTGAGGGCGGGGGCCACCACGTTCTGCCCTGTGTTGATGTTTGTTCTGAAGGGAATTCCCATGCCAACCCGCCACCCTGGGCGCCTGCTGTGCGCCACCCTTGCCGGCGCACTGGTCTTCGGCCTGGGCTTGTCGGGCTGTGCCACGCCGGCCGCGGGGCCGGCAGCGCCTGCCGCTGCAGCCGCCGCGCCGTCGGTCTGGCCGGTGCTGCCGCAGCCGCCCAACCCGGCCGGTGTGCAGGTGGTCTGGCTGGGCCAGGCGGCTTTCAAGATCACCACGCCGGGCGGCAAGGTCATCGTCACCGACCCTTGGCTGCGCACCAACCCGCTCACGCCCGCGGCCTACAAGTCGCTGGACGCCTTCGGCAAGATCGATGTGCTGCTGGTCAGCCACGGGCACTTCGACCACATCGCCGACGCACCGGCCCTGGCCCAGCAGTACAACGTGCCCATCCGTGCACCGGGTGACCTGGCCAACACCGCCATGACCCTGGGTGTCTTGCCCGCCGCACTGCTGCCGCGCATGAACAAGGGCGGCACCATCGAACCCGTGCCTGGCGTGAAGGTGACGGCGGTGCGTGCCGAGCACAGCAGCGTTTACGTCTGGCGCAACCCCGCCACGCAGAAGGACGAGACCCACCCCGGCGGTGAAGCCGTGGGCTGGATCATCGAGCTGGAGAACGGCTTCCGCATCTACCACGCCGGCGACACCGCGGTGTTCGGCGACATGCAGCTGATCGGCCAGCGCTACCAGCCCCACCTGGCCCTGGTGCCCATCGGCGGCAACTTCACCATGGACCCCAGCGACGCCGCCACCGCGGTGAAGGCCTGGTTGAAGCCGCAGGTGGTGGTGCCCATGCACTACGGCGCCAACCCGCTGGCCAAGGGCACGCCGGCGCAGTTCAAGGCCGCCATGGGCGACAGCCCCGTGCGTGTGCTGGTGGCGCAGCCCGGCGAGGTGCTGAACTTCTGACCCCCCCGCGGTGGCCGGCGCGGCCGCCCTGGCGCACTTTTCAACCGATTTCCCTTTTGTCGTGCAGGCGGGCTGGCCACCGGGTGGTGCCAGCAGAGGCCGCCGCATGCCCCATCAACGCCTGGAGACTTTCATGAACCACCTTTGCCGTGCGCTGTCGGCCCTGTCGGCCGTGCCCTTGTGCGCCGCCTCGTTGTTGCCGGCCCAGGCCCAGGCCCAAGCCGCCGCACCCACCGTCACCATCTATGGCCTGTTCGACGCGGCCATGCGGCACGCGAACAACGCCAACGCCAACCGCGACAGCCTGAAGACCATGGAGGACGGCATCATGACCGGCAGCCGCCTGGGCTTCCGGGCGCGTGAGGATTTGGGCGGTGGCCTCAGCGCCGTGTTCACGCTGGAATCCGGCTTCGACCCCAGCAGCGGCACCTCGCTGCAGAGCACGGCCACGGCCGACTACGGCCAGATCAGCGCGCCCACGCGTTTCTGGGGCCGTGAGATCCACCTGGGTCTGCGCAGCGCCTGGGGCGGCGTGACGCTGGGTCGCCAGTACACGCTGGCACACACCATGGCCGGGCGCTTCCAGCCGCAGGGCAACCCCAACAGCACGGCCCACTCGCTGTTCAGCAGCCACCACATCCCGCGCCAGGACAACCTGGTGCGGCTGGACACCAAGGTGGCCGGGGTGGACCTGTCGCTGGGCCACACGCTGGGCGAACAGGCCACCGGCGGTGCCGACAACAGCGCCTGGGCCGGTTCGGTGGGCTACACCGGCAAGGGCTGGGCGGTGGGCGGCTATGTGCAGCAGATGAAGAACCTGGCCGGCACCGAAACGCGCAAGGTGGTGGGCGCTGGCGGCAACTTCCGTGTCAATGCCACCCTCGCGCTGTTCGGCGGCGTGATGCAGCGCACCAGCGCCGTCAGCCCGCAGGAGAACCTGGCCTTCACGCTGGGCGCCAACGTGGAACTGGCCAAGGCCGTGACGCTGAGCCTGGCCCACTACGATGACCAGCAGTCGGGCAGCGCCGCGCTGGACGGTTCCCGCACCGTCAGCTGGGTCACGGCGAACTACCGCTTTTCGCCGCGCACCGACGTGTACGCTGTGCTGGACACCAACCGCGTGGAGGGCGGCTACACCAAGCCGGCCTTCATGGGCACCAAGGGCAGCCAGACCGGCCTTGCTCTGGGCCTTCGCCACCGCTTCTGAAACGACTTGACCTTGACCGAAAGCCCTGCATGAAAGCCCCCGCCATGCCGCTGTCCCGTCTCACTCGCCGCCCCGCGCTGGTGGCTTTGGCCGCCGCCTGTGCCTTGTTCGGCACCGCCGCCCAGGCGCAAGGCCGGTTTCCTGAGCGGCCCATCACCCTGGTGGTGCCGTTCGGCCCCGGCGGCATCGCCGACCTGACGGCACGCGCCGTGGCCGAGCACATGGCCAAGACCCTCGGCCAGGCCGTGGTGGTGGACAACAAGCCCAGCGCCGGTGCCATCGTCGCCAGCCAGGCCGTGGCCGGCGCCAAGCCCGATGGCCACACCCTGCTGCTGATGAGCAACGGCCACGCGGTCAGCATGGGCCTGTTCAAGAAGCTGCCCTACGACGTGCAGAAGGCTTTCGCGCCCATCAGCACCCTGGGTTACTTCGACCTGGGCCTGTTTGTGCCGGCCAACTCGCGTTTCACCCAGCTGCGCGACCTGCTGGCCTACGCCAAGGCCAACCCCGGCAAGCTGAACGTGGGCACCATCGCCCCGGGCAGCACCCAGCACCTGGCCGCCAAGCTGTTTGAAACCGAAGCCGGCGTGGACGCGCTGGTCGTGCCCTACAAGGCTTCGCCCGCCGTGCTGACGGCGCTGCGTGCCGGCGAGATCGACGTGGCGTTCGAGATCCTGGGCCCCATGGTGGCGCAGGTGCAGGCCGGGACCGTGAAGGCCCTGGCCGTGACCGGCGGTGTGCGCAACCCGGCGTTGCCCGACGTGCCGACGGTGCAGCAGTCCGGGGTCAACGGCTACAACGTGGCCAGCTGGAACGCCCTGGCCGCGCCGGCCGGCACGCCACCCGAGGTGCTGGAGCGCCTGGGCCAGGCCGTGCGCGCCGCCACCACCGCGCCCGAGGTGCAGGCCAAGCTGGGCAAGCTGGGCATGCGCGTGCAGGGCAGCACGCCGGCCGAGATGCAAACCTTGCTGGAACGCGAGACGCGCCGCTGGGGCCTGGTGATCCGCGCCGCGAAGATCGAACCCGAGTGACGTGCTCGCCAGCGCGCCGCGGCCCCTGAACGGTGGGCGGCGGCGCCTGCGCCACAATCCGGCCCCGCCCGAGCCTGGCTTCGGCGGGGCCGCTGCTTTTCGGCCCGCCCACACCGGGCGTCAGGGCGCCCCCTTGAATTTGCCGCGGCCGGCCCCAAGTGCCCGGCCTTCAACCCGTTTCCCAGGCGGCGAACCCGCCCACACAGCCCATGGACAAGAAAACCCATTCCTTCCAGGCCGAGGTCAAGCAGATCCTGCACCTCGTCACCCATTCGCTGTACTCGAACAAGGAAATCTTCCTGCGCGAGCTGGTCTCCAACGCCTCCGACGCCTGCGACAAGCTGCGCTTCGAAGCCCTGGACACGCCGGCCCTGCTGGAAGACGCGCCCAATCTGGAAGTGCGGGTGTTCTTCGACGCCGCGGCCAAGACCATCACCATCCGCGACAACGGCATCGGCATGACGGCCGAAGACGCCATCGCCCACCTGGGCACCATCGCCAAGAGCGGCACGCGCGAGTTCATGGCCAAGCTCGAAGGCGAGCAGAAGAAAGACGCGCAGCTGATCGGCCAGTTCGGCGTGGGCTTCTACAGCGGCTTCATCGTGGCCGACCGCATCACCGTGGAAAGCCGCCGCGCCGGCGCCCCGGCCGACGCCGCCGTGCGCTGGAGCAGCGAAGGCACGGGCGACTTCGAGGTCGAGGCCATCACGCGCGCCGAGCGCGGCACCGACGTCATCCTGCACCTGCGCGAGGGCGAAGAAGAGTTCCTCAGCGCCTGGAAGCTCAAGAGCATCATCAGCAAGTACAGCGACCACCTGTCGCTGCCGGTGCTGATGCAAAAGCAGACCTGGGACGCCGAGAAGAACGAACAGGTCACCAGCGCCGACGAGTGGGAACCCGCCAACAAGGCCGCAGCGCTGTGGACGCGCGCCAAGAGCGACATCACCGACGCGCAGTACCAAGAGTTCTACAAGCAGATCAGCTACGACCAGCAGGCACCGCTGGCCTACACGCACAACCGCGTGGAAGGCCGCACCGAGTACACGCAGCTGCTGTACGTGCCGGCCAAGGCGCCTTTCGACCTGTGGAACCGCGACAAACGCGGCGGCGTGAAGCTGTACGTGAAGCGTGTCTTCATCATGGACGACGCCGAAGCGCTGATGCCGGTGTACCTGCGCTTCGTGAAGGGTGTGATCGACAGCGCCGACCTGCCGCTGAACGTCAGCCGCGAGCTGCTGCAGGAAAGCCGCGACGTGAAGGCCATCCGCGAAGGCAGCACGAAGAAGGTGCTGGGCATGCTGGAAGACGTGGCCGAGAACCAGAAGGACAAGTACGCCGAGTTCTGGAAAGAATTTGGCCAGGTGCTGAAGGAAGGCATCGGTGAAGACCACCAGAACCAGGAACGCCTGGCCAAGCTGTTCCGCTTCGCCAGCACGCACGCCGACGAAGGCGTGAGCCTGCAGGACTACGTGGGCCGCATGAAAGAAGGCCAGGAGGCCATCTACGTCATCACCGCCGACACCCTGGCCGCCGCCAAGAGCAGCCCGCAGCTGGAGATCTTCCGCAAGAAGGGCCTGGAGGTGCTGCTGCTGACCGACCGTGTGGACGAGTGGATGCTCAGCCACCTGTATGAATTCGACGGCCACCCGCTGCAAAGTGTGGCCAAGGGCGGCGTGGACCTGTCCAAGCTGCAAGACGAGGCCGAAAAGAAGGCCGCCGAAGAAACCGCCGAGGCCTTCAAGCCGGTGCTGGAAAAGCTGAAGACCGCGCTGGCCGGCCGTGCCAAGGACGTGCGCACCAGCACGCGCCTGGTCGATTCACCGGCCTGCATCGTGGTGGACGAAGGCGACATGAGCGGCCACCTGGCGCGCATGCTGAAGCAAGCCGGCCAGGCCGCGCCCACCAGCCAGCCCATCCTGGAAGTGAACCCCGAGCACGCGCTGGTGAAGCGCCTGGACGGCCACGCCCACTTCGACGATCTGGCGCAGATCCTTTTCGACCAGGCCCTGCTGGCCGAAGGGGGCCAACTGGAAGACCCGGCGGCTTACGTGCGCCGGGTGAACAGCCTGCTGGCGGCTTGAAGCGGCGGCAGCCAGGCATGGCAAAAATGCCAAAAGGGGCGGTCTGACCGCCCCTTTTTCTTGTGGCCGCTGCGGCGGCCGGGGGTCAGGCGAAACCGTCGCCGTCGAAGTTCACGTCTTCGTCATCGCCGGCGGCCCAAGCGCGGGGCAGGGCGCTGCGGCCGCTGGCGTGCGTGGCCGTGGCGGCCATGGCCATCACCTGTTCACGCAGCTGCGTGGTCTGCTGGCTCCAGTAGGCCGCCGTGCCGAAGAACGGGAAGTTCAGCGGGAAGGTGGGGTCGGCCCAGCGTTCGGCCAGCCACGCGCTGTGGCGCAGCATGCGCAGGGTGCGCAGCGGCTCGATCAGCGTGCGCTCGCGGTCGTCGAAGTGCAGGAACTGCTCGTAGCCTTCCAGCAGCGTGTCCAACTGCCGCGCCATGGTGCTGGCGTCCCCCGACACCAGCATCCACAGGTCTTGCACGGCCGGGCCTTGCATGGCGTCGTCCAGGTCCACCACGTGCGGGTGGCCGTCGCGCCACAGCACGTTGCCGATGTGGCAGTCGCCGTGCAGGCGCAACGTGGCCAGCGGGCCGCTGGTTCGCAGCCGGGCGAAGGCGTCGTTGACCAGGGCCAGCGCCTCTTCGGCCGTGGCCTGCCAGGCGGCCTGTTCGTGCGGGGTGACAAAACCGCCGGCCAGCAGCACACGCAGCGCACGGGCGCCGTCGGCGGCCGGGTCCAGGTGGTGGCGGTGGACAAAAGGCCGTTGCCGGCCCACGGTGTGCAGCCGGCCGATGAAGCGGCCGATCTGCCGCAGTGTCTCCGGGTCTTCCAGTTCGGGCTCGCGGCCGGCGCAGCGTGGCGCCACGGCGTAGCGGTGGCCGTGGGCCAGGGCCAGTGTGGGCGGGGTGCCCAGCAGCCGCACGCCGGCTTCAGCGGCCTGCAGCGTCAGCGGCGCCACCACCGGCACCTCGGCGG
Source organism: Rubrivivax sp. (assembly GCA_046318395.1). Classification (GTDB taxonomy): domain Bacteria; phylum Pseudomonadota; class Gammaproteobacteria; order Burkholderiales; family Burkholderiaceae_C; genus Rubrivivax. Next base: position 14,413 of record JBKCUM010000223.1, read on the forward strand.
CGGCCAATTCCAGCGCGAAGCTGTGCTCTTCGACGATTTGTTCGTCACGCCAACGGCCGGGCCGGTAGAACTTGGCCACCACGGCGCCGCCTTCTTCCAGCATCACCTGGAACACGCGGTTCTCGTAGCTGTTGAGCTGCAGGATGCGGCCGTCGCCGCGCTGGCCCACGGCGTCCAGGGCGGTCAGCACCTGCGGTGGGGTGAGGTCGGCGTAACCCAGGGCGGCGGGGGCCTCGCCCGGGTGGGGGTGTGCGGTCATGGTGGGGGCGCGGTGACCGCTGCGGCGCGGGTTGTCAGTGGCGGGGGCCGGGCGGTGGGTCCACGACCACGCCGGCCAGGTCCTGCGGCGTCAGTTCGCGCACGCTCAGGCCGCCGGGGCGGCTGGTGCTGAACTCGCCGCCGCCCAGGACGCTGTCGCCACGGCCGTCGGCCCCGAAGAAGGAGTCTTGGAAGAAGCCGCTGTCCTGCCACAGCGTGGTGCGTTCGCGGCGCCGGCTGGCCACCGTGCTGGACAGGTGCTCACGCGCCTGGCTGACCGTGGGCGCGGCCTGTGGCCCGCGGTGCGGCGCCACGCTGTGCGGCACCAGCAGCTGCAATTCGGGGATGCTGGGCAGGTGGTCCACCGGGCAGCGCAGGTAGCGCACGCGGCAGGCGGCCAGCACCGACTGCTTGATGGTCTGCGCACGTTTGCTGCTGGCACGTTCGGTGTCCAGGTCGATGGCCGCCAGCACGCGGCCGTTGGCGCTGCAAATGGCGAAGCTGACGTTGGTGTTGCCCAGCAGTTCGTACCAGTAACGCACTTCGTTGGGGTCGGTGGGCTGGCAAAAGCGCACCAGCGGCAGCTTGGACAACACGATGTGGTGGGGCAGGGCCTCGCGCAGCTGGCGGTACACACGCCGTTCGTCGCTGCTGAACACCGGCCGCGCTGCGAGCGCCCACTCACTGGGCAAGGGCCTGGATTTGCGGCTGCGCTTGCCGAAGGCCCACAGGGCGCCTGCGCCTGCCAGCAAGGCCAGTGCGGTCGCGGCAAGTAACCAGGGAAGCAGGGGCAGCATGGGCGGGGCCGTTCGGTGAAGCGCTTGGCAGCTGCGTTCGGCTGCCAAGTCGCTTGGGCCGTCCCATGTTAAACCGCGGGCGGCAGGGCGGGATCCCGCGGCTGGGTGCTGCCCAGGGGGGTGCGTTCTCGCAAGCTGGGGATGTGGTCGTGGCGCGGGGCCAGCGCCCCGGTGGGGTTGGTCAGGAACTGCAGCCAAGCGTCGACCCGGCGCACGTGCAACTTCACGCCGTAGTCGAACTCGGCGGCCTGCCGTTCCATCAAGGCCTCCAGGTGCGACACCAGGTTTTCCGGTGGCAGCGTCAGGTGCGCCTGGGCATCGGCGCCGTCGAAGCGCACCTGGGCGCCCGCGCGCCGCACGATGCGCAGCATGGCCGCGTTGTCGGCCAGGGCGTGGATCACCAACTGCTGCACCTGGCGGTTGCGCGCGTGCAGCACGGCACGCTCAAACAAGCGTGCGCCCCACCCGCGGCCACGGCAGTGCGCGGCCACGGACACCCCGAACTCTGCCGACGCCTGGTGCTGACCGGCTGGCAGCGGCAGGTAGGCCAGGTGGGCCAGCGCCACCACCTCCAAGCGGTGGTTGAAGATGCCAAAGACCTCGTCGTGCTCGAAATCCAGGCGGTCCACGTACACCGCGATCTGCGTGTCGTTGGCGCTGTAGCCAAAGCGCAGGTAACGGTCCGCCGCCGGCAAGGCCAGCAGGTGGGCCAGCACGCGGCCGCGGTGGCGTTCGGACAAGGCCCGCACCGGCACCCAGGCCAAGGCCTGCACCGGCCGTGCGTCGCACACGGCGGGTGCGGCCGGCTGATCGGCGTCGTCGGCCAAGCCCAGGGCTCGGTGCAGATCGCTCAGGTGGGGGTGGTCGGGGTTCATGGGGGCTCCTGCGGTCGGGTTGTCAGACAACCGAAGCCGCATGGTACCGGATAGATCTAGGGTTTACCCTCAATATCCTCACCGCTGCACCTGCAAAGGCCTGCGCAGCGGACGCGTGCACAAAGCCATTCTCCCGGCTATACTCGCGGGCTTTCCCGAATTCGGCGGGGAGAGAACTGTCTGCCTGACCCTGAGAGGCCGCCCTAGACAAGCGGTGCCGAAGGGCGGGTGGAACAGCGGGTGGGGGTGGTTGCAAGCCTTGTGCGAGCGCTGGCCCAGGCCCTGTACAGCCGATGTTTCCGGTCTGCCGTGGTGCAACTGGGCTGCTCTTGATGGCAACCCGCACCGCACAGGCCCACTGCAAAGACTCTCATGAAGACCTTCAGCGCCAAGCCGGCCGAAGTGACGCACGAGTGGTTTGTGATTGACGCCACCGACAAGGTGCTCGGACGTGTTGCCAGCGAAGTGGCACTCCGTTTGCGCGGCAAGCACAAGGCCATTTACACGCCTCACGTCGACACCGGCGATTTCATCGTCATCGTCAACGCCGACAAGATCCGCGTCACCGGCACCAAGGCCACCGACAAGATCTACTACCGCCACTCGGGTTACCCGGGCGGTATCTACGCCACCCCCTTCAAGGACATGCAGGCCAAGCACCCCGGCTGCGCCCTGGAGAAGGCCGTCAAGGGCATGCTGCCCAAGGGCCCGCTGGGTTACGCGATGATCAAGAAGCTGAAGGTTTATGCCGGTGACACCCACCCGCACACCGCTCAGCAACCCAAGTTGCTTGAGATCTGAGGTCGGCGATGATCGGTAATTGGAATTACGGCACCGGCCGCCGCAAGAGCTCGGTGGCCCGCGTCTTCATCAAGAAGGGCACCGGCCAAATCGTCATCAACGGCAAGCCCGTTGAGAACTACTTTGGTCGCCAGACGTCCATCATGATTGTCAAGCAGCCCCTGCTGCTGACGGCCAACGACGGCGCCTTCGACATCAAGGTCAACGTGCATGGCGGCGGCGAGTCCGGCCAGGCCGGTGCGGTGCGTCATGGCATCACCCGCGCCCTGATCGACTACGACGCGGCCCTGAAGCCCGACCTGAGCCGCGCCGGCTTCGTCACGCGTGACGCGCGTGAAGTCGAGCGTAAGAAGGTCGGTCTGCACGGCGCCCGTCGCCGCAAGCAGTTCAGCAAGCGCTGATGCCGTTGGCGCGGCGGACCTCCGGGTTCGCTGCGCTGGCGCAGAACCGGTGCTTGGCACCGGTTCCAGCCCTTGTGACCGCCCGGGCCTCACCGCCCATGCGCTGGAAACTGCTGAGGCGCCGCTGGTCTGTCAGCGCGCCCCGCATGATCATCCGCAGCCACCTGCCCTGGCCTTTGCGCTGGGCGGTGGCTGCTGTCGTTTTGGGCTTCTCTGCCGCCCTGGCCCTGTGGGCCTTCCAATTCGGCCGCGAACTGGCCGGCGCAGGCCCCAGTGGCCCCGCCGAGGTGGAGCGGCTGCGCGCCGAGGTGCAACACCTGCGCGAGGTGAGCCGCCAGGCGACGTCGGTGGCCAACACCGCGGAAAGCCTGCTGAAGGCCGAGCGTGCGGCCCAGGAAAAACTGGCGCAGCAACTGCGGCAGCTGGAAGCCGACAAACAAACCCTGCAAGCCGACCTGGGCTTTTTCGAGCAGCTGATGCCCGCCACGGGCGCTGGTTTGCAGGTGCGTGGCCTGCAAGCCCAGCCGGTGGCGCCTGGACAGTGGCGCCTGCAGATGCTGCTGACGCAAAACGGCAAGGCCGCGCCTGAATTCCAAGGTCGCTACGAAGTGCAGTGGGTGGGCAGCTTGGCCGGCCGCCCCTGGACCCAGGTGGTGCCGGGCGCCACAGACCTGCGCCTGCGCCAGTACACCCGGGTGGAGGGGGTGCTGAACCACCCGCCAGAGGCCGTGATAAAAGCGCTGACCGTGCGCGTGATCGACCCCCAGGGGACGGTGCGCGCCACGCAGACGCTGAAGACCTGAAACAACGAAAAGCCCCCGGAGGAGCCCGCCGCGATGTGGTTTTCCAAGAAGCACAAACCGCCGCCCATCCGCAGCCTGGTGGGTGAGGGCATGGTGGTGCACGGCGAGATCCGGTTCAGCGAAGGCCTGCGCATCGACGGGCAGGTGTTCGGTGACGTGTTGGCGCAAGGCGAGGCCCGCAGCATCCTGGTGATCAGCGACAATGCCCGCGTGCACGGCAAGGTGTTGGCCAGCCATGTGATCATCAACGGCGAGGTCAAAGGCCCGGTGCACGCCAGCGAACTGCTGGAATTGCAGCCCAAAGCCCGCATCGAAGGTGATGTGCGCTACGACATCCTGGAAATGCACCCCGGCGCCTTGTTGGAAGGCGAACTGAAATCCCTGAAGAGCGCCGACAAGCCGACGCTCAAGCTCGCGGCGTCCAACGACGCCTGACCCTGGAGAACACGATGAACGCGATCGCCGAAGCCCTGCCCACCACCGACACCACCGCCGACGGCATGCCCGCGCCCCTGGTGTTCACCGACAGCGCCGCGGCCAAGGTGGCCGACCTGGTGGCCGAAGAAGGCAACCCCGAACTGAAGCTGCGGGTCTTCGTGCAAGGCGGTGGCTGCTCGGGCTTCCAGTACGGTTTCACCTTCGACGAGGTGGTGAACGAAGACGACACGCAGATGAACAAGAACGGCGTCACGCTGCTGATCGACGCCATGAGCCTGCAGTACCTGGTGGGCGCCGAGATCGACTACAAAGAAGACCTGCAAGGCGCACAGTTCGTCATCAAGAACCCCAACGCCACCACCACCTGCGGCTGCGGCTCCAGCTTCTCTGCCTGAGGTGGCTGTGTCGGGCGGCGGTCGCTGACCGCCGCCCTGGCCTGCCCTGAGAGCCGCACTTGCGGCTCTTGTTCATTCGGGCCGCGCTTGCGGCTCTTGTCCATTCGGGCCGCGCTTGCGCGGTTTTGGTCCCTCTCAGCCGCGCTCGCGCGGCTTTGTCGCTTCTGCGGGGGGAATGGCGCGGTGGCAGACGCCAGCCGTCCCCCCCCGGCCGCCGCTTCAGCGCGGGTACAGCGCGCCCAGCACGCGTTCACCGCGGGCCCCGGTGACGGCCACGCGGTTGCCGGCCACGCGCTGCTGGAAGGCCCAGGCCAGCCAGGCGAAGGCCAGGGCCTCCACCTGGTCGGGCGCCACGCCCACGCTGGCCGTGCTGGCCACCTGCACGCCGGGCAGGGCCGCGTCCAAGCCGGCCATCACCTGGGCGTTGAAGGCGCCACCACCACACACCAGCAGGCGCTGGGCACCCGGCAGGTGGCGCTGCAGGGCTTGCGCGGCGCTGGCGACGGTCAGCGCGTTCAGCGTGGCCATCACGTCCTGCGGTGTGGCCTGTGCTGCCAGCGGGCCGGCGGCGGCCCGCCAGGTTGCCAAACGTTCTTGCAGCCAAGCCGGGTTGAAGAGGTCGCGGCCGGTGCTCTTCGGCGGCGCACGCTCGAAAAACGGGTCCGCCAGGCACAGCGCCAGCAGGGCCGGTTGCACCTGGCCACCGGCCGCCCAGCGCCCGCCGGCGTCAAAGGCCTGGCCGGTGTGCTGTTGGCACCAGTGGTCCATCAGCGCGTTCGCCGGGCCGGTGTCGAAGCCGGTGACGCCGCCATCGGCCTTCAGCAGGCTGAGGTTGGCGATGCCACCCAGGTTCAGCACCGCCAGGTCCACACCGGCCTGGCCGAAGCAACCGGCGTGGAAGGCGGGCACCAGGGGCGCACCTTGGCCGCCGGCGGCCACGTCGCGGCTGCGGAAGTCGCACACCACGTCGATGCCGCAGCGTTCGGCCAGCAGCGCGCCGGCCAGCAGTTGGCTGGTGTAGCCGGTGCCGTCGAACTCACCCGGGCGGTGGCGCACGGTCTGCCCGTGCGCGCCCAGCGCGGTGATGGCCGACGCGGTCTGCCCGGCCTGTTGCAGCAGGCGCGCCACGCTGTCGGCATAGGCCCGTGCCACGCCGTTGGCGGCCAGCGCCGCGTGGTGCAGTTCGCCGTCGCCCGGGCTGTTCAGCTGCCACAGCAGGTGGCGCAGCGCAGGGTCGTAGGGCTGGTGGTGGTGGGCCAGGCTGCGGCAGCGGCCGTGCTCGTCCACGTCGGTCAGCACCGCGTCCACGCCGTCCAGCGACGTGCCGGACATCAGGCCGATGTACAAGGCCATGACGGCTGGGCTGGGCGGGGTGGGCGGCCGGCTGCGGCTGGCTGCGGTAAGGCGCCGCCTCGGGCCGCGCCCGCCGCTTTATTCGAAGCGCGCCTTGGCGCCGGCGGTGGTGCCGGCCAGGTCGAGTTTGACCTGCAGGCTTTGGGCCAGCTCGGCGAACTTGGCGCGCGAGGCGCTGTCCAGGGCCACAGCTTCGCTGGCCTTGGCCACTTTCAGCGGGTCCTGGTGGCGGCCGTTGACGCGGAACTCGAAGTGCAGGTGCGGGCCGGTGCTCCAGCCGGTGCTGCCCACGGCGCCGATGCGCTGGCCTTGTTCCACGCGCTGGCCCTTTTTCACGTCGATCTTGCTCAGGTGGGCGTACAGCGTGCTGTGCTGGTTGCCGTGCTTGATCTGCACCACGTTGCCGTAGCCGTTCTGCCAGCCGGAAAACTCGACCACGCCCTCGCCCACGGTGCGCACCGGCGTGCCCGTGGGTGCGCCGTAGTCCACGCCCAGGTGGGCACGCCACTTTTGCATCAGCGGGTGGAAACGCATCGCGAAGCCGGAGGTGATGCGCGAAAACTCCATGGGGCTGGCCAGGAACATGCGGCGTTTGCTCTTGCCGTCCAGGCCGAAATAACCGCCCTTGCCACCGGCTCGGTCGAACCACACCGAGTGGTAGGCGCGCCCGTTGTTCACGAACTCGGCGGCCACCACGCGGCCTGCGCCTTCGTTCCAGGTGACGGGCTCGCCGTCGGCGGTGAGCGCTTCGTACAACACGCTGAAGGTGTCGCCCTTGCGCAGTTCGCGGTGGAAGTCGATCTCGGCGCTGAACAGTTCGGCCAGCTGGCTGGCGATGGCGTCGGGCAGGCCGGCCTCGTCGGTGGCGCCGAACAAGGTGTTGCGGATGGTGCCGCTGCCCATGCGCAGCTGCGCCTGCAGTGGCAGGGTTTCCTGGCGCGCGGTCCAACGGCCTTCCACGCGGCTGACGGTGACGCGGCTGAAGTGCGTGCGGGCCTGCTCGGATTGTTCGGCCGGGAAGCGCACCACCAGTTCGCGCAGCGTGCCTTCGGTGTCGACCTCGGCATGCACCAACTTGCCGCCGCGGCCGGCGAACAGCTTGCGCAGCGTGGGTTCGGTGCGCAGGAAGCCGGCGGCCGAGGCGTCGGCCACGCCCAGGCGGGCCAGCAGGGCCGCGGGGGTGTCGCCGCTGCGGGTGGTGTCGCTGCGGCGCAGGTTCAGCACCTGGTCGGCCAGCAGGTCGGCCTGGCGTGCCACGCCTTCCACCAACACAGGTTCTTGCACCAGGCGCTGGGGCAGCAGGGCGGCGTCAGGCGCCAGCGGTGCGATGCCAAAGGCCGTGACGCCGAAGCCGGACAGCAGCAGCAGCGCCGTGGCCATGAGCCCTCGGCGGTGGCGGCTGGCGAGGCTTTGTGCTTGTTGCAGCAGGGGCTGCAAGCCAGGGTTGAACAAGGTCATCGATCCCAACGGTGTGAACGGGGCCCGCCGATGCCGGCGCCGGGCAGAGCCAGCGGTTCAGCAAGAAGCGTTCCCTGGGGCGGCCCGGCGCTGCGGGCCGGCGCGCACCAAGTGCGGGCTGGCGCCGATCGGGGCTGCCACTAGAATTCCGGACTTGCGCCTGCCCCGCGTGCCCTGGCACCGACCGGCAATTTTGCGCAAACAACGAAGGGTGGATTCTAGTCGCCACCCCCGCCGCTTCCACCCCAATAACCCCAGGCCCGCCGACTGCTTGCGCCCCCGCGCCAGGCCGCGGCGGCCGGGGCCAGCGCCGACCGCTGCCATGACCGACGCCGCCAAGCCCTCTCCCGCCGCCACCGCCGAGCCGGCGCACCCCGTGACCGACCGCGTGCGCGAGGCGCTGGCCGTCAGCCTGCGCGGCTGCGAAGAGCTGCTGCCCGAAGCCGACTGGCTGAAGAAGCTGGCGCGCAGCGAGGCCACGGGCCAGCCGCTGCGCATCAAGTTCGGCATGGACCCCACGGCGGCCGACCTGCACCTGGGCCACACCGTGGTGCTGAACAAGCTGCGCCAGCTGCAGGACCTGGGCCACACGGTGATTCCGCTGATCGGCGACTTCACCACCACCATCGGCGACCCTTCCGGCCGCAACAGCACGCGCCCGCCGTTGACGCGCGAGCAGATCGAAGCCAACGCCCAGACCTACTTCGAGCAGGTGGGCCTGGTGGTCGACCTGGACCGTGCCGAGGTGCGCTGGAACAGCGAGTGGAGCGACCCGCTGGGCGCGCGCGGCATGATCCAGCTGGCAGCCAAATACACGGTGGCGCGCATGATGGAGCGCGACGACTTCAGCAAGCGCTTCGCCGCCGGCACCGCCATCAGCGTGCACGAATTCTTGTACCCGCTGATGCAGGGCTACGACTCGGTGGCGCTGAAGAGCGACCTGGAGCTGGGCGGCACCGACCAGAAGTTCAACCTGCTGGTGGGCCGGCAGCTGCAGCAGGAGTGGGGGCAGGAGCCGCAGTGCATCCTGACCATGCCGCTGCTGGAAGGCCTGGACGGCGTGGACAAGATGTCCAAGAGCAAGGGCAACTACATCGGCATCACCGAGCCCGCCAACGACATGTTCGCCAAGGTGCTGTCCATCAGCGACACGCTGATGTGGCGCTGGTACACACTGCTGTCCTTCCAGTCTGAAGCGGCCATCGCCGGGCTGAAGGCTGAAGTGGCCGGCGGCCGCAACCCCAAGGACGCCAAGGTGGCGCTGGCGCGCGAGATCGTCACGCGTTTCCACAACGCCGCCGCGGCCGACGCCGCCGAAGCCGACTTCAACAACCGCGCCAAGGGCGGCATTCCCGACGACATCCCCGACGTGGCCTTGTCCGGCGCGCCGTTGGCCTTGGGCGCGCTGCTGAAGTCTGCCGGCCTGGTGCCTTCCACCAGCGAGGCCATGCGCATGGTGGAACAAGGCGGCGTGCGCATCGACGGCGCCGTGGTCAGTGACAAGGGCCTGAAACTGCCTGCGGGCACCTTCGTGGTGCAGGTCGGCAAGCGCAAGTTTGCGCGTGTGACCTTGGGCGCCTGAACCGCGCGGCGGCCCGAGCGACCACCGCCCAGCCCGCATGCAGGTCAGCACCTACCTGAAGCTCAGCGTCGCGGTGGCGCTGGCCACCATCGCGCTGAAGACCGCGGCCTGGTGGCTGACCGACAGCGTCAGCCTGTTGTCCGACGCGCTGGAATCGCTGGTGAACCTGGCCGGCGCGGTGTTTGCGCTGGCCATGGTGACCATCGCCGCACGGCCGGCCGACGACGACCACCCCTACGGCCACCACAAGGCCGAGTACTTCAGCAGCGGCTTCGAGGGTGTGCTGATCTTCGCCGCCGCGCTGGCCATCGTGTGGGCTTCGGTGCACCGCCTGCTGGACCCGCAGCCTATCGAGGCCGTGGGTTGGGGCATTGCGCTGTCGGTCTTCAGCTCGGCGCTGAACGGGGCCCTGGCCTGGAGCATGCTGCGCAAGGCGCGCGCTGCGCGGTCGATGGCGCTGGAGGCCGACGCCCGCCACCTGTTCACCGACGTGTGGACCTCGGCCGGCGTGGTGCTGGGCCTGGTGGCCGTGGTGGCCACGGGCTGGTGGTGGCTGGACCCGCTGGTCGCCATCGCCGTGGCCCTGAACATCCTGCGCGAAGGCGCGCACCTGGTGTGGCGTTCGGCCCAGGGCCTGATGGACGGCGGGCTGGAGCCGGCCGCGATGGCCCAGGTGCAGACGGTGCTGGCCGGTTTCGCCGGCCCGGACATCCGTTTCGACCACGTGGTGTCGCGCCAAGCCGGACAGCGCCGTTTTGTCGACCTGCACATGCACCTGCCCGCGCACTGGTCGCTGGGGCAGGCCGCCGCCCGGCGTGGTGAACTGGAACGCGCGCTGATGGCCGCGGTGCCGGGGCTGCGCGCCACCATCCAATTGCTGCCCACCGACGTGGAAGCCCATTTCGACGACCCCAGGGACCCCGTGTGATCGCTGTGTTGCAACGTGTGGCGCAGGCCCAGGTGACGGTGTCCGGCCGTGTGACCGGTGCCATCGACCAGGGTCTGCTGGTGCTGGTGTGTGCCGAGCCCGAGGACACACCGGCGCAGGCCGACAAGCTGTTGGACAAGCTGCTGAAGCTGCGCATCTTCAGCGACGAGGCCGGCAAGATGAACCGCAGCGTGGTGGACGTGGGCGGTGGGCTGTTGATCGTCAGCCAGTTCACGCTGGCGGCCGACACCCGCAGCGGCAACCGGCCCAGTTTCACGGGGGCCGCGCCGGCGGCTTTGGGGTTGGCCTTGTACGAACACCTGCTGGAACAAGCCCGGGCGCGGCACCCGGTGGTGGCGGCTGGGGAGTTCGGGGCGGACATGCGGGTGATGTTGGTGAACGATGGGCCGGTGACGGTGCCGTTGACGGTGCGGTGATGTTGCGCAGCCCACGAAAAAAGCCACCTGACCAGTCCGTGTCAAAACGGCTGCAACGGCCACCGTCAGCAAAACGCCCTGAACCATCGGGGCGTTTTTGTTTGTGGACGCCAAACCGATAGGCGGCGCGGGACGTGATGGGTTAGCGTGTTTTGGCAAACGCTTAGGTGGCATCCTTACTTGGGCAGTAACCCTGTCATGGCAGTGCCAGTTGCTGCAGCATGCGCTGCCCGCCAAGAACGGCCAGTGCGCGCTTGACGTTGTAGGCCAGCGTCGCCAGGG
>JBKCUM010000224.1:0-4170 GCA_046318395.1 Rubrivivax sp.
AGCGCGAACGCGATTTGCGCTACGCCAAGCCCAGCCTCAGCGCCACCTGGCGCCCGGCCGAAGGCCTGGAACTTCGCGGCAGTGTGAGGCGCAGCGTCGGCCAGCTCGACTTCAACGACTTCGCCGCCTCGGCCGAACTCGCCAGCGACCGCACCCAGACCGGCAACCCCGAACTGGTGCCCGACCGTCGCACCCGGGCCACGCTGGCGCTGGACCTGCGCGGCCAGGAGGGCGCCGCGCTGAACCTGCAGGTCTTTGCCGAGCAGCGGCAGGACGTGGTGGATGCGGTGATCCTGAGCCCGGGGCAAGGGGGCACGGGCAACGCCGGTTCGGCGCGAGTGTGGGGCCTGTCGGCCAGCGGCGCGCTGCCCCTGGACGGGTTGGCTGCAGGCCTGAGGCTCAGCGCCAATGGGCTGTGGCAGGACGCCCGCTTCACCGACCCGGCCACCGCCCAACGGCGCTTGCTCAACGACTTCGAGCCCCAGCGCTACAAGGTCGAACTGCGGCAGGACCTGCGCGCCCAGAAACGGGCCTGGGGGCTGACGCTGGACGGCAGCCTTCAGCGCACCAGCTACTTCTCCAACCAGTCATCCAGGCTTGACTTCGAAAGCCGCTGGGGCGCCTTCCTGGAGACCAGCGAGTTCACGGGCCTGAAGGCCCGGCTGGCGGTCTTGAACCTCGGCGGCTACGACGTCGTGCGTGAAAACCGCTTCTTCACGCCCGACCGCACCGGTGCGCCCGCAGGCCGGCAGGCGCTGGTGTTTCCTTACGACCAGACGGTGCAGTTCAGCGTGGCCGGCACTTTCTGATTGCCACCCGCGCACCCGGCATCTGCCGCAACCACCTTTCTATCCACAACGTTTGATGGGCTCTTGCCATGACTCAGCCACCGTTCATCCTCAGCGCCCTCGTCCTATGCTTCACCTGGGCCCCTTGCAGCGTGCCGGCGCAGGTGATCGGCAACCCTTCGCTTCAGGTCCCAAGCCCAGCAGCGGCTGCGCCCGAAGGCTGGCGGGCTGATGGCCGGGCTGAGCGCATGGCGCCGGACCCGGCGGTGCTTGTCGAGGGGCGGCCGGCGTGGCGAGTCGACTACCTCGTTCCCGCACCCTACGCTGGCTTGGTGCAGCGCCTGGACGCTGCCGCCCTGCGTGGCCAGCGCCTGTTGCTGGAAGGCTGGGTCGCCAAGGACCAGGAGGCGGCTGCCGCAGGCCTCTGGGTGCGGGCCTTCGATGCGCAGCGGCAGAGCATGGCCTACGCCAACACCTACGAACAAACCTTGCCTGCGGACCGACAGCTGCGCAAGCAAAGGCTGGAATTCGCCGTGCCCGCCGAAGCTGCCTTCGTGCTGGTGGGTGCTTCGATCTACGGCGCCAGCGGCAGTGCCTGGTTCGGGGGCATGGCTGCACGCCTCGTGCCCGCAGAGACGGCCGTGGGCGGGGACGCAGCCGCGAAGCCGCCGCCGGCGGTGAGCTTGACACCCGTCACGAGCGCGGCATCTGGGGTGGCCAGATAGGCCACACGTGGTTGAGCGTGCCACTGCCGCCGGCGATAGCAGGGCAGGGGTGCCGGTTCACACCAGGCCCGGCCAGCGGCTAGCGCCGGCCCGTTGGTGCGCCGCTTGCAGCGCCAGCAAGGTGGCGCCGGGCAAAGGGCCGCGGCCTATGGCGGCAATGCCCTCACCCAGGCGCGCCAGGCTGCGGGTGCCGATGAGCACGCTGCTCACGCCAGGCGTGTACGCAGCCCAGCGCAGTGCCAGCTCGGGCCAGGGCAGGCCCAGCTCGGGCAGGTTCAGCTGATGCCAGCGGTCCCAGTACTGGCCCTCGCAGAAACCTGCGGGCCGCCACGGCTGCGCCCAGGCCAGCCCGGCCAGCGTGCGCTTGGCCAGCACGCCCTTGCCCGTGGCGGCGATTTGCGCGCCGCTGGCCGGGTCTGCCAGGCTCAGGCTGCATTGCACGCTGCCGAAGCGTGCGTCTTGCAGTGCGTGTGCCAGCTCGGCGTTCTCGCCCGAGTACGCAGCCACGCGCAGCTTGCCGGCCTGCACACAGGCGGCCAGGGCTTCGATCACCTCGCCGCGCTGCAGCACTTGCAGGGGGCAGGAATGCAGGTGGCCGATGTCGATGCAGTCGGTGCGCATCAGGCGCAGCGCCCGCTCCACGCCCTGGGTGATGCAGGGGTAGGTCCAGTCGGGAACCCCTTCCACGCCATAACCCAGCTTGGTGGAGAGAACAAACTCGGCGCGGCGCGGGTGCAGGTGCCGGCCGATGCGCTCTTCGCTGCGCCCGTAACCGCGCGCGGTGTCGATGAGCGTGACGCCGAGGTCGAGCACGCCGTTCAGCAGGCGGCCGACTTCGGCCTCGTCGTCGATGCCGTCGAAGTGCATCGCGCCGAAGCCGACACGGGTGACCAGCAGGCCGGTGTGGCCGAAGGGGGCAGGGGTCATGAGCGCAGCCGCAGTTTAAGCCGCACGCAGCAGGCCCCGGGGTCTTGACACTAGACCGACCGGTCTACAGAATTTGCGCATGCCCCATGAACCGGCCCCCACCCGCGAACGCCTGGTCGCGGCCATGACCGACGCCCTGCAGCGCCGCGGCCTGCACGGCGTGGGCCTGGCAGAGCTGCTGCAGGCGGCGCAGGCCCCCAAGGGCGTGCTCTACCACCACTTCCCGGGGGGCAAGACCGAACTCGCGGTGGCGGCCATCGACGCGGTCGTGTCCCACATCGACGCCAGCCTGCAGCGGCTGCAGCAGCGCCCGGGTTCGGCCCTCGATGCCCTGCGGCAGTGGCTCACGCAGGCCGGCCAGTACCTGCAGCGCAGCGGCTTCGAGCGCGGCTGCCCGCTGGCCACCGTGGCGCTGGAATCCACGCCGCAAGACGAGGCCATCCGTGCCGCGGTGGCCCGAGGTTTTGCCTTGCTGCGCGAGCGCCTGGCACAGGTGCTGGTGCAGGCCGGTGTCAACGCGGCCCGGGCGCCGGGGCTGGCGGCGCTGGTGGTCTCTGCCTACGAAGGCGCGCTGATGCAGGCCCGCGTGGCCGGCGACACCCAGGCGCTGCGCGCCACCGTCGAAACGCTGTTGTCCGTGGTGGCCCAGCACATCGAAAGCTCGAAACCATGACATCTTCGAAACACGAACTCTCAGCCGAACTCTCACCCGCACCCCCACCCGAAGGCCAGACCGAAACCCTGGTCGCTGCCGACGGCTACCGCCTCACGGCCTTGCGTTACCGCGCGGTGGGCCGGCCGCAGGGGCGCGTCGTGGTGGCGGGGGCCACGGGCGTGCCGCAGCGCTTCTACCGCCGCTTCGCCCAGCACGCGGCGGCGCGGGGTTTCGAAACGCTGACGCTCGATTACCGCGGCATCGGCCTCTCACGGCCCGCCGAGCTGCGTGGTTTCGAGATGGACTACCGCGACTGGGCCCGCCTCGACCTCGCGGCCGCCGTGGACGCCTGCGCCGAAGACGGCGTGCCGCTCTTCATGGTGGGCCATTCCTATGGCGGCCATGCCTTCGGGCTGCTGCCCAACCATGCCCGCGTGGCCGGCCTCTACACCTTTGCCACTGGCGCCGGCTGGCACGGCTGGATGCCGCCGCTGGAACGCCTGCGAGTGCTGCTGATGTGGCGCGTGCTGGGCCCGGTGCTCACGCGCTGGAAGGGCTACCTGCCCTGGAGCCTGCTGGGCATGGGCGAAGACCTGCCGCTGGGCGTCTACCGGCAATGGCGCCACTGGTGCCAGTTTCCGCGCTACTTCTTCGACGACCCCGAATTCGCCGCCGAAGTGCAGGCCCAGTTCGCGGCGGTGCGCACGCCCATCGTCGCGGCCAATGCGCTGGACGACCACTGGGCACCGCCCGCCTCGCGTGACGCCTTCATGGCCGGCTACCGCCAGGCCGGCTGGCGCGCGCTGGACATCGCCCCGGTGGCACCGCTAGGCCCCATCGGCCACATGGGCTACTTCCGCCCTGCCGCGCAGGCGCTGTGGGCGCCCGTGCTGGCCTGGTTCAGCAGCCTGCCCGCGTGCTGCTGGCCGCGCGGCCCGAGCTGGTCACGCCGGTGCTGCAGGTGGTGCAGCGTTTAGTCACGCGGCATCTGTTGGACGCTGCCGGACTCAAGGCCGATGAAGGCCAGGGCGGCGCGGTCACGCTGATCCAGCGCTTCGGATCCGCTGCCAACCTC
>JBKCUM010000225.1:0-21437 GCA_046318395.1 Rubrivivax sp.
GGCCAGGGCGAAGGCCAGGGGCAGTTGGAGTCGAAGTTTCATGGGGACTTTCCTGGGGAGGGGGGCGTGCGCCAGCCAGGGCCGGCGCTTGGGCAGACGGATTTGCCGGTGTTTTCGGCGTTTCGGCAGCAAAATTCAGTGAAAACAACAACGTGCGGCACGCGCAGCGGCGGACCGGCGGGCCGGACAGCGCCCCTGCCGGGGTGGTGGGCGTGCCGGCCCGGGTAGAGTCCGTGCCGCCATCAACACGCCGGCGCGCGCCACAAGCCCGACGCCGGGCAGGGGGAGTTTTCGATGCGATCAACGTTCCAGCCGTGGCCAGCGCCACGGTGGTTGGCCTGCGGCCTGCTGGCCGTTTGTGTGCCCCTGCTGGCCCAGACCGGCGCCCCGTGGGGCAGCGAAAGAACCGAGGGCCTGCGCGACAACACGCCACGCTGGCACGCCATCACCGGCGCCACGCTGGTGTTGGGGCCGGGCCAGGTGGTGACGGGCGGCACGCTGGTGATGCGCGACGGCGTCATCACCGCCGCCGGCGCCGGGGTGGCGGTGCCGCCCGGCGCCCGCGAATGGAAGCTGCCGGGGCGCGTGGTCTACGCCGGCTTCATCGACCTGGCGTCGCCGCTGGGCGTGCCGGCCGCGTTGAAGCCGCTGCCGGCTGGCCGGCCCGCCTGGGGCCTGGGTTCCGAGTTGCCGCCGGCCGCCGGCCCGCGCCCGGAGGCCAAGCCGGTCACGCAGCGGGGCCTGGCCTCGCGCAACCGTCTGGTGCGCGCCGAACAAGACGTGGCCCAGCAACTGGAATGGCGCGCCGACGAAGCGCGCACGGCCCGTGAACTGGGTTTCACCACCGTGCTGGCCACGCCCAGCGTGGGTGTGCTGCGCGGCCAGGCGGCCTTGCTGGCCTTGGCCGAACCCGGCCCTGGCGGCGACACCAAGCCCCTGGTGCTGACGCCGCGCGCGGCCCAGGTGGCGGCCTTCGAGACCGCCACCGACGGCAGCTACCCGTCTTCGCAGATGGGCGCCATCGCGCTGACGCGCCAGACCCTGTTGGACGCCCGCTGGTACGCGGCGGCCAGCGCCCGCACCGGCCCTGGCCCGCGCCTGGAGCACAACGCCACGCTGGCCGCGCTGGCGCCGGTGTTGAACGGTGCGCAGCCGGTGCTGCACACCGCGGTGGACGAACAGGACTTCGCCCGCATCGCCCGCGTGCGCGACGAGTTCAAGCTGCGCAGCTGGGCTTTGGGCACGGGCCACGAGTACCGCCGCGCGGCGCAGCTGGCCGCGCTGAAGCTGCCGGTGGTGGTGCCGCTGGCCTACCCGGCCACGCCCGACCTGAGCGACCCCGACGCGGCGCTGGACCAGTCGCTGGAAGGCCTGCAGCACTGGGAGCAGGCGCCTGCCAACCTGGCGCGTTTGCAACAGGCCGGTGTGCGCTTTGCCGTCACCCCGCACGGCCTGCGCGACGCCAAGCGCGACTTCTGGCCGCGCCTGCGCCAGGCCGTGCAGCGCGGCTTGCCGGCCGAACAAGCCCTGGCCGCGCTGACCACCACGCCCGCAGCCCTGCTGGGTGAAGCCCACCGCCTGGGCCGCCTGGCCCCGGGCCAGCTGGCCCAGGTGGTGGTGGCCAGCGGCGACCTGTTCACGCAGGAAGACGCCGTGGTGGAACTGGCTTTCGTGGACGGCCAGCCCCTGCCCACCGACGCCGGTGCCCGCGACGACCTGCGCGGCCGCTGGGCCGTGGCCAGTGGCACCGAGGTGCTGCAGATCGCCGGCAGCCGCAGCGCGCCGCGCCTGGACCTGGGCGGCCCGGTGCAGCCTGGCTGCGAGGTGCAACAACGCGGTGGTGAATGGGTGCTGCGCCTGCCCTGCGGCAAGGCAGCCGAAGGCCAGCCGGTGGCGCTGCAGCGCACCGTGGTGGCCCGCCAGCAGGGCGACCGCTGGGTGGGCACGGTGCAGCGTGGCCTGGGCCCGCTGCAGCCCTGGGCGGCCCAGCGCACCGGCCCGGTGGTGGTGGCTGCGCCCGCCGCGGCTTCGGCACCCCCGGTGCCCGCGCCGCTGCGCCCCGGCTACCCGGTGGGCATGCGCGCAGCGCCGCTGCCCGAACAGCCGGCCGCGGTGCTGGTGAAGAACGCGACGCTGTGGACCTCGGCCGCGGCCGGCAAGCTGGAAGGTGCCGACCTGCTGGTGCGCCAGGGGCGCATCGCCGCCATCGGCCGCGGGCTCACCGCGCCCGCCGGGGCCGTGGTGGTGGACGCCGCCGGCCGGCACGTGACGCCGGGGCTGATCGACGCGCACTCGCACATCGCCATCAGCCGCGGCATCAACGAAGGCACGCATTCGGTGACGGCCGAGGTGCGCATCGCCGACATCCTGGACGCCACCGACATCAGCTTGTACCGCCAGCTGGCCGGTGGGTTGACCAGCGCCAACATCCTGCACGGCAGCGCCAACACCATCGGCGGCCAAAGCCAGGTCATCAAACTGCGCTGGGGTGCTGATGCCGACGGCCTGGTGTTCGAAGGCGCACAGCCGGGTGTGAAGTTCGCGCTGGGTGAAAACGTCAAACGTGCCAACTGGGGCGATGGCCGCCGCTACCCCAACACGCGCATGGGCGTGGAACAGGTGCTGGAAGACAGCTTTGCCGCCGCCGACGAGTACCGGCGCGAATGGGCGGCCTGGCGCAGCGCGCCGCGCGGCACGCCGGAGCCGCGGCGCGACCTGCAGTTGGAAGCGTTGGTGGAAATCTTGGAACGCCGCCGCGCCATCCACGTGCACTCGTACCGGGCCGACGAGATCCTGATGTTTGCGCGTTTTGCCAAAGCGCGGAACCTGGACGTGGCCGCCTTCCAGCACGTGCTGGAGGGCTACAAGGTGGCCGACGCCATCGCCAGCATTGGCGCCGGTGGCAGCACCTTCAGCGACTGGTGGAACTACAAGATGGAGGTGGTGGACGCCATCCCGGCCAACGGCGCGCTGATGCACCGCGCCGGCGTGCTGACCAGCTTCAACAGCGACGACGCGGAACTGGCCCGCCGGCTGAACACCGAAGCCGCGAAAGCCATGAAGTACGGTGGCCTCAGCGAAACCGAAGCGCTGGCGCTGGTGACCATCAACCCCGCCAAGCAGTTGCGTGTGCACCAGCGCACCGGCTCGTTGGAGGTGGGCAAGGACGCCGACTTCGTGCTGTGGAGCCGCTCGCCGCTGGACAGCACCACGCGCGCAGAACAGACCTGGGTCGACGGTCGCCTGTACTTCGACCGCGCCCAGGAAACCGCCCGCCGCGAGGCCGACGCCGCCGAACGCCAACGCCTGTTGGCCGCCGTGGCCGTGGCGGCGCGCAGCCGGCCGGCCGGTGGTGGGGGTGGCGGCGGTGGGGGTGGCACAGCGCCCGACGCGCCGCGCCAGTTCGCCGAAGTCGACGCCGCCGATTTGGGCCAACTGCCCTGGCGGCCGGTGCTGGACCACGCGCGCGCCGTGCGCCACGCCTACAGCAGCCAGCCCGCCTGGCACGAGTGCACGGAGGACGCACGATGAGCCGCCACCCGAACACGGCCCGCCGCCGCTTCCTGCAAACGGGCACGGCCTGCGCCGCCGCCGCCTTGGCGCCCTGGGCCCAGGCCAACGACGAAGTGCCGCCACCGCCGCAGCGCCAACCGCTGCTGCTGCGCAACGCGGTGCTGCACACCGTCAGCGGCCCGGTCATTGCCGGCGGGCAGATGCTGGTGGAGAAAGGCCGCATCGTGGCCCTGGCCGGGCCTGGGCAGGCGCTGCCCACGCCCAGCGCCGCACCGCTGGTGCTGGACCTGGGCGGGCGCCACGTCTACCCCGGGTTCATCGCCGCCAACACCGTGCTGGGCCTGGTGGAGGTGAACGCCGTGCGCGCCACGGTGGACGTGGCCGAGGTGGGCACCGTCAACCCCAACGCCCGTGCGGTGGTGGCCGTGAACCCCGACAGCGAGGTGTTGTCGGTCACCCGCAGCAACGGCGTGCTGGCCGCGCTGACCGTGCCACAAACGCCCCGCGGCGGTGGCATCGCGGGCCGGTCTGCCGTGTTGCAGCTGGACGGTTGGACCTGGGAAGACATGGCGCTGAAGGCCGAGGCCGGTGTGCACGTGCACCTGCCCTCGCTGCGCCAGCACGCCGACCTGCTGCGCCCGCCGCTGGACACGCTGGCCGAAGACCTGCGGCGCTTCGCCCAGGGCCGGCTGCGCGAGGTGGAGCAGGCCTTTGAGGCCGCGCGCGCTTATGGTCAGGCGCAGGGGCAAGCCCGTGCGCAGCAGGCCACGCTGCCACGCGACGAACGTTGGGAAGCCCTGCAGCCGGCGCTGCGCCGCGAGGTGCCGGTCTTCGTGCACGCGCACGAACTGCCGCAGCTGCGCTGGGCCCTGGGCCTGGCCGAACGCCAGGGGCTGAAGCTGGTGATCGTGGGCGGTGCCGACGCCGGGCACCTGCTGGACCTGCTGCGCGAACGCCAGGTGCCGGTGGTGGTGGCCGGTGTGAACGAACTGCCGATGCGCCGCGACGACGACGTGGACCAGCGCTTCACCCTGCCGGCCCGCCTGCACGCCGCCGGTGTGCGCTTTTGCATCGCGCGTGCGGGCGGCGCCACCACCGCCGCCACCAACGAACGCAACCTGCCTTATGAAGCCGCCGCGGCCATGGCCTACGGGCTGCCGGCCGACGAAGCGCTGAAGGCCATCACGCTGTACCCGGCGCAGATCCTGGGCGTGGCCGACCGCCTGGGCGCCCTGGCCCCGGGCCTGCTGGCCAGCTTTTTCGTGGCCGACGGCGACCCGCTGCAAACCACCACCCAGGTGCAGCGTCTGTTCGTGCAGGGCCGCGAGGTCAGCGGCGACAACCAGCAGCGCCGCCTGGCCGAGAAGTACCGGCAGAAGTACGAACAGCTGAAAGCCGCCGGCGCAGGCGGCTGACGGCCCTGGTGGGGCGCTCGGCCAGGCCCCGGACCGCTAGCGGTCCAGGGCCCGGTTCACCGCGGCCAGCAGGCGGCCCAGTTCCAGCGGTTTGGTCAGGTAGTCGTCGAAGCCGGCTTCCAGCGCGGCCTGCAGGTCGCTGGGCATGGCGTTGGCGCTGACGGCGATCATCGGCACACCGGCCATCGACGGCATGGCGCGCAGCGCGCGCATCAGGGCCACGCCGTCCATCTCGGGCAGCTGGATGTCCAGCAGCACCAGGTCGGGCCGCTGGGCGCGGGCCATCGCCAGGCCCACCGAGGGCCGGTCGGCCAACTGCAGCGCCAGGCCCGGCCGGTGCGACAGCATGCCCTCCATCAGCACCTGGTTGACGGTGTTGTCTTCCACGTAGAGCACGCGTTGCACCGCTTGGCCGTCCGCCGATGCGCCGTCGCGGGCCGGGGCCTGGCCGGTGGCTGCGGCGTAGGGCAGGGCCGGCGGCAAGGCTTCGCTGGTGTGGCGTTGCAGCCGCAACCAGAAGGTGCTGCCCACGCCGGGCTGGCTGCGCACGCCGATCTCGCCTTGCATCAGCTCCACCAGCCACTTGCTCAGCGCCAGGCCGACGCCGGCGCCTTCCACGCCGGAGTGGTCGGCGTCCAGCCGCTCGAAGGCCTGGAACAGCCGCCGCTGCTGCTCTTCGGTCAGCCCTGGGCCGCAGTCGCTCACCTCCAGCAGCAGGTGGCGTGGTTCCACCTGGCACACCAGGGCCACCATGCCGCCCTCGCGGTTGTATTTGATGGCGTTGCCCAGCAGGTTCAGCAGCACCTGGCGCAGCCGCGTCGCGTCGGCCATCACCCAGGTGGCCGTGCCCTCGGGGATGGCCAGGCTCAGCGAGATGTCGCGTTCGCGGGCCACCGGTTCCACCAGCCGCAGGCAATCGCCCATCACCACCGCCAGGTCCACGGCCTGGGCCTGCAGTTGCAGCGCACCGGCTTCGATGCGCGACAGGTCCAGCACGTCGTTGATCAGCGTCAGCAGGTGGTGCCCGCCGCGTTCGATTTCCTGCAGCCGGCGGCGTTGCGTCTGCCCCAAGGGCTCTTGCGGGTCGTTGGCCAGCAGCTGGCCAAAGCCCAGGATGGCGTTCAGCGGTGTGCGCAGCTCGTGGCTCATGCGCGAGAGGAACTGCGACTTGGCGCGGTTGGCGCGTTCGGCCTCGGTCTTGGCCGCGATCAGCGCCACCTCGGCGGCCTTGCGCCCGGTGATGTCCCAGCCGTAGCTGATGAAGCCTTCGAAGCTGCCGTCCAGCGCAAAGCGCGGGATGCCGGTGTCGGCCACCCACTGCACGGTGCCGTCGAAGCGGCGCACACGGAATTCGATGTCGTAGGGTTCGCGCCGGACGAAGGCCTGGGCGAAGCGGTCGCGGCAGGCCGCCAGGTCGTCGGGGTGCAGGCGGCTGCCCCAGCCTTCGCTGAGGGCTTGGTCCATGGTCTGCCCCACGCTGTGCAGCCAGCGCTGGTTGAACCAGGTGGCCTGGCCGTCCTGGTCCGACAGCCAGATCAGCGCCGGCGCGGCGTCGGCCATGCGGCGGAAGCGGCTTTCGCTCTCGCGCAGCGCCTGCTGGGCGCGCACATTGGCCGTCACGTCGGTGAAGGTGCGCACGTGGCTGCCGTCGCTGGCGTGCAGCACGTGCACGTCCAGCACCGTGCCGTCCACGCGCACGCGCTGGTAGCGCTGTTCGCGCGGGATGGCCTGGCCGGCCAAGAAAGCCATCAGGTTGTGGCGCGCTTCGCCGGTCAGCCGTTCGGCCTGCGGGCCGAAATGCCCTTGCTCCAACAGGTACCGGCCCACCTGGGCCAGCGTGGCGCCGCCTTCCAGCAAGGCCGGCGGCAGGTCCAGCAGGGCCAGCAGGCGCTGGTTCCAGGCGTTGATGTGGCCTTGTGCGTCCACCCCCATCACGCCCTGGTCCAGGCTGTCCAGCGTGGTGGCCAGCACACGCGATTTCTGCGCCAGCAGCTCGCTGGTCAGGCTGATCTGCTGGGCCGCGGCCTTGTGGGCGCTGATGTCGGAAAACAGCCCCACCGCACCCACTTTGCGCCCCTGGCTGTCCACCAGCGGCGAGGCGTTGTTCACGCAGTGCACCAGGCGCCCGCTGCTGTGCAGCAGCGCCACCTCGTAGCTGCCGGGCTGGCCGGCCGCGCGGCGCTGCACCTGGGCCTCGAAGATGGCGCGGTTGGCCTCGTCCACGAAGTCGTAGATGCTGCGCCCCAGCAAGGCTTGGCGCTCCAGGCCCAGCATGCGGCACATGGCGGGGTTGACGTCGGTGGTGCACAGCGCGTTGTCGATGAACCAGCAGCCCTGTTCGCTGGTGTCCAGCAACAGGCCCAGCGTGCGCCGGTAGTCTTCCAGCGCGTTCTCCGACGCCTGGCGGTGGGTGATGTCGACGTAGACGATGACGCAGCCGCCGTCGGGCGTGGCGTTGCGGCGGATCTCGATGACACGGCCGTTGGGCCGCTCGCGGCGCGTCACCGACTGCGGCTGTTCGTACAGCAGCTTCAGGCGGCGTTGCACCTCGGTCTCCTGGTCGACCTGCGTGCTGAACTCGCCTTGGGCCGCCAGCAGCCGCAGGCACTCTTCAATGTGCATGCCCACGTACAAGCGCGCGGCCGGCAGGCCCACGGTGTCGGCGAAACGGCTGTTCCAGGCTTGCAGCCGCCAGTGCTCGTCGTACAGGCTCATGCCTTCGTCGGCGTGGTCGAAGACACGGCGCATCAGGCCCTCGGCCAACCGCAGTTCGCTGCTGCGCTGCACTTCGGCCAACCGGGCCGCGGCCAGGGCCCGGCGTTCACGCCACAAGCGACGCGCTGCCGAGGTGAAGAACAGCACCAGCATCGCCAGCATCACCGCCGCCACGATGGCCAGGCGCGGCATGGGGGTGGGGGTGACCAGGGCACGCCAGACCAGGGACAGCAGCAGCGGCAGGGCAAACGCCAGCGCCGCGCGCAGGTCGAACAAGGTGGTCACCATGCCACCGGCGGCCAGGCCGGCCAGCATGAACAGCAGCACCACCTGGTCTTGGGGGTCCAGGTCGGTCGGCAACAGCAGGGCCAGCGCGCCCCAGGCCAGGCCCAGCACGGCGGCGGTGACCTGGTAGGCGCGCATCCAGTTCCGGTCGGGCCAGGCCCACCACCGCTGGCGGTGCGCCACCACCAGGGTGCCGCGCAGCAGCAAGGCCAGGCCCAGGCCCGCCATCCAGCGCCGCAGGTCGGCCGTGGGCAACTCCGGCAGCAAACACAGGCCGGCCACCACCACCACGGCCAGGCTGGCCCACACCCCTTGGCGGGCGCTGCTGTTGTGCGCCTGCAGCTGGGCCTGCTGAACGGCTTCGGTGATCGCCGCCTCAGAAATGCTGGCTTCGCTGGGTGGGGAACTGACGCCTGGGGCCATCGGCACATTCTGACGCTGCCGGGCCCGGACACCACGTCGGCGTGTGCCGATCAGGGTCAACCCCAGGTTTGGCGGTCGCGGCCGCCGATGCGCTGGCCAGGGCAGCGCCGGGGGCGGGGCGGGCGCCCCGCGCCGTTCAGTCGGTGGTGGCGAGCTGGAACCGGCGCACCAGGGCGCCCAGCATCACGGCCTGTTCTTTCAGGCTCTCGGCGGCGGCCGCACTCTCTTCCACCAGGGCCGCGTTTTGCTGCGTCACCTGGTCCAGGCCGCTGACGGCCTGGTTCATCTGGCCGATCCCGGCGCTTTGCTGCTGCGTGGCGGTGCTGATCTCGGCAATGATGTCGGACACCCGCTGCACGCTGGCGACGATCTCGTTCATCGTGTTGCCGGCCTCGGCCACCTGGCGTGTGCCACTTTCCACCTTCTCGACGCTGGCGCCGATCAGGGCCTTGATCTCGCGCGCCGCTCCGGCGCTGCGCTGGGCCAGGCTGCGCACCTCGCCGGCCACCACGGCAAAGCCGCGGCCTTGTTCGCCGGCACGGGCGGCTTCCACGGCCGCGTTCAGCGCCAGGATGTTGGTCTGGAAGGCGATGCCGTCGATGGTGCCGATGATGTCGCCGATGCGCCGGCTGCTGGTGTTGATCTCTTCCATGGTGCTGACCACGGCCGACACCGCCACCCCGCCGCGCTGCGCCACCTGGGCCGCGCTGTCGGCCAGTTGGCTGGCCTGGCCGGCGGCGGCGGCGTTCTGGCTGATGTTGCTGGTCAGCTCTTCCATCGAGCTGGCGGTTTGCTGCAGGTTGCTGGCGGCCTGTTCGGTGCGCATGGACAGGTCCACGTTGCCGCTGGCGATTTCCACGCTGGCGGTGTGGATGGACTGCGAACTCTCCAGCACCGTGCGCATGGAGCGGCTGAGCTCGGCCGTCATGTGGGCCATGGAACGCAGCAGGTCGCCCAGTTCGTCGCGGCGGCTGACGTCGGGCACGGCGTCCAGCCGGCCTTGCGCCACTTGTTCGGCCACCTGGCTGGCGCGGCGCAGGTCCAGCACCAGGCGGCGCTGCATCCACCACGACAAGCCCACCGCGCCCACCGCCGAGGCCACGGCCAGCAGGGCCAGCCAGAAGCCGTTGCGGCGCGCCTGCTGCGCGCCCTGCTGCACGGTGGCGTCGGCGTTGGCGTCGATGCGCTTGACCAGGTCGTGCCCGGTCTTGGCCAAGGCGGTGAAGCTGGCCTCGGCGGTCTCCAGGGCGGCCACGCCGGTGTTGGGGTCGACCGAGCTGAGGTCGATGGCCTCGTCGGCCTGCTTCAGGTACTTCTGCACCTGGGTGCCGGCCAGCGCCACCACCTCGCTGAGGGCGGCGTCCTGGCTGTTGTCGGCCACGCTGGTCAGCGTGCGTTGCGCGCCGTCGAGCTGGTTCTTCAGCTGCTGGCGGAAGGCTTTGGTGCTGGCCTCGTCCATCGAGGCGATCAGCGCCACCGTGCGGTAGACGCTGGCGTGCACGGCGGCCAGCTGTTCCTGCACGGCGGCCACGGTTTTGTAGTCGGCCAGGCGCGAGGCCGTGGCTTCCTGGATGGCCTGGTTGGCGCGCCAGGTCAGCAGGCTGTTGAAGCCGCCCACGGCCAGCAGGATCAGCGCGGTGGCCAAGGGGGCGGCCAGCAGCTTGGGACCGAGTTTCATCGGGGCCTCTTTGGAGCTTCAGGGCGCTGAGGTGGGGTGCAGGCGTCGCGGGCGGTTATTTGTAGACGCCGCCACACACCACCGCGTCGTCCAGCTTCTCGCAGTACATGCGCTTGGGCTCGATCTTCTTGTTCGTGGGGTTGGTGAACTTGTAGTCCTGCCAGAACGTGCCCTTGCTCTGGGCCAGCTCCACGCGTTCCTTCACGAAGGCTTTGCCGTCGATGTCTTTCAGCTCGATGAGGTTCTTGCCCACCATCTTCTCGTTGGCGCGGTGGGCGCGCACCGTGCCGTCCAGGCCGTAGACCACCAGGTACAGGTCGCGGTCGATGAACTGGCCCGCCTTGTTGGTGATCTCCGCATGGCCCTTTTCTTTGCCGTTGGCCTTGATGAAGGCCACACCCTTCTTCACCATGGCGGTGGCCTCGGCGGGGGTGGCGTTGTTGGCGAAGGCCACACCGGCCCACAGGGCCGCGGCGGTGGCGATGCAGAGGCGGCGATGTGCTTGCAGTTTCATCGGAGGCTTTCAGCAAAGGGCAATGACCGGGGGGGCAGGGGGTGGTGAGGAAACCCGCCGTGCCCAAGGCGCGGCGGGAGGGGCTTGTCTGAGAGGTATCGGCGGTGTCGGTGCTGCACTTGAGCCGTGCATGCGCACAGCGGTGGTGCGCCCGTGGATTCAGCCCGCCACCTTGAAGGTGGCCACGGCCTCGGCGAGCCTCTGGGACTGTTCCTGCAACGACTGCGCGGCGGCGGCGCTCTGCTCCACCAGCGCGGCGTTCTGTTGTGTCATCTGGTCCAGTTGGGCCACGGCGCCGTTCACCTGGCCGATGCCTTCGCGCTGCTCGCCAGCGGCGTGGCTGATCTCGCCGATGATGTCGCTGACACGGCGCACGCTGCCCACGATCTCTTGCATGGTCACACCCGCGTCGTGCACCAGGCGGGCGCCACTGTCCACCTTCTCGACGCTGTCGCCGATCAGCGCCTTGATCTCGCGAGCGGCCTTGGCGCTGCGGCTGGCCAGGCTGCGCACTTCGCTGGCCACCACGGCGAAACCGCGGCCTTGTTCGCCAGCGCGCGCCGCTTCCACCGCGGCGTTCAGCGCCAGGATGTTGGTCTGGAAGGCGATGCCGTCGATGGTGCCGATGATGTCGGCGATCTTCTTGCTGCTGGCGTTGATGGCGTCCATGGTGCTGACCACGCGCGTCACCACTTCGCCACCGCGCTGCGCCACGTCGGTGGCGGTGCTGGCCAGCTGGTTGGCTTGGGCGGCGGCGTCGGCGCTCTGGCTGACGGTGCCGGCCAGTTGCTCCACGCTGCTGGCGGTCTGCTGCAGGTTGCTGGCCGTGTGTTCGGTGCGCTGGCTCAGGTCCACGTTGCCCTGGGCGATCTCGCTGGACGCGGTGTTGATGCTGTCCACCGAGTGGCGCACCGTGGCCATCATCTCGGCCAGGCGCAGGCGCATGGCCTCCACCTGGCGCATCAGCTCGCCCACCTCGTCCTGGCGCCGGCTGCCGGTGGCCTGGGTCAGGTCGCCGCTGGCCACGGCCTGCACGGCCTGGCCCAGGCGGGCCAGCGGGCGCGCCACCCAGTGCTGCATGGCGAAGTGCAGGGCCACGCCCATGGCCACGGCGGTCACGCCCAGCAGCACCCACACGGGGATGATGGTGGCGTAACGCGGGGCCATGGCCTGGGCCTGGGACACCTCGGCCAGCACCCACCAGGGGCTGCCCGGCACGGCACGCGCCACCACCCAGGTGTCTTTGGCGTCTTTCACCAGCAGCCCGGCGCTGGCCATGCGTTCGCTGCGGCCGTCCTGCGCGGCTTTCAGTGCGGTCAGCACGGCCTCGTTGCCGGGGGCGCTGGCCAGCACGGGCCGGCCCGCGGCCGTCGGGTGCACCACGAAGACGGCTTCATTGGCCTGGGCCTTGGGGTCCACCACCATCAGGCCGCCGGTCTTGGCCAGGCTGCGTTCTTGCACCAGTTTTTGCAGGGTGTCGCGGTTGGCGCTCTGGTCGATGGCCACCGCCAGCGCACCCACCACCTTGCCGCTGCCGTCCTTCACCGGCTCGTAGCGGGTCATGTACGGTTTGCCGAACAGCATCGCCGGTGTGCTGTGGGGCTTGCCCGCCGCCAAGGCCGCGTGCAGCGGGCCTTGAGGGTCCAGGCCGGCGGGTTCTGCGCGTTCGCCCTTCTCGTTCTTCAACGAGGTGGTGATGCGCGTGAACTGGCCTTGGTGAAAGTTGAAGATGCTGGCAGCACCGCCCGTCAGCGTGTTGAACTTGTCCACGTGGCCGGTGTTGCCGTTCAGCTTGTCGCCGTACAGCGAGAGCTCACCGTTCTCGGCCAGCATGAAGTCGCCTTGCAGGTCGGCCGAGAAGGCGGCGAACAGCTTGTCGGCCAGTTGGCGCGTGGCGCCGTCGAAGGCGGCGGCCATGTCGGCCACGGCCTGGGCCTGGTCGCCGTAGCGTTCGGCGTTGTCGGTGTTGGCACGCACGATGGCCATGGTGGTCATCAGCACGCAAATCAGCAGCAGCACGGCCGCCAGACCCAGGCCACACGCCAGCGATACACGCCGGGCCAAGGAGCCCTGGCCAAGCGCCAGGGCCTGTGGGCGAAAATTCATCGCACGTCTCCGGTGCGCCGGGCGACGCCCGGCCTTGTTGTTTGCGGGCCTCGTGCGGGCGCCTTCTGGTGCGCTGTGCGCATCCACCCCCTGGTGGTGGCGGGCCGCCCACGGCGTGGGCCGGCCGGGTCTGCGCGGCGCCGCCAGCGGCTGGCGGCACCGGGGTGCTTCAGGTCGTGGTTTCCAGCTTGAAGGCGTCCACCACCTGGGCCAGGCGTGCGGCTTGCTGCTTCAGGCTCTCTGCGGCGGCGGCGCTTTGCTCCACCAGCGCGGCGTTCTGCTGCGTCATCTGGTCCAGTTCTGCCACGGCGCCGTTGACGTGCCCCAGGCCTTGGCTCTGCTCGCCGGAGGCCAGCGAAATCTCGCCGATCATCTGGCTCACACGCTGCACGCTGGCGACGATTTCGCCCATGGTTTGGCCCGCGTTGCCCACCAGGCGGCTGCCGGTTTCCACGCGTTCCACGCTGCTGCCGATGAGGCCCTTGATCTCCTTGGCGGCGGCCGCGCTGCGTTGCGCCAGGATGCGCACCTCGCCGGCCACCACGGCGAAGCCGCGGCCTTGTTCACCGGCCCGCGCGGCTTCCACCGCAGCGTTCAGCGCCAGGATGTTGGTCTGGAAGGCGATGCCGTCGATCACGCCCGTGATGTCGGCGATGCGCCGGCTGCTGGTGCTGATCTCGTCCATGGTCTGCACCACCTGGGCCACCACCTCGCCACCGCGGCCGGCCACCTCGGCCGCGCCGTGGGCCAGGGTGTGGGCCTGGCGGGCGGCGTCGGCGCTGTGCGTCACCGTGCCGGTGAGCTGTTCCATCGCGCTGGCGGTCTGTTGCAGGCGGCTGGCGGTTTGTTCGGTGCGCTGCGACAGGTCGACGTTGCCCACGGCCACTTCGTCCGAGGCCACGCGCACGCTGTCGGCGCTTTGCCGCACCTGGCCCACCACGCTGCGCAGGGCGTTGCGCATTTCTTCCACCGAGTGCAGCACGTCGCCGATCTCGTCGTTGCGGCCGGGGTGGATCTGCACGCTCAGGTCGCCGCGGCCCACACGTTCGGCCACGTTGCGCAACAGGGCCAGCGGGCCGCAGATGGTGCGCACCAGGAAGGCGGTGCTGATGGAGACCACGGCCACGATGACGGCCATCAGGCCGATCACCGACCACACGGTGCGCATGCGGTCTTTGGCGACTTGTTCCCGCAGGGCAGAGCCCTTGGCTTCTTGCAGCTTGGCGAAAGCGGCCTGCGCAGCCAGCCAGTTCTGCAGGGCGGGTGCAGCGGCCTCAGGGCCCTTGGCCAGGGCGGCCTGGAAGGCGGCTTGTTTGGATTGGGCTTCGGTCAAGGCGGCGGTTTCGTCGCTGGCCTTGACCTGCTCGCGCAGCTGGGTCTGCAGCTGGTCCAGCCGTGCCTGGCCCTTCTGGACCTCGGCGCCCAGAGCTGCACGCTGGTCTTCAGGCAGCGCCATCAGGGCCAGCTGCCGCACGCCTTGGGCTTCGGCAGCGCCCGTGCTTTCGGCGGCGAGCAACAGCTTGTGCTGCTGAGACGTCTGCGCGACACGCGCTTCTTCCAGCAGCTTGATGGTCCGCACCGCCGTGCCACCACCGGCCAGAACCAGACATACACCCAGGGCCAAGCTGGGTGCCCACAGGCGGGCTGCGATGCTGAATCTTTTCATTGTTGCCCCGATCCTCGCCGGTGTCTCGCCAGCGTCATGCGGGCCAGGCGCCAGGCGCCCGGCAAGTTCAGAAACCGCCAACGGCGCTGTTCATCAGGCCCATGTCGGCACTGCTCATGAGGCCTTCGATGTCCATGAGGATCAGCATGCGTTCGCTTTCGTTCTCGCCGCTGCCACTCTTCACCGCGCCGATGCCGGTGATGTAGTGGGCGTCGATCTGCGCGCTCAGTTCGGGCGCGGGCTTGATGTGGTCCTTGCCCAGTTCGAGCACGTCGCTCACCGAGTCCACCACGGCGCCCACCACGCGGCCCCGCACGTTCAGCACGATGACGACGGTGAAGCCGTTGTACTCGGCCGTGCCGCAGCCCAGCTTCAGGCGCAGGTCGATGATGGGCACGATGACACCACGCAGGTTCACCACGCCCTTGATGAAGCTGGGGGCATTGGCGATGCGCGTGGGCTGCTCGTAGGAACGGATTTCCTGCACACGCAGGATGTCGATGCCGTATTCCTCTTCGCCCAGTCGGAAAGTCAGGAACTCGCCGCCAGCCTGGGCTTCCTTGGCCGCGGTGGCGCCCAAGCTGGCCAGTCCGCTGCGGGCGGCTTCGTGGCGGGCAACGTGGGTGGCTTCGGTGATCATGTCCATGGCGGGGGGATCCTTGGTCGGAGAGTGGGGTTCAACGGGTTATCGGCCGTTGTTGGACAGACTTGAAACGGGCTGTGGCGGCCCGTGGTGGGCGGGCCGGCAGCACCGGCCCGGGCGGGTTGCTCAGAAGGTTTCCCAGTCGCCGTCGCCACCGGCGCTGGCGGCCTTGGGTGCGGGGGCGGGGGCCGGGGCGGCTTCCACCTTGGGTGCAGCCTTGGGCGCAGCCGCCGGGGCGGCCTTTGCCTTGGCGATCACCTTGCTGGCCACGTGGGCGGGCTTGGCCAGGGGTTTGTGCCTGCTGCCACCGGGGCGGTAGCCGCCCGAGGAGCTGGCCACGCTGGTGTGGCTGGCCTCGTGGCCCTGGCCCAGGCTGAAGCCCGACACCGCGGCGGCCAGCTGGCGCGATTGCTCACGCAGGCTCTCGGCGGCGGCGGCGCTTTCTTCCACCAGGGCGGCGTTCTGCTGCGTCATCTGGTCGAGCTGGGCGATGGCGTGGTTCACCGTGTTCAGGCCCTGGCTTTGCTCACCGGCCGCGGCGGAGATCTCGCCGATGATGTCGCTGACACGCTGCACGCTCTGCACGATTTCCGTCATCGTGGTGCCGGCTTCCGTCACCAGGCGGGCGCCGGTTTCGACACGGTCCACGCTGTTGCCGATCAGGGCCTTGATCTCGCGGGCGGCGTCGGCGCTGCGCTGCGCCAGGCTGCGCACTTCGCTGGCCACCACGGCAAAGCCGCGGCCTTGTTCGCCGGCACGGGCGGCTTCCACCGCGGCGTTCAGCGCCAGGATGTTGGTCTGGAAGGCAATGCCGTCGATGGTGCCGATGATGTCGGCGATCTTCTTGCTGCTGGCGTTGATCTCGTCCATGGTGCTGACCACCTGGCTGACCACCTCGCCACCGCGGCGCGCCACGTCGCTGGCCGACGACACCAGCTGGTTGGCCGTGCGGGCCGACTCGGCCGTCTGCGTGACGGTGCTGGTCAGCTGCGACATCGAGCTGGCCGTTTGCTGCAGGCTGGCGCTGGTTTGTTCGGTGCGGTGGCTCAGGTCGGTGTTGCCGCTGGCGATTTCCTCGGCGGCGATGGACACGCTCTGGGCGCCACCGCGGATGGTGCCGATGGACTGGCGCAGGGCTTGCTGCAGGGTGCTCAGCGACCCCATCAGCTGGCCGGTTTCGTTGCTGCCACCGGCCTCGATGTTCTGCGAGAGATCGCCCTTGGCCATGGCGCTGGCGGTGCCGATGAACTGCTGCATGAAGCCGCCCAGCACGGCGCCGCCGCTGAGGTACAGCGCGCAGCCGATCGCGGACAGCACCACGCTGCCGCCGATGACCAGACCGGCCGACCAGCCGGACGACAAGCCGGCGATGACCCAGATCTGTGCCAGCACGATGCTGGCCAGGGTCAGCATCATGCGCTGACGTGCGGAGAGGAATGACATGGGAAGCGCTCGCTTTCTACAAAGGGCTGCAGGTTGTGCCTGTGGGGGATATCGGCCGGCGCGGGCCGGACTTTCGGGCGCCGCCGGCCAATTGCGGGCCGCGGGGCTTTGTCCCTTCGCCGGGTGTGCAATCTGCCCGCCGGCCGGGTCTTGGCGCCCGGGGGTGGTGGCCCGCCGCGGGCCCAAGAAAAAGGGCCGACATAGCGGCCCTGGGGGTGGTTGGCGCCGGGCAGGGGGCTGCCCGGCCGTGCCGTCAGAAGGTTTCCCAGTCGCTGTCGCCCTGGGCCGCCGCCGCGGTGGCGGGTGCCGCTGGCTTGGCGGCCGCGGGGGCTGGCTTGGTGGCGGACGGGGTGGTGGTCGACGAGGTCGACGGGCTGGACTTGCGCGCCGCGGCAGACGCCTGGGCGGGCGTCCTGGCCGAGGCGGCCGGCTTGGACTTGGCGGCCTTCGCGGTGCGTTGCAGCAGGCTGCTTGTGATGGCCTGGGCCGTGGACGCCCCGCCGCCCGATGTGGCGTCTTGCAGCCGGAACGTGGCCACCAGGTCGGCCAGGTGGCCCGACTGCTCGCGCAGCTGGGCCGCCGCCGCGGCGGTTTCTTCCACCAGGGCTGCGTTCTGTTGTGTCATCTGGTCCAGCTGCGACACCGACTGGTTCACCAGGTTGATGCCCTGGCTTTGCTCCGAGGTGGCGGCCATCACCTCGCCGATGATGTCGCTGACGCGGTGCACGCTGTGCACGATCTCTTCCATCGTGGTGCCGGCCTGGGCCACCAGGCGGGCGCCGGTTTCCACGCGGTCCACGCTGTTGCCGATCAAGGTCTTGATCTCGCGCGCGGCTTCGGCGCTGCGCTGCGCCAGGCTGCGCACCTCGCCAGCCACGACGGCGAAGCCGCGGCCTTGTTCGCCGGCGCGGGCGGCTTCCACCGCCGCGTTCAGCGCCAGGATGTTGGTCTGGAAGGCGATGCCGTCGATGGTGCCGATGATGTCGGCGATGCGCTTGCTGCTGGCGTTGATCTCGTCCATGGTGCTGACCACCTGGCCCACCACCTCGCCACCGCGCCTGGCCACGTCGCTGGCGCTGGACGCCAACTGGTTGGCCGTGCGGGCGGATTCCGCCGTCTGGCCCACCGTGGTGGTGATCTGCTCCATCGTGCTGGCGGTCTGCTGCAGCGCGCTGCTGGTGTTCTCGGTGCGTGTGGACAGGTCGGTGCCGGCTGCGGCGATCTCGCCGCTGGCCGTGGCCACGCTGTCGGTGCCCACGCGGATCTGGCGCACCATCTGCGTCAGGCTCTGGTGCATGCTGCCCAAGGCCCGCTGCAACTGGCCGATTTCGTCTCGCCGCTCGCTCTGGCGCGGCGTGAAGTTCAGGTCGTGGCCCGCGATGCGCTCGGCCGCGTCGATCACAAAGCCCAGCGGCCGTGTGACGCTGCGGGTCATGGACCAACCCATCCAGGCCGCGATGCCCACCGCACCCAAACCCACCACCACCATCAGCCACTGCGCGTGTTGGTCGCGCTTGAGCACTTCAGCCGCCAGCGCGGCGGCGTGGGCCTGGTCGTGCTGTTGCAGTGCGGTGATGGCCGCCAGGTAGGCCGTGGCGGTTTCGGTCATGGCGCCTTTCACCTGGGCCAGACCTTCTTCGACCTTCTCGGCCTTGAACAGGTCCACCGCCTGCCCGCGTGCGGCCAGGTAGGCCTTGCGCTTGTCGCCCACGGCCACGAACAGTGCCCGCTCGGCGGGTTCGGTGATCGCTTTGTCCAGCTGGTCTTGCAGCCGGTTCACCTGCTCGGTGGTTTCTTTGATCTGCGGCGACAGGTAGTCCACGGTCGCCGGGTGGTAGCCCGAGTGCCCCAGCGTCAGTGCGCGGTTCAGGTTCAGCTGCACCGCGCCCTGCCATTTTTCAACGATGGCGAAGCGCTGCGCCATGGTCTGCATTTCCAGGTTCAGCTGGCCGATCTGGCGCAGCTGGTAGATGCTGGCCAGCGCCATGGCGGCCATCAAACCCAGCACGATGGCAAAGCTCAGGCCCAGCCGCGTGCCAATGCTCAGGTTGGCGAGTTTTTTCATGGGGTGGTGCCTGTGTGAGGGGAAACGGAACGTGGCGTTGCAGCACCCGACAAGGCGTCAGAAGCTGTGAATGGACCGGTCGCGCTCGAGCGGCGCGACCGGGCGGACGGGATCCAGGCGCAAATGCTCGTCATATCCAGAGACATGGCGAGCATTTGCAACGACGAGTCCGGCCGTCAGGGCGCGTCGAGCGGGCGTGGGTGGTTTGTTCACGGCTTCTCAGGCCCTGGCGACTTCCACGTTGAAGTTGGCGACCAGCGCGGCCAGTCGACCGGCTTGTTCTTTCAGGCTTTCCGCGGCGGCGGCGCTTTGTTCCACCAGGGCCGCGTTCTGTTGGGTCATCTGGTCCAACTGCGTCACAGCGCCGTTGACCTGGCCGATGCCCTGGCTTTGTTCGTTGGCGGCGGTCGTCACCTCGGCGATGATGTCGGCCACGCGCTGCACGCTGGCCACGATCTCCGTCATCGTGCTGCCGGCGTCGGCCACCTGGCGTGTGCCGCTTTCCACCTTCTCGACGCTGGCGCCGATCAAGGCCTTGATCTCGCGCGCCGCACCAGCGCTGCGCTGGGCCAGGCTGCGCACTTCGCTGGCCACCACGGCGAAGCCACGGCCTTGTTCGCCAGCGCGGGCGGCTTCCACCGCGGCGTTCAGCGCCAGGATGTTGGTCTGGAAGGCGATGCCGTCGATGGTGCCGATGATGTCGCCGATGCGCCGGCTGCTGGTGTTGATCTCTTCCATGGTGTCCACCACCTGCGACACCACCGTGCCGCCGCGCTGCGCCACCTGCGCCGCCGTGCTGGCCAGCTGGCTGGCCTGTCGCGCGGCTTCAGCGCTCTGGCTGACGTTGCTGGTCAGCTGGTCCATGGAGCTGGCGGTTTCCTGCAGGCTGCTGGCCGCCTGCTCGGTGCGTTGCGACAGGTCGGTGTTGCCCGAAGCCACTTCGCGGCTGGCCACTTCGATGCTGGTGGACGACAGCCGCACGTCGCTGACCACGCCGCGCAGCCAGTCCTGCATGTGGCTGAGGGCGCGCAACAGGTCGCTGGATTCGTCTTTGCCTTCGATGCGGATGGGTTTGGTCAGGTCGCCGGCGGCGATGGCCTGGGCCACCGTGCGGGCGTAACCGATGGGGCTGGTGATGGAGCGCGAGTTCAGCAGCGTCAGCGGTATCACCACGCCCACGATGATGGCCAGCACGCCCACGAACACCCACAGGGTGAGCTGCATGGCGGCCTTGAAATCGGCCTGCGCTTCAGCGCTCTCGCCTTCCACGATCTTGTCGATCTGGCTGACGCCTTGTTCCAGCAGCGCGATCTGCTCTTTCGCGCGGCCCAGCATTTTGTCGACCACGCGGGCGTTGTCGTAGGCGCCGTTCTGGATCTGGTTGAGCACCGGCTCGCTGGCCTTGGTGTACGCCACCAGCTGTTCGAGGCCTTTGCGCGCGATGGGGTTGTCTTCGTCTTCTTCGCCTTCCAGCAGGGCTTGAATGGCTGCGGTGGTTTGGGCGATGGACTTCTGCCAGGCTTCGCGGTGCTTCAGCACGGCCACACCGTCTTCGTAGTCGATCACCATCTGCTTTTCGTGCAGCCGCACCTGGGCCAGGTGCAGACGGATGCTGGCCACGTGGCGCAGCTCGCTGATGGAGTGGCCCACCATCGCATCGTTCAGGCTTTGCAGCCGAACGCCGCCCAGCAGGCCGGTGGCACCGATGACGGCGAACATGCCCAGCACCATGGCGATGGCGCCGAGCATGCGGGTTTTGATGGTGAAGCCGCGAAGAAGGGTCAGCAGGTTCATGGCAGGTGCGGTGTGTTTGGGTCTGCGGACGGTCGCCGTCCTCCTGCGACGGTCTGGCCCCGTGGGGTGGTCTCAGTGCGGTGCCACCTACCGGGTGGGCCGCTTGTGTTGGGCTGTTGGAGCCCTGACCGGCGTGAAGTCCACCGGCCGGGCTTCGCCAGCCACACCCCGCGTGCCGGCGGGGTGTGTGCGGGTTCAGTGTCGTGAACGGCGCACCAGCGAGCCGATGTCCAGGATCAGCGCGACGCGGCCGTCGCCCATGATGGTGGCGCCCGAGACGTCGTCCACCTTGCGGTAGTTGCTCTCCAGGTTCTTCACCACCACCTGCTGTTGGCCCAGCAGTTCGTCGACCAGCAGGGCCACGCGGCCACCTTCGGCTTCGACGACCACCATGATGTTGCTGACGTGTTCGAAGTCGAAGCGCGGCACGTCGAACACCCGTTCGAGGTCGACCACCGGCATGTACTCGTCGCGCACGTCCACCACGCGGCCGCTGCCGCCGATGGTCTTGATCATGCCGGCCTGCACCTGGAAGCTTTCCACCACGCTGCTCAGCGGCAGGATGTAGACCTCTTCGCCCACACCCACGCTCATGCCGTCCATGATGGCCAGGGTCAGCGGCAGGCGCACACGCACCGTCATGCCGTAGCCCTCGGCGGAGTCGATCTCCACCGTGCCGCCCAGGGCGGTGATGTTCTTCTTCACCACGTCCATGCCCACACCGCGGCCCGACACGTCGGTCACCTGGTCGGCGGTGCTGAAGCCCGGCGCGAAGATCAGGCCGTAGACCTCTTGGTCGGTCATGCTGTCAGGGGCGTCGATGCCACGCTCGCGGGCCTTCTTGATCAGTTTCTCGCGGTTCAGGCCACGGCCGTCGTCGCGCACTTCGATGACGATGCTGCCGCCCTGGTGGCTGGCGATCAGGCTGATGGTGCCGGTCTCGGGCTTGCCCTTGGCCAGGCGGTCGGCCGGCATTTCAATGCCGTGGTCGCAGCTGTTGCGCACCAGGTGGGTCAGCGGGTCGGTGATCTTCTCCACCAGGCCCTTGTCCAGTTCGGTGGCTTCACCCACCTGCACCAGTTCGACCTTCTTGCCCAGCTTGCTGGCCAGGTCGCGCAGCATGCGGGGGAAGCGGTTGAACACCAGCGACATCGGGATCATGCGGATCGACATCACC
>JBKCUM010000226.1:0-6681 GCA_046318395.1 Rubrivivax sp.
TCCAGGCTGGCGCCGCTGCCCACGTTCAGCGTGTGGGTGCCCGAAGCCTGCAGGGTGATGGTGCCGTTCGCGCTGTTGGTGCCGGTGCTGGCCGTGAGCGCGCCACCGTCCAGCGTGATGGCCTCGGTGCCCAGGGCCACACCGCGCAGGTCCAGCGTGCCGCCGGTCACGGTGATGCCGCCGGCGGACGTGCCAGCGGCGTTGTTGTTCGACAGGGCCAGCGTGCCGTTCGAGACGGTCAGCGCGCCTGTGAAACTGTTGTTGCCCGCGAGGTCCAGCGTGCCGGTGCCGGCCTTGGTCAGCGCAGACGCGCCGCTGACGACGCCGCTCATCGTCACCGTTTGGCCGTTGGTGTCGACCGTGCTGTCGGCCGACACCGCCACCGCTTTGGCGAAGCTGGCGTTGCTGCTGAAGGTCAGCGTGCCGCCGTTGAGCGTCAGCGCGCCGGTGCCCAGCACGTTGGCGCTGGAACCCACGGACAGCGTGCCCGCATCGACCTGCGTGCTGGCGTGGGCGTTGGCGGTGTTGGTCAGCGCCAAGGTGCCGGCGCCGGCTTTGGTCAGCGCGGCGCCCGTGAGCGCAGAGGCCAGCGTGGTGGTGCCACTGCCCAGCGTCCAGGTCTGGGCTTGGGTGAGGTTGACGCCGCCGGTGACCGCCAAGGTCCCCGCCGTCAGGTTGCCGCCCAGTTGGTGGATGCCGCTGCCACCGTTGTTGGTGATGGTCAGCGTGCCCGAGCCGGCGCTGATGGCGATGTTGTTGGCGATGGTGACGGCGCTGCCCGCCACTGCGGTGCCCGCGCCGTTGTCGCCCGCGGACAGTGTGAGCCCTTGGACGCTGATGGTGTCGTTCAGCGTGATGGTGCCGCCGGCCTGCAGCGTCAGTGAGCCTGCGCCGCTGAGGTCGGTGGCGCTGTCGAACAACGAGATGTTGTTGCGGGCCTGCAGCACGACGGTGCTGCCCACGTTGGTCAGCAAAGCGTTCAGTGAGCCCGTGCTGAACGTGGCGTCGCCAGCGCCACTGGCGCCGAAGACGACCAAGGCCGACGGCGCATCGCCACCATCCTGGTCGATCACAATGTTGGTGGGGTCCAGCAGCAAGGTGCCCGCCAGACCCTGCGTCGCACCCAGCAGGGCCTGTCCCGCAAAGTACAGGTGGTTCTTGCCCGACACCTCCGCAAACCCGCCGTGGCCGCCCAGCAGCCCGCCTTGCGCGCTGAGCAGGCCAAAGTAGCGCGTGCTGTCGTCTGACCACAGGATCACCCGACCGCCATCACCCTGGCCCAGCGCGTCGGCCTTCAGCGTGGCGCCGCTCTGCACCAGCAGTTCGCTGCTGTTGCGCAGTTCGGTGTTCTTGCCCTGGTAGTCGCCACCCACACGCACCTGGCCGCCGCCGGCATCGCCCGAGGCGTCGATCAGCGCGCCGGTGGTCAGCGCCAGCTTGTCGCCCAGCACCACCACATCGCCCCCGATTTGCCCGGCTTCGCGGCCCGACACGTCGACCGTGCCGCCGACCAGGGTGATGCCGTGGGCACCCCCGTCGATGACCACGCGGCCGTTTTGTTGGCCCAGGCCGCGGGCCTGCACCACGCCGGCCATGTTCAGCACGGTGTCGGCGAAGCCCGCGCGGGCGGCGGCACGCACCTCGGCACTGCCGCCGTCGGCCAGCACGTTGCCCAACAGGGACAGCCGGGTGTCCAACTGCTCGTCGTTGCGCACGTTGAAGAACAGCAGACCGTCGCCTTCCACGTCCACCACCACCTCGGCGGCGGCGGCCAGACCGACACGGCGCGCGGTGATGCTGCCGCTGTGCGTGAGGTGGGGCGCCACCAGCAACACGTTGCCGCCGGGCGCGGTGATCTGGCCTTCGCTGCGCAGTTCACCGGCCGGGCCGGCGCCCTTGCCCAGCACCAAACGGCCGCTGGCGAGGTCTTCGTTCGTGATGCTCAGCGTGCTGGCCAGCAGGCCACCCACGTCCACGCGCGACTGGGCACCGAAGACGATGCCCCGCGGGTTGATGAGCCACACCTGCCCGTTGGCCTGCAACTGGCCAAAGATTTGGGACGGGTCGTTGCCCAGCACGCGGTTCAGCAACACCGCGCTGCTGTTGGGCTGGTTGACCAGCACCTTTTCCTGCGCGGCGATGTTGAAGCTGGTCCAGTCCAGCCCCGCGCGTTGTGTGCCCTGGTGGATGGTCAGCACCGACGGCGAGGTCTGTGTGACGGTGGTTTGGCCGAACGTCGGCACCGCACCTTCGGGCAGGCCCCAGGCGCCCGGTGCAGCCAAGGCCAGGCAGGCCGCGGCCGTGACCGGGTGCAGCAACAGGCGGCTTTGGCGCCGCGCCTGGCGCACCGCCTGCAGCAAGGGCCGGCTGGCCAGGGTGCGGGGGGTGGCAGGGGCGGTGGTGCGGGGGGTCTGGGCGCTCATGGGGCTGGTCCTGTCGGTGGGGCCTGGGCGGCCACCAGGGGCCGCCAAGGCGGCCCGGGGCAATCAGTTGAAAGGCACGGCGGCCTGTACGAACAGGCGGGCACTGGGGCTGTCGGCTTCGCTGCGGGCCTGGCCGTTCATGGCCTTGGCCACGCTCATGCGCAACGAAAAGCTGCCGGGCCGCACCCAAGCCAGGCCGGTGCCCCAGCCACTGAACTGCGCGTGGTTGGCCTCGGCCTGGGCGGTGGCGTTGATGCGCGGTTGCACGCGGTACTGCACGTAGCCGGCGTCCACGAACACACTGAACACCATCTCGCGCGCCGTGCGGCCAAACCAGCTTTCGGGGGGCAGCAGGCGGAGTTCGGTGGTCAGCACCGTGCCCCGGTCGCCCGTGCCTTCGCCGGTGGCAAAGGCGCGCACCGCGTCCGGTCCGCCGAGCCGGTACTGCTCGGTGGTGTCCAAGTTCTTCAGGCTGTGCTGCCCACGCAGCGCCAGGTAGACCAGCGCCCGGCCCGTCACCAGGTCTTGCAGCCGTGTGAAGCCATAGGTCAGTTTGGTGAACGAAGGCGCGTCGTCCAAACCGCCCGGCCGGCCCGCCGGGTACTTCACCTCGCCACCCACGACGTTCAGGTCGAAGGTGTTGACACCACCGCCCAGCAGGCTGTCGCGGAAGTCGCCGGTGCTGCCCAGGGCCAGGGTGGTCACGCGTTTGCGCGTTTCAGTCTCGGCCGCTTGCTGGCGGTCGACGTAGCGCTTCTGCTCCAGCGACGCCAGGGTGAACAGGTTCAGGTTGCGGCTGCGCACCAACGGGTACAGGCCATAACCGTTGAAGGTGGCCGCCCCGCCGTTCAGGTCCAGCGGGAAAGTGTCCTTGTCCAACTGGTAAGCCACCCCCGACACGGACGTGCCCAGCTTGAAGCCGTCGCTGCCCACGGGCGTGGTGTAGCCCAGCAGGCCGAAGCGCATGCCGCCCGTGTGCGAGGTCAGCACGTTGGCGGTGAAACCGTCGCCCTGGCCGAACGGGCTGTTCAGCTGGCCCAGGGCGGCCACGCGGAACCGGCCCAAGGCTTCCGAGCCGTTGGCGTCGACTTCGGCGCGTGCCGACCAGGCAGCCTCCGGGCGCGGCGTCACCACCAGCGTGGCGGTGCCCGGCAGTGCGCCGGCACGCACCTCGAACCGCGCGGTCAGCCCCCGCAGGTCGTTCACCAGGAACACCACGCGCTCCACGTCGCGCACCTTCAGCACGGCCCCGGGGCGCAAGCGTCCCAGGTAGGCTTCCACCACTTCACGGCGCACGGGCAGCTTGTTGTCCCAGTTCAGCACCACGCGGTCCAGACGGCCTTCCAACACACCGATGCGGACCACTCCGCCTTCGGGTGTTTGCGCGGGCAGGTAGGCGTAGCCCAGGTAGTAGCCCAAATCCCGTTGCAGGAAGCGCGTCACCTCGCTTGCGGCGTTGGCCAGGTCTTCGAAGCGGCGTTGCGGCCCGGTGTAGGCGGCGGTGATGCGGGCCAGCGCGGCCTTCAATTCGGGCGGCGCCTGGTCGTCCACCTGGAAGGCCTTCACGTCCAGCGTGAAGTCGCCTTCCGGTTTGCTCAGTTCGCGCGGTGCCGTCACGGCCGGCAGCCGAACGTCGCTGCGTGCAGGCTCCGTGCGGGGGGCCAGGTCTTCACTGCGCGGAACCACGTCGGGCGTGCGCACGGGTGGTCGGGCCTCGGGAGGCGGTGCGCCAGGTGGGGTGGTGCCTTGGGCCTGTGCCAGCCCCGTGACCCACAGGCCCGCCAACCACCACGCCGCCCGACTGCTGCGGGCGTGCCATTCTGTCCCCATGCCGACCTCAATCCGAATTTCCCAGTGCAATCGATCTTAAGGGTTGCCCCTGCATGGAAAGTCTCCCAGGGCCCGCGCTTCAACAGCCCAGGTGGTGTGAAACTAGGGGGCACCGTTCGGCCAATGGCGGGCGGCGTTGGCGGGCTGGGCGCGTGAATTTCTGGCGCCTCTGGGCGCCTCCTGGGGGTCGGGCTCTGGTTCTTAGGGGTGTGCAGACGCACGGCCTGCTGCAAAACTTCGTGCCATCCCCGGCAGAGCAGCCCGGGGGGATGGCGGTTTGTTCTGGACGGGCCGGGCCCCTCCACCTTCACCACACCGATGAGCGATCTAGACGCCGTTGAATCACAGGTCCAAGCCTGGTTGCAGCCCCTGAGCGAGGGCGAATCGCCTTGCGGGGAAGACCTCGAGTACGACAACGCATTCCTGGCCATCAACCAGGCGGCCGTCGGCAAGCCCGAGTCGCAGTTCGGCGCTGCCGAGCCGCCCAATTGGCGTGCGGTGGTGGGCCAGCTGCCCGACCTCTTCGAGCGCACCCGCGACCTGCGCATCGCGGTGCTCGCGCTGCGTGGCTGGCTCCACATGCAGGGCTTTGCGGCGCTGGTGCCCGGGTTCCGGCTGCTCAATGGCCTGATCGAGCAGCACTGGGAACAGGTGCACCCGCTGCCCGACCCCGACGACGGCGACCCCTATGCCCGCGTCAATGCCTTGACGCTGCTGCGGGAATCCGAAGGCTTCCTGGGTGACCTGCGGACCGTCGACCTGGTGGCCGACCGCAGCATCGGCGCGGTCACGTTGCGCCAGGTGGAAGTGGCCGTGGGCCTGTCGCCCGCCCGGTCCGACGAGACCGAATTGAGCCGCGACACGCTTGCCGCCATGTTGGGCGCTCGGCTGGAGCGCGACAGCAGCCTGCGCACCAGCGCCGAAGAGGCTTTGGCCAGCGTGCGCCAGCTGATGTCACTGCTCAACGACCGCTTGGGTGTGGGCGTGGCGCCGGACCTCCGGCCGACCTATGCCCTGCTGAAGGCCGTCAACGACCTGTTGCCGGCGCCCGAAGCCGGTGGCGAAGGTGACGCCGACGCCGAAGCTGGCGCAGAAGCCGCCCCGGGTGCTGCGGTGGCGGCCCAGCGCAAAGGCCTGAGCGGCACCATCACGTCGAGGGCCGAAGCCATCCGCGCCATCGACATGATCTGCAAGTACCTGGAACAAGCCGAACCCAGCAACCCCGCGCAGCTGTTCTTGCGCCGTGCCGAGGCCTTGATCAACCACAACTTCCTGCAACTCATGAAGGTGCTGGCGCCAGACGCGTTGGCCGAGGTCGCCCGCACGGTGGGCATCGACCCCGATTCCATTGAAACGCCCGGTGGCTCTTGACGGCGCACCGCACTTCGAAGAAAACCGCCGTCTGTTACAGCCCCCCACTTTCAGATCAAGACCCGACAGGAGTTGATTCATGAGCAGCAGCCAGAAATTCATTGCCCGCAACCGGGCCCCGCGTGTGCAGATCGAGTACGACGTGGAGCTCTATGGCGCCGAGAAGAAGGTGCAACTGCCCTTCGTCATGGGCGTCCTGGCCGACCTTTCGGGTAAACCCGCGGACCCGCTGGCCCCGGTGGCCGACCGCAAGTTCCTGGAGATCGACGTCGACAACTTCGACTCCCGCATGAAAGGCATGAAGCCGCGCGTGGCTTTCCAGGTGCCCAACACGCTGACCGGCGAAGGCAACCTCAGCGTGGACATCACATTCGAGAGCATGGACGACTTCTCGCCCGACGCCGTGGCGCGCAAGGTGGATTCGCTGAACAAGCTGTTGGAGGCCCGCCAACAACTGCAGAACCTGGTGACGTACATGGACGGCAAGGGTGGCGCCGAAGAACTGATCGGCAAGCTGATGAACGACCCCGCCCTGTTGGGTGCGCTGGCCTCTTCGGCCAAGCCCTCTGAAGGCTGATCGGTCCGACATCCACCCCTGACATCCGGAGCACACAACATGGCAGAAACACAAAGCGCGGCCGCACTGGCCAGTGTCTCGATGGAAGGCAGCGACCTGGCCTCGCTGCTGCAACAAGAGTTCAAACCCAAGTCCGACGACGCCAAGAGCGCCGTTGAACAAGCGGTGCAAACGCTGGCCCAGCAAGCGCTGGCCCAGACCCAGCTGATCGGCAGCGACGTGGTGGCTTCCATCGAGGCCATGATCGCCGCCATCGACCAGAAGCTGTCGGAGCAGGTCAACAAGATCCTGCACCACGAAGACTTCCAGAAGCTCGAAGGCGCCTGGCGCGGTCTGTCGTACATGGTGAACAACACCGAGACCGACGAGCAGTTGAAGATCCGCGTGATGAACGTGTCCAAGGCCGAACTCGGCAAGACGCTCAAGCGCTACAAGGGCACGAACTGGGACCAGAGCCCCATCTTCAAGAAGATCTACGCC
>JBKCUM010000227.1:0-2420 GCA_046318395.1 Rubrivivax sp.
CCAGGGCCTACGACGTAGTCGGTGGGTACCGGTACATTGGTCAGCGATGGAAAGGCCGGTGCTTCGAAGAGTTCGTAACCAAACAAGGGCAGCTGCTTGCCCGTGCCTTCCAGAATGAAGCGCTGAAACTCGGTGTTTGGCGCCGCTGGGCTGCGTTGTGAGTTTGTGACGTTAGGCGCCTCTGCAGCCTGAGGGGGGGCAATAGCGGCCGTCTGCGCCGCAGCCTTGGAGCTTGGTGCGCCGAGAGCCGTGTTCAGGTTGACGGATCCGCCTCGAAACTGGCTCGCACTTGGGTTGGCTGCCGTTGGGCTGGCTTCAATGGGCGAAACAAGCCAACCATCGCCGCTGGCCATGGTTGTGGTGGGCTGGGCGGCCACCGTAAAGCACGCAGCAACCGCCGACACGGACATGAACCGAACAAAAATCCTGAGCATTGAGTTGTGTGTCATCAGCCGCACAACGGCCAGAGTCAAGTGCATTGGGGTTGCTGCAACAGTCGTGGATGGGGACATGGGATGCCTGCGAGCCAAGCTGGCTGCCTGGAGGCCTCGGCCCATGGCTTCAAATGCGCAGTGTGGCTGCTATTTGCTTCACTTCTAGAGTATAGACACAGACTTTCCTCCCCTCGGTTTCGCGGGGCGGCCGATGAAGCCGTATCCGTGCCCGTTGGAGGGGCGATAATTGGGGGCCTATGACCGAACAAACACCTGTTGTGACGCCTGACGAATTGGCCGTCGCCCCCCCCCACATAAAAAACCACCCCCTGGACCCAAAACACCTGAGTTCCGTCGCTGACGCCGGCTACCAGGCCATGACGCCCATCCAGGCCAAGGCCATCCCTGTGGTGCTGGCGGGCCGCGATGTGATGGGGGCGGCGCAGACGGGTACGGGCAAGACGGCGGCGTTCACCATCCCGCTGCTGCAGAAGATGCTGCGGCACGAAAACGCCAGCATGTCGCCAGCGCGTCACCCCGTGCGTGCGCTGGTCCTGGCGCCCACGCGGGAGCTGGCCGACCAAGTGGCCAACAACGTCAAGACCTACGCCAAACACACCCACCTGCGTTCCTGCGTGGTGTTTGGGGGTGTGGACATGAAACCACAGACCTTGGCGCTGAAAGCCGGGGTTGAGGTGTTGATCGCCACGCCGGGCCGCTTGCTGGACCACATCGAGGCCAAGAGCGCGGTGCTCAGCCAGGTGGAGTACGTGGTGCTCGACGAAGCCGACCGCATGTTGGACATCGGCTTCCTGCCCGACCTGCAGCGCATCCTGTCCTACCTGCCGAAGGCGCGCCAGACGCTGTTGTTCTCGGCCACCTTCAGCCCTGAGATCAAGAAGCTGGCCTCCAGCTACCTGCAGAACCCGGAACTGGTGGAGGTGGCGCGGCCCAACGCCACGGCCAGCACGGTGGAGCAGCGCTTTTACGGCGCGGGCGACGACGACAAGCGCCGGGTGATCGTGCAGATCCTGAAGCAGCGCGAGATCCGCCAGGCCATCGTCTTCGTCAACAGCAAGCTGGGCTGCGCACGCCTGGCGCGCAGCTTCGAACGCGACGGCTTGCGCACACAGGCCCTGCACGGCGACAAGAGCCAGGACGAACGCCTGAAGGCGCTGGCCGCCTTCAAGGCCGGCGAGGTGGACCTGCTGGTGGCCACCGACGTGGCCGCGCGCGGCCTGGACATCGCCGACCTGCCGGCCGTGTTCAACTTTGACGTGCCCTTCAACGCCGAAGACTATGTGCACCGCATTGGCCGCACGG
This sequence comes from Rubrivivax sp., assembly GCA_046318395.1. Taxonomy (GTDB): domain Bacteria; phylum Pseudomonadota; class Gammaproteobacteria; order Burkholderiales; family Burkholderiaceae_C; genus Rubrivivax. Next base: position 1,758 of record JBKCUM010000227.1, read on the forward strand.
GCCGTGCTGGCGCCTCCGGTCTGGCCGTGACGCTGGTGACCAGCGGCGATGCGCGCCTGGTGGGTGACATCGAGAAGCTGATCAAGAAGAAGCTGGACATCGAGGCGTTTGAGCTGGAAGACGACCGGCCGCGCCGTCGTCCGCGCGAGTTCGACGACGCGCCGCGTGGCGAGGCCGGTGGCCGTGGTGACCGCGTCGAGCGCGACGAAGCGCCGCGCCGCGAGCGCGAAACGTTCAGTGCACCCCGTCGGCCCACGCCGTCGGCCGACCCGTTCTTCGACAAGCCCTACGAGCCCTCCGGCTCGGGTGCCGCGGCCTGGGAAAAGGCCGACAAGGCCGACAAACTGGCCAGCGTGGCGGCTTCGCCGCGCCCCCTGGCCGGCGCCAAGCCCAAGCGCAAGGTGGCGTCGCTGCTGGGCGGCGGTGCTGGCTGAAGCGCGTTTCGGCGGGCCCTGTGGTGCCGCCGTGCGGTCGGTGCCACCCGGTTTCCGGTTGACGGCGCGACGCCTCTGAAGGCGGCCTGAGCAGTCCGTGTCAATACTCTGACGCCGATCTGAAGCCCTGAACACAATGCCCTGCAGCGAAAGCTGCAGGGCATTGTTCATATGGGCTACGTGCAAGGACACAGTCGAGACCAAGGCGGCCTGTTTCCGGTGTCGCTGG
>JBKCUM010000228.1:0-15892 GCA_046318395.1 Rubrivivax sp.
CACCGGAAACAGGCCGCCTTGGTCTCGACTGTGTCCTTGCACGTAGCCCATATGAACAATGCCCTGCAGCTTTCGCTGCAGGGCATTGTGTTCAGGGCTTCAGATCGGCGTCAGAGTATTGACACGGACTGTGCGGGGCGCTTTTTTCATGGCCGCACGCCGTTTGCGGCCTACGCGCAAGCCCATTCGGCCCCAGTGGCCCTTTGGCATTGCCCCACCAAGGCCGATAGCCTTGCAAAGCAAGCTAGATTACAAGCATGGGGATACGCTCACTGGCCGCCGAACTCTTGCCCGCCGCACTGCAGGGCAAACCACGTCCGCCCGAACCTTCGGGCCCGCTGACCGAGGCCAGCAACTTCGCCGACCTGACGGAAAAGCTCAGCTACCTGAGCAAGGGCGACCTGAAACAGGTGCGCGAGGCCTACAAGTTCGCCGACGAAGCCCACCTGGGCCAGTTGCGCGCCAGCGGCCTGCCTTACATCACCCACCCCATCGCGGTGGCCGGCCTGTGTGCCGACTGGCGGCTGGACGCGCAGGCCATCATGGCCGCGCTGATGCACGACACCATCGAAGACCAGGGTGTCACCAAGACCGAACTGATTGAAAAGTTTGGCGCGCCCACGGCCGAACTGGTCGACGGCCTGACCAAGCTGGACAAGCTGCAGTTCAGCACCCGCGAAGAGAGCCAGGCCGAAAGCTTCCGCAAGATGCTGCTGGCCATGGCGCGCGACGTGCGCGTCATCCTGGTGAAGCTGGCCGACCGCCTGCACAACATGCGCACCATGGAGGCCATGGCGCTGAACAAGCGGGCCCGCATCGCCCGCGAGACGCTGGACATCTACGCGCCCATCGCCCACCGCCTGGGCCTGAACCAGACCTACCGCGAACTGCAGGAACTCAGCTTCAGCCACCTGCACCCCTGGCGACACGGCGCGCTGGCCAAGGCCGTCAAACGCGCCCGCGGCCACCGGCGCGACATCGTCGACCGCGTGCAACAAGACGTGGAAAAGGCCTTCGCGGGGCAGAAGATCAAGGTGCAGGTCAGCGGCCGCGAGAAAACGGTTTACAGCATCTACCGCAAGATGCGCGAAAAACACGCCGGTTTCACGCACGTCAACGACATTTTCGGCTTCCGCCTGGTAGTGGGCACCCTGCCCGAGTGTTACCTGGCCATTGGCGTGCTGCACCAGCTGTACAAGCCGGTGCCGGGGCGCTTCAAGGACTACATCGCCATCCCCAAGGCCAACGGTTACCAGAGCCTGCACACCACCTTGGTCAGCCCGCTGGGCACGGCGGTGGAGTTCCAGGTGCGCACCGAGGCCATGCACGCGGTGGCAGAAAAAGGCATCGCCGCCCACTGGCTGTACAAGGCCGGCGACAAGGACGGCGCCGCCGACGCCCAGCGCATGGGGGCGCTGTGGCTGCAAAGCCTGCTGGACATCCAGGACGAAACGCGCGACGCGGCCGAGTTCCTGGAACACGTGAAGATCGACCTCTACCCCGACGCGGTCTATGTGTTCACACCGCGCAGCAAGATCCTGGCGCTGCCGCGTGGGGCCACGCCGGTGGATTTCGCCTACGCCATCCACTCCGACGTGGGCGACCACCTCGTGGCCGCCAAGGTCAACGGCGAACCCGTGGCGCTGCGCACCGAGCTGCGCAGCGGCGACGTGGTGGAAGTCATCACCGCGCCCGGCGCCAAGCCCAACCCGGGCTGGTTGAACCTGGTGCACACGGGCCGCGCCCGCAGCAAGATCCGCCACTTCCTGAAGAACATGGAGGCCGAGGAATCGCGCGCCCTGGGCGAGAAGCTGCTGGCCCAGGCGCTGCGTGCCGAAGGCCTGCAACTGCCCAGCACCGAACCCAGCGACGCCGAGGCCACCGCCATCTGGCAACAGTTGACGCGCTGGAGCGGCAACCGCAACCGCGGCGAACTGCTGGTGGACCTGGGCCTGGGCAAGAAGATCGCCACCATCGTGGCCAAACGCCTGGCGCAGATGCTGATCGAACGGGGCCGCCGCCCCGACGCGCTGACGCTGAGCCTGGGCCGCTACGCCCAGGACGACAGCACGCCGCAGCAGGGCGTGGTGCAGGTGGACGGCAGCGAAGGCGCCTCGGTGCAGATGGCCAGCTGCTGCCGCCCCATCCCCGGCGACCAGATCGCCGGCTACCTGGGCCGCGGCGAGGGCCTGGTGGTGCACACCAGCGAGTGCCAAACCGGCAAGCGTCTGAAAGAACGCGACAGCGAACGTTGGATGCCGGTGGAATGGGCCGAAGACATCCACCGCAGCTTCCCCACCAGCGTGGTGGCCTTGGTCAGCAACGGCAAGGGCGTGCTGGCCCAGGTGGCTGCCGCCGTGGCCGCGGCCGAGGCCGACATCACCCACCTGGACATGGGCCAGGAACCCGCCGCCGACAGCACCGAATTGCGCCTGCTGATCAGCGTGCGCGACCGCCTGCACCTGGCCGACCTGCTGCGCACCCTGCGCCGCGCCCCCGCCGTCCTACGCGTAGCCCGCCATAAACCGGGCTGAGTCAGCACATGCAGAGCCGGAAGGCTCTGCATGGCTGACGAAGGCTTTGGGGCGATTTCACGCCCCAAAGCTGGGGCGAGTCAGCACATGCAGAGCCGGAAGGCTCTGCATGGCTGGCGAAGGCCTTGGGGCGATTTCACGCCCCAAGGCTGGGGCGAGTCAGCGCGTACGGCGCCGGAAGGCGCCGTTCGTGCTGACGAAGGCTGGGCCCGCGCATGTGGAGCCGGAAGGCTCCACATGGCTGGCGAAGGACCCACGGCGATTTCACGCCGTGGGGCTGAATGCAGGCCCAGCGTGATATCCAGGCCCCCGCCCCCACCCCAGGCAACCCACCCGTCAACGCCCCACCCCCGCCCCGCGTTGCACAAAGGTGCCCACCCCGGGCGCGCCCAAGCCCCACCGAGCCGCCCATGCCCTTCTTCACCCTGCCCCCGCGCGCCACCATCCTGGCCGCCGGCGCCGCCGGCCTGGCCCTGGCGTTCAGCGCACCGGCCAGCGCCGCCACCGTTTACCTGTGCGAAGCCTACGGCGGCGGACAGTTCTGGTCGTCGCAGCACTGCAACCAACTGCAGTCGCACATCAAGCGCCTGGCCGAGGTGCCCGACCGCCTGCCGTTTGAGCAGCAGGTGGCATTGGCGCGCCAGGTGCAATGGCAGGAAGCCCAACGGCAGGCGCCGCAAGGCGCCATCAGCCTGAGCGGTCCCTCCAAGACGGAACAGGCCGCCGAATGCCAGGCGCTGGAACGCCACATCCAGCACCTGGATGAACGTGCACGCCAGCCCCTGCCGGCCGCGGAACAAGACCGCCTCAGCGCCACCAAGCGCCTGCTGCGCGACCGGCAGTTTGAACAGCGCTGCCGATGAAAGCCGCAACGCCGGGCCCGCAGGGGCCAACCCCACCACGCCCCGACCCCTCGGCCCTGCGGCTGCTGGGCCGCGCCAGTTCCATCAACGTGCGCAAGGTGCTGTGGACCTGCGACGAACTGGGGCTGGCCGCGCAGCACGAGGCCTGGGGCGAGGGCGCGCTGTCCTTGCGCAGCCCCGAATTCCTGGCGCTGAACCCGGGTGGCCTGGTGCCGGTGCTGGTGCACCAGGGCCTGGTGCTGCGCGAGTCCAACACCATCTGCCGCTACCTCGCCCAAGCGTTCGGCGACGGCCGGCTGCTGCCGGCCGCCGCGGCCGACCGGGCGCGGGTGGAGCAGTGGATGGACTGGCAGGCCACCGAGCTGAACAACGCCTGGCGCTACGCCTTCATGGCCCTGGTGCGGCGCAGCCCCGCCCACCAAGACGCCACGGCCGTGCGCCACAGCCTGCAGCAGTGGCACGGCCAGATGGCGCTGCTGGAGGCCGCGCTGGCCGCAGGCGGGCCGCACGTGTGCGGCGATGCCTTCACCTTGGCCGACGTGGTGCTGGCCCTGTCCACCCAGCGCTGGTTGAAGACACCCGGCGCAGACGCCGGCGTCGAGCGCGCCAGCTTGCCGGCCGTCTCCGCCTGGATGGACCGCCTGCGCACACGCCCGGGGTTTGCCCGCCACGTGGACAACGGCCAACCCTGAGCACAACGCCCACCGCAGCCGCGGCGTCTGCGGCGGCGGTGGGCGTTCACCGGGTTGGCGGCAGCGTCCGGGCGGCGGACGCGCCTTCGGGCGGGGCCGTGTGGTGGCCCGCGGCGGGGGCTGGCGAAGGCGCCGGTTGGGCTGCGGCGGCGCCCGCCGCGACGGCCGCCACGGGCACCCCGGCCACTGGGGCGACCGGCGCCGTCAACGTCAACAAGATGTCGGCGTACCAGGCGCTGTTCAATCCCAGGGACTCGTCCTGCCCCAGGTCGCGTGTGCGCATGTCGAAGCGCGACGCGTGCACGCCCAGCAGCTTCCACGGCAACTGCGGATCACCCTGGGCATCGGGCATCACCACCGGTCCGCCGCTGCTGCCGCGGTGGGTGCGCCCATCGGTGAGGAACTGGCCCTGGCCTTGGAAACGCACACCGAAAGCCGACGCCACCGTGGCCTGGCGCACCACCGGCAGGTGGTGCACGGTGTCGTGGAAACCCAGCGGAAAGCCCACGATCAGCAAGGCGCTGCCCACCTGCACCGCGTCCAGTTCGGCCTGCAGGTGGGCCGGCGTGAAGCAGCGCCACGCGGCGGTGTCGGGCAGGTCGGCGGTGTCGAGCTCCAGCACCGCCACGTCGATGTCGCCACCGGCGTCGCGCCCTTGGCGCCAGCGCGCGCGGCCCTCGGCGTACAGCCAGCACGACAGCACCCGCACCAGGCTGAGGGTGCGCGTGTCGCCGTGCACCTCCAGTTCGATGCGGTTGGGCCGGTGCTCAGCCGCCTCGTCCAGCAGCACGTGGCGGCTGGTGACCAGGAACACCGCGTCGCCACGCCGAAAGAAAAAACCGCTGGCGGCGCTCAGCGCACGCTGGCCGTCGAAGGTGCGCACCAGGGTGGTGGTCAGCAGCAAAGGGTCGCTCATGCGCCAGGGTAAGCCCTGGCGGTGGGGCAGGCCGCACTGAATTTTTCGGGCTCAGCGGCTGTGCGTTCTTCGGCGGCGCCCGAAAGGCGCACCACACCGCACCACAGCGGACGAAAGCGCGCCAAAGAAAGCGGCTCGGCCTCTCAGGGCGCCGGGTAGGCGACGGCCACGATCTCCAGCTTTTCCAGTCCGCCGGGCGTCATCAACTGCACCTCGTCGCCTTCGCGCGCCTTCAGCAGCGCGCGGGCGATGGGGGCCACCCAGCTGACCTCGCCTTGCAGGTTGTCGGCTTCGTCGATGCCCTTGATGGTGATCGTGCGTTCCTCGCCCCGGGCGTTGGCGTAGGTGACGGTGGCGCCGAAAAACACCTGGTCGCTGCCGTGGTGCAGGCTGGGATCGGCCACCTCGGCGATGTCCAGGCGTTTGGTCAGGAAGCGGATGCGGCGGTCGATCTCACGCAGGCGTTTCTTGCCATAGAGGTAGTCGCCGTTTTCGCTGCGGTCGCCGTTCTTCGCAGCCCAACTGACCACCTCGACGATCTTGGGGCGCTCCACGTCCAGCAGCTGCATCAGTTCACCGCGCAGGCGCTGGTAGCCGGCGGGCGTCATGTAGTTGCGGGTGCCAGCGGGCAGCGGCGGCAGGCCAGGGCTGCCGTCGTCGTCGTCGTCCTGTTCGGATTCTTTGGTGAAAGCCTTGCTCATGCGGGTTCAGCGCACCACGTCCAACTGCAGCACCGCGGCGCCGTAGTCGGTGTCGCAAGGCGGGTTCACCGGGCACAAGGCCCGCCCCGCCAGCGGCGGCTGCGGACCGGCGGCCTTGGCCAGCGCAGCCGCCCCTTCAGCACCGCTGGGGAACAGGCGCAGCAGGTCCATGGCTTTGGCGTTGAAGGCGCTGTAGTCGCGCGGCCGTGCCGAGACGATGGCCAGCACCTGGCCGGGACCGGGGGGGTCGGCGGCGTCCAGGCCCGGGCCGTTGGTCTCGGGGAAGCGGAACTTCTGGCCCTTCTTCAGCACCACCTGGCCGCTGGCGGTGTGGGGCACCACCTGCACCATGGCGCCGTCGGCGCCCGAGGCGAAGACGTACAGGTGGCCTTCACGTTCAGCTTCGACGGTGAAGCGCACGGCGTCGCGGCCGATGCGCAACCGCGGCTGGTCGGTGGTGATCTTCACCGGGAATGCGCCAGCCTGGACGACACGGGCGAACTCCGTGAAGGGGTCGAGCTTGCCGGGGTTGGCCACGGCGGCTGCGGGTGCAGGCGCGGGCGTGGCGGCGGCCACCGAGGCCGCTGGGGCCGGCAGCGGGTTGCCTGCTGTGGCGCCACTGGCCACGCCCTCGGCCACACCGGTCGGCGGGGCCGACGCCGACGTGGCACCGTAAGGGCTGCCTGCAGGCACGCGGGGGGCGGGCGCCAGCCAGGCGAACAAACCCCAGCCCGCCAAGGCCAGCGCCACGGCGCTGCCACCCAGCAACACGGCCGGCGACAGCCCGGCGCGGACCGCCGCGGGCGCGGGTGCTGCCACCGGCGTGGCCGCGGGCGCCGCCGGCCGTGGCGGCTGCAAGGCGGGCTGCACGGTGAACTCCGGCTGCGGCAGTGGCAAGGCGGCCGCGGAGGGAGCGCCCGTGGCCGCGGCAGGCGCGCCCAGGGGCGGCGCCTCGGCGGGCCGCGGGGGCACCTCGCCCGGCGCCATGGGCCGGGTGCTGTACGGCGTGTAGGCGGCGGGGGGGTTGTGGCCACGCAAACCGAGTTCGTCGCGGAACTGCGCGATGCTGGGCGTGCGCGCTTCAGGCCGCACGGCCAGGGCGCGGTCCACGGCTTCCAGGAAGCCCGGGCTGTACCGGCCCGCCGCGGCCTGGGCCAGCGGCACGTAGGTGTCGTTGAGCAGCCGGCCCACGGAAGGCGGCGGCGTTCGGCCCATGATGGCGGCGTAGACCACGGCGGCCAGGGCGTAGACGTCGGTCCAGGCGCCCTGTTTCAGGCCCGGGATCTCGGCGTACTGTTCCACCGGCGCATAACCCGGCTTCAGGATGACGGTGAGCGCCTGCGTCATGTCGCCGATGACACGCCGCGCCGCGCCGAAGTCCAGCACCAGCCAGCGGTTGTTGCCGGCGATCTGCATGATGTTGTCGGGCGCGATGTCGCGGTGATAACACTGCTCGGCGTGGATGACCATCAGCGCTTCGGTCACCGGTTGCAGCAGGCCGTGCAACCAGGCCTCGTCGGGGCGCACGGACAGTTCACGCAGGCGGTCGCGCAGCGTCACCCCTTCCAGGAAGGGCATCACCATGTAGGCCGTGCCGTTGGCTTCCCAGAAGCGGTAGACCTTCACCAACGCGGGGTGGTCGAAGCTGGCCAACAAACGGGCTTCGTTGATGAAGCTCTTCAGGCCGGCCTGGAAGGTTTCGCGGTGGCGTTCGGACTTCACCGACACCTGGCTTTGTGTGCCACGCGCCGCCAGCGACGACGGCATGTATTCCTTCAACGCCACGCGCCGTTGCAGCGAATGGTCGTAGGCCTCGTAGACGATGCCGAAACCGCCCTCGCCCACCATGCGCGTGAGCTCGAACTCACCCAGGTAGGTGCCGATGGGCAGGCCGTTGCCATGGTCCACATCGGCCGGCAACGCAGCGGCCGGTGCCGTGGGCGGCGTGGCCAGTGGGGGCACAGGCGGCGGCACCTGCCCGGGCGAGAGCAGCACCGTGGGCCCGGGGTCGGCGGCCGGCGTGGCGGGCGCTGCGGGCAGGGGCCGGCCAGCGGGGCGGATGACGGTGCGGTCGTCGTCGGGGGTGTCGTCGGCGCTCATGCTGGCTCAGATTGTCGCGCCAAGCAGCGCGTCCAGGCAGGCCGGCGGTGGCAGGCCCAGCGACACCAGCAAGCGCCCGGAGACCAGGTCGGTGCTGGCATACCAATGGGCCTGGCCGCGTGCGCGCTGGCCCCACAGGGTCTGGGCCTCTTGCGCCAGCAGCGTGGCGGCGTCGGCACCGGCCGGCAACGGCCATTCGGCGAAGGTATCGCTGGTGGCCATCGGCGAAGGCCCACTGCCCAAGGCCGGGGCCAGGTCGGGCTGGGCCATGCGGGCCAGCTCTTCTTCCAGGCGGTCCACACCCCAATCGTCTTGCAGCGCGTCGGCGGCCAGTTCGTCCAGCCGGCCCAACCAGTGCCACAGCGCCTGCATCTGCACCGCACTGGCCGGGCCCTCGCCCAGTGGCTGCGCCAGCGTGAGCGGGAAATAACGGCCGACGCGGTCCACCGAAGGCATCAACACGCCGGCCCAGGCCTGGGCACCGGCTGGCCCCGGCAAGGCGCCGGGTTGCAGCACGAAACGCCAGCTGGGGCTGGCCAGGTAGGCCTGCAACCAGGCCTCGGGCTGCGCTTGCCGCAGCGCCAGCAGGCCCGCGGCCAGCCAGGCGTCCCACACTTCCACAAAGCTGGCGTCCAGCCTGCGCGAGGCGAAATCGCCCAGGGAGGGCAGCTTGCCGTGCCAGCCGGGCACCGGGTGCGGGGTCGCCGTGTTCATGCCGGGCCGCCCAGGTTCACAGCGCGGCCGGGCAGCGGAACTGCTTGATCTCGCGCATCTGGAAGGGGTTGAAGACGCTGGAGGTGATGACGTCGACCCGGGCGCGCTTGCCGTCCAGGTTCATCACCAGCGTGAAACGTTCGGGCACGGACGAAGGCTGCACCTCGAAGCGGTCGATCATGCGGAACAGCGCCCACGGGCCGTCGAACATGGCCATGGCCCCGGCATTGCCCAGGCCGGTGCTGAGCTTGATCTGCGACGCCAGGCGCGTGCTGGGCCAGCTCAGGCTGACCGGCGGGCCGCCGGAGCTGAGCTTGCTGACCACACCGTCCACGTCCAGCACCAGTTCCTTCAGCGCGGGGTCGATGTCGGCGATGCGCATTTCCAGGCGCAGCGCCGGCACCCGGCCACCGCTGCGGAAGAACACGTCGCGGATGCGCGCCGCGCGCTGGAACTCGGCCAACGAGGCCGCGGCCACCGGCTTGCTGCCGTCGCCCAGCGGCTTGTAGCTCCAGGTGGGCGTGCTGATGTCCACCAGCGGCGCCAGGCGCTTTTGGAAGAAGTCGTCCAGCAAGCCGCCGGCCCCGAACAGCTGGCCGAAGTCCTCCAGCGGCACGTCGGCGCGCGCGCCGGTGGCGAACGGGTAGCGGTTGACCACCACACGCTGGCAGAACTCGTTGACGGGCTTGAGTTCGGTGGACAGGCCCTGGATCTCCGCCCCGCGGCTCTGGCTGGCACCGGCGTCCACCAGCTGGGTGAGCATGCTGGCGATGGGCTCGGGCTGCTGCGCGGCGGCGGCCTTCAGGCGTTCACCCCCACCGCCGGGCGGCGGCGGCGATTTGCTCTTCTGCGCGGCGTCCACCGCCAGCAGTTGTGCATGCAGGTCGGCGAACATCTTCAGCGTTTCGTCGATGGGCGCGGGCTGGCCCGTCACCTGCCGGTGGATGCCGGCGAAGTGGTCGTCCACCATGCGCTCCAGCGGACCACCGCCCGCGGCGGCGGCATCCGGCGCGGCGCCGGCCAGGCGGGCGGCGTCGGCCTTGGCCTGGTTGGCGGCCTTGTCCAGCGCGTTGGCGGCGTTGGCCGGCGGCACCAGGCGGGTTTCCGCGGTCACACCGCGCAGGTAGGCGGCCAGCGGCGAGTCCACAGCGCCCAGCACACGGGCCACGGCCATGCTGCGTTCCAGCCCAGCCAGCTTCACCAGGCGCACATCGGCGATGAACTGGTCCCAGGTCTTGATGTACTCCTCGAAGTACAGGCGCTTGACCTTGTCGGTGAGCGCGGTGCCCACCGTGAGGTCCTTGATGCGCGCGGCGTCGGTCTTCAAGCCCAGCACCCAGCCTTCTTCGCGGCCCAGCTGCACGGTGGCCTTGGGCACGGCGGGCTTGACGATCTTCTCGTAACCGGCCTTGGTGTACAGGCCCGACACGCCCTTGCTCAGTGGCTCGCCGCTGGCGCGCTGGAACACGGTGGCGGCGTTGGGGCCGGCGGCACCGGCCACGGTGAATTCCGGTGCATCACCCGGTCGGTACTGGCGCTTGATGCGGCTGAACACGCGGTATTCCAGCGGGAAGGCCACCAGCATCTCGCGCACGCTGGCCACCAGCGCGTCGTCGCGCGGCAAGGCGGCCTTCAGCGGGCCCAGGGCCAAGGCGGCGTCCAGGTGGGCGTCGAGCTGCTGGCGTTGTTCGGGCGCCATGCGGCTGTACTGCTGGTCCCAGTCCAGCGCCACCCAAGCACGCAAGGTGGGCGCGTCGAACTGCTCCGGCTGGTGCAGCATCAGGTAGGTCTTCAGCGCCTCGTAGGCGTTTTCCAGGTTCTCGCGGTTGGCCGCGCGCAAACGCTCTTCCAGGCGGCGCGCGATGCGCGGCAGCAAGGCCTGCTGCAGCAGGCGGTGGTAGGCCATCTGCGCGGCGGCGTCGAGCTTGTCGCCCTGGTACAGGCCCAGGCCATTCAAGAAGGGCGGGTCGTTCAGCGCGAAGCTGTCCAGCACCGCAGCGTCGCGCACGGCGGTCAGCACGCCCGGCAGCGGCGCCACGTCGGCCGTGGCCGGTGGCGGCACGGCGTCGACGCTGGCCTTCAGCGCCGGCACACGCTCGGCGACCTGGGCCGCGTGGTCCAGGTTGCGCGCACGGCTGACGGCCCAACCCACCAGCACCGCGGTGCTGGCCACGGCCACGGTGACCACCGCGCCCAGGCGCAAGCGCCGCCGCCGTGTTTCGGCCACCGGGTTGATGACACCCAGGCCCCGTTCGGCGAACACCACCTGCATCAACAGCCGATGCAGGAAGAAACTCTTGCCACGGCCCGGCGCGATGGCGGCAGAACGTGGATCGATGCCGAAACTGCGGCCCAGCGACCCCATCACGCGGTCGATGGGCGAACCCTCCTGGGTGCCGCTGGTGAAGTAGACACCGCGCACACGCGCACCGGCTTCCACCTGACCACCGCCGCTGAACACCTGGTTCAGGAAGTCGTGCAGTACCGCCTGCAGCGCCGCGAACTCTTGTGGGAAAGCGAACAAGGCACTGCGGCGCAGAACGTCGCGCTCGCCTTCCATGCGTTCCACCAGCTGCGACACCAGGCGCTGCTGCAGGCCTTGGTAGTGGCGGGCGAAGTCGCGCAGCGGGTCGTCGGTGGGGGTGTCCGGGTCGAAGCTGAAGCCCCAGACCTGGTCGCGGTCTTCTTTGTTCAGGGCCTCGAAACTCTCGTTGAAGCCGCCAATCAGGTCGGCCTTGGTGACCAGCACGTACACCGGCGGGCGCACACCCAGCTTGCTGTGCAGCTCCAGCAAGCGCGCGCGCAGCTGCGCGGCGTGCTGCTGGCGCTCGGTGGTGCCTTGCTGCAACAGGTCTTGCACGTTCACCGTCAGCAGCACGCCGTTCAGCGGCTGGCGCGGCCGGCTCTTTTTCAACAGGGCCAGGAAGTTGTCCCAGGCCTTGGCGTCCACCTCGCGGTCGCTTTCTTGGGTGGCGTAGCGGCCGGCGGTGTCGATGAGCACGGCGTCGCTGGTGAACCACCACTCGCAATTGCGTGTGCCGCCCACGCCCTGAACGGCGCCCTTGGCGGCGTCACCCAGCAGGAACTGCAGGCCGGCGTTCATCAACGCCGTGGTCTTGCCCGAGCCCGGGGCGCCCACAAAGATGTACCAGGGCAGTTCGTACAGGTACTGGCCACCGCCGAGCCAGCCCTTGCCGCCGCCGCCGCTGGCCTTCAGCCGGGTGAGCGCTTCGTTGAAGCGTTGGGCCAGCACCTGGGCTTCTTTGTCGCTGGCCGAGGGGCCTGCAGCCATGCCCGCCAGCAGGGCGGCGTTGGTCTTGCGGCGCCGCCAAGCCAGCCAGCCCAGGCGGCCCAGCCACAGGCCCCAGACCAACAGCAGCACCAGGCCGCGCACGAGCCAACTCTCCAGCGGACGGGCGGTGCCGATGGCCACCAGCGGCCCCACCCACCACACCACGGCCGACAGCACCAGCAGGCCCAAGGTGCCCATCACGACCGGGCTCAAACACCATTGGAAAAAACGTTTCATCGTGGCTTCCGGCCCAGGTTCAGTTCGGCGCCGCGGCGGCGCTCAGCGTGATTTCCACGCGGCGGTTCTTCGCGCGGCCTTCGGGGCTGCCGTTGTCGGCCACCGGCTCGCTGTCGGCGCGGCCCTCGGCGTTCAGCCGCTCGGGTTTGACCGTGGCGCCCAACAGCTTGTAGACGCTGACCGCACGGTCCTTGGACAAATGCCAATTCGACGGGTAACGCAGCGAGCGGATGGGTTGGTTGTCGGAGTGGCCGGTGACCAGCACCGGCCCGGGCACCTGGTTCAAGGCGGCGGCGATGCGTTCAAACAACGGACGCACGCGGCTGTTCAGCTCGGCGCTGCCAGGTTCAAACAGGCTGTCGCCACGCAGCGTGACGATGCTGCGGTCTTCCAGGTCTTGCACCTGCACGGCACCGGCGTCGATGTCGGTCTTCAGCAGTTGGGCCAGGCGGGGCGGCGGCGGCACGGCCGGCGGCGGCACGGGGGCGGCCACCACCTTGGCCTGCACGCCCAGGGCTTGCAGGCTGCTGAAGGTCTGGTCGGTCTGCACGTTCAAACTGAGGCGCAGCGCCATGAACACCAGCAGCAACACCCCGGCGGCCACCGCGGCCACGGCCCAGATGGGCACACCGTCGCGCAGGCGACGCGGCGCTTCGGCCACGCCTTGCCAGTGCGGCGACAAGCTGCGGTCCACGGGGCCGGCGCCTTGGCGCAGCATCTGCGCCAGGCGTTCGCGCACGCTGGCCAGTTGCGCCGCGCCGTTGTCCATCACCCGGTAGCGGCCCTCAAAACCCAGCGACAGCGTGACCCACACCAGTTCGAGCAGGTTGCGGTGCTGGTCGGGCTGCTGGGCCAGGCGCGTCAGCAGTTGGAAGACCTTTTCGCCGCCCCAACCTTCGTTGTGGAACTGCACCAGCAGGCTTTGCGAGCTCCAGGCACCGGAACCACCCCAGGGCGTGCTCGAGGCGGCTTCGTCCAGCAGCGTGCACAGCACATAACGTGCAGCCACCACCTGGTCGTTGGGCAGGTTCTGCGCGCGGGCCGTGGCCTCGAAGCGCTTGACGGATTCCGCCAGCGAAGCACGCAAAGCCTGCGGGTTGGGGTGGCGCGCCATGGCACGCAAACGCGGCGCCGCGGTCAGCAGAGGCGCCGCGGCCTGCACCAGCGGGTTCAGGCTCGCGTACGCGGGCAGGTCGGTGTCGGGCAGCACCGGGGGCGGCACCGGCGGCGCGGCGCCCCAACCCAGCGTGGCGGCCTGTGACGGGCTGGCCGCCGGGCCGGCGGCCGGACTGGCGGCTGGTGCGGCGGCCTTGGGACCGCGGCCGGCGCTGGGCTTGATGATGGTGCGGTCGGACTCGAAGGCGGCGAACGGGTTGTTCGGCTGGTTCGGGTCGTTGGGATGGCGGGGGTCTTGCTGACTCATGGGGGGTGCTCAGCCTCGAACCTCAACCACGGATGGCCCAGAACTCCAGCGCCAGGCCCGGGAAGTCGCCCGCGATGTGCATGGCCAAGCCGCCCGAGGTCTCCAGCTGTTTCCACAGCTCGCTGCCGCGCGTTTCCAGTTCAAAGTAGGTGAAGCCTGCGTGGTAAGGAATCTGCCGCGGGGCCACGGGCATGGGCCGAAGCCCCACGCCTGGCAGCTGCAGGTTGACGAGGTCGCGGATGCGCTCGGCCGGGCCGATCTTGACCTGGGTCGGGAAGCGGCCACGCAGCGCGTCGCCGGGCATGTGCGCGTTCACGGCCAGCACAAACTGGGCGGTGCGCTGCAGTTCCACATCGGCGATCAAGGCCACGCGCACGCCGTGTTTGCGGTCTTGCAGGTCGATGGGCAGGGCGGTTTGCTCCAGCACCATCGACAGCGACTGGCGCAGGTCGGCCATCACCACCCGGAAACAATGGGCCAGATCGACGTGGCGGTATTCCGGGTAGGCCGCGGGCCGGCGGGCATCGCGGAAGGTGGACAGCTCCCCGGCCAGGCCCAGGCACAGCGCGTACAAAGCCTCGGGGTGCAGCACCGGCAAGCGGCTGGCGTGGCCGAACAGCGGCTGGTAGCGGTTGACCACCTGCAGCAACAGGAAGTCCTGGATCTCGCCCATGCCCGCGCGGCCGGGCTGGGCCAGGCGCCCGGCCAAGGCCTCGCCACGTTGGAACAGCATGCCGTGCACCTCGCGCACGTAGCCGTCCAGCACGGGGTGACCAGGCGCGTGCAGCATGGGCGGCACGTACTGGGGGTCCAAGGTCACGCGGCCGTCGGCGCGGCGCTCGACGATGCGCGCCACGCCCAGCGTGGTGACACCTTCGTTGGCGTCACGCGCCAACATCAGGCGCAGGTTCAGGCGGCCGATCTGCAGCGGCGCTTCGCGCAAGCTGGCCGCGTGCACGTCGGCGGTTTCCAGGTCGGTGGCGCGGAAACGCGGCGGCATGGCCGCGTTGGTGGCTTCGACGTCGCTTTCGGCCACGCCGGGCCGGGCCATGGTGACGGCCAACACGAGCAGTTGGTCGCGCGCATCGGCAGGCACTTCAAACGCGGGGGGGGCGGGATCGTCGCCCGGGATGGCGAAAGCCGTGCCGTCGGGCAGCACGCCACGCGCGCCCGCCAAGGCCACGCGGCCTTGCATCAGCGCGGGTTCGTCGATCTGCAGCGACAGCAGGCCCCAGGGGAAGCCTGCGGTGGCGGCCAAACGGGCGTCGAGCTGACGCGCGGCGTAGCGGTCTTGCTGCTGGAAATGTTGCGGCTGGAGGAACATGCCCTCCGTCCACATCACCTTGTTGTGCCAGGTCATCGGTGCGCTCAGGTCCGGTTCTTTGAGGGGTGGCGGCAGCGGCAGAGAGAGGCGGCCCACGGCGGCCGGCCGCCCAGCCAGACACCACAGCCCCTGGCACGGCGCCCTGCCCAGGCCATTACCCAACGATACACGGCCGCACACGCCAAGTCACCACACGCAACTGCGCCTTTGGGGATGCCCCTTCGGCACAGGCGGCGCTATATTTGGCCAACAGCCGCTGCAGGCCTTTGCGTTCCTGTTGTCATTGCCCGGCGTTCGGGCCTCTTCGGGCCTTGTGGGCACGCCTGCTGCCCCGCCGCCCTTGTGTACGAAAGGTGACACGATGAAGAACTTCCGCCATTCCGTCACCCTGGCCGCCTTGATGGCGCTGGGGGCCCCCTCCGCCGTCTGGGCGCAGTCTGACGCTGTGGACGTCAGCCAATCCAGCCCCAGCGCCAAAGAGATCGCAGAAGGTCTGTTCCCCGAAGACGCCTGCGAACAGCTCAAGGCCGCGGGCTTCAAGTGCATGGGCTTCAAGCCGGCGGTGCGGTATTCGCTGCCGGCCACCGCTTTCAAGCTGGGGTCGGCCGAGGTGCCCGACTCGCTGAAGCGTCAGCTGGAAGTCTTCGCCGAAGTGCTGAAGAGCAAGCGTGGCTCGGGCAAGGTGGTGCGCATCGAAGGCCACGCCGACGCCTCGGGCGCCGCCGCGGCCAACCAGGCGCTGTCGCAGCGCCGGGCGGAAGCCGTCAAGGACTACCTGGTGGAACTGGGTGCGGAAGCCGCCATGTTGTCGCCCGTGGGCGTGGGTGCGAACGCACCGAAGAACCAGAAAGACCCCTTCGCGCCGGAGAACCGCCGCGTCGAGATCGGCCGCGCCACGCCGCCGTCCTGAGGCCCGGCCCGCGCCCCCGACCGAGGGCCGCGACCGACCAGTTGAACAAAAGCCGACCCTGGCAGTCCGTGTCAAAACGGCTGAAACGGCCACCGTCAGCAAAACGCCCTGAACCATCGGGGCGTTTTAGTTTGTGGACGCCAAACCCATAGGCGGCCCGGGACGTGATTCGTTAGCGTGTTTTGG
>JBKCUM010000229.1:0-9151 GCA_046318395.1 Rubrivivax sp.
CTGGTGCAGGAGGTGTTCGCGCGCAAGATCTTTGCCGAACGTGGCGGCGCCTACCCGCTGTCGGCCATCCAGATCACCACCGCCGCCGGCATCTGCGCCGCCGTGGACCTGTTCCGCGAAGGGCGCCTGCCGCAACGCGGCTTCATCCGCCAGGAACAGGTGGCGCTGCCCGACTTCCTGGCCAACCGCTTCGGCCAGGCCTACCAGCAGAGCCGGCAGGTCGAGAGCATCGGCTGAAGGCGCTGCGGCGGTTTCGGCGCCGTCAGGCGGCGGCGGAGGCGCCGGTGAGGGCCGACCGGTGTCGTTGCCAGGCCAGCACCGACTCCACCACCGCCACCACCGCTGCCGACAACGCCAGCAAGGGCATGGCCAGCATCAGCACCACCGCCGTCAGCCAAGCCGCCAAGGGCACGCTGCGCAGGGCACCGTCCTTCAGCGGTGGCAGGCCCAGCAGGCCCTGGCGCTTGCGCTTGAAGTACATCACCCAGCCTGACAGCAGACCCCACAGCACGCCCATGCCGAAGACCAGCAGCAAGAGCTGGTTCCACCAGCCGAACTCACCGCGGTGGAAAGGAATGCCCACGGCCGTGGCCTTGTTGAACGCGGTGAAGGATTCCCAGCCGCGGTAGTACAGCGGCTGGGCGCTGTAGTTGTCCAGCAGCAGGTCGAACCGTTTGCCGGGCTGGCCGCGGTCGAAGTTGGTCACGCGCCAGGGCTCATCGGCGCGTTTGGGCGCGCTGATTTGGTACGAGATTTCCGGGGCGCGGGCCGAGGCCGCGTCCCAGGCTTGTTGCCAAGTCAGTGGCGCCACACCAGCCTGCACCGTGGAACGCAGGCCCTTGGGGCTTTCCGGTCCGGCCTGGCCCGTCCAGCGTGCGGCGGTCTTGATCTGGTCGCCGGCCACGCGGCTCCAGGTCAGCCCTGTGGCCAGGATCACCAGGGTCACCAGCGACAGCGCCACGCCGATGAAGGCGTGCCAGTCGCGCCAGGCCCGGCGGCCCCGCAGCGGGCCGGCCGGCAGGGCACGCTGTCCGGCCCGTGGCCACCAGAGGTAGATCCCGGTCAGCAACATCACCACCAGCCAACTGGTGCTGAGCTCCAACATCCAGCGCCAGTCGTTGCCCTGCAGCAGCGAGGAGTGCAGGCGTTTGGACCAGGTGCTGAACCGGTCCATTTCAGCCTGCACGCCCAGCACCTCGCCGCTGTAGGGGTTCAGGTAGACGATGCTGCCCTGCGGCAGGCGGTGGTCCATGGCCGGCGCTTTGGTGCCCGCCTTGGCCGTGGCGGGGGTGGCGTGTTCAGCATGTTCGTCGGTTGCGGCCTTGGCCTTGGCCTTGCGGTCGACTTCGCCGGGTGCGCCAAAGTAGGCCCGCACCGACTGGTCCGCATGCTCGGGCGTCACCATGTGGCGCAGGCGTGCGCCTTCGGGCGCAGCGCGTTGCGCGGCGGCCACCAGGGTGTCCAACGGCAGGCGTGTGGCCGCTGGTTGCACGCGGTCCAGCGCCCCGTGCAGCACCGCCTCGATCTGCGGCGTGAAGATGTACAGCATGCCTGTGAGTGCACCGATCAACGCAAAAGGCGTGGCGATCAGCGCAGCCCACAGGTGGATGCGCCAGAACACACCTCGGCGATGAGCAATGAGCTGTGGGTCCGTGTGGGCGTTCATGTGCCGTTCCTTTCTCATTGCAGCGCGTAGCGCAGTTCGGTCTGCAGGCTGCGCTGGGGCAGGGTGTGGGCTTGCCAACTGCGGTCATTGGTCAGGTTGCCGATGCCCAGACCCCACTCCCAACCCTTGGCAAAGCGCCAGGCCGCTTTCACATCCAATTGGTTGGTGTACGAGATGCCGCCAAAGGTGTTGGGGTGGCTGTCGATGTTCAGCTCGGTGTTGTATTGGCGACCTGTCCAGCGCCAGTTGGCGGCCAGCAGCCAACGGTCGTCCGGGCGGTAGCTCAGGTCGGCGGTGTAGCGCTGGCGTGGGATGCGCAGCCACTGCATGCCCACCTGCGCCGGGTTGGCGCGGTTTTCTTTCACCACCGCGTCGGCAAAGGTCGCGCTGCCGCCCAGGTTCAGGCCCTTCAGGCCGACATCGCGGCTTTGCCACACCAGTTCGATGCCCTGGGTCAGCACCCGGTCCACGTTGCTGACGCGCGTGACGCTGGGGGTCACGGTGTTGTCGCTCTGCCGCAGGATGGTGTCGCGCACGTCGTCGCGGAAGAGGCTGGCGCGAAGCCAGTGCGCGCCCAGTTCTTTTTCCGCCACCAGTTCGATGGCGTCGGCCTTTTCTGGCCGCAGGTTGGGGTCGCTGACGGTGATGCTGGTCCCGGTGCGGGTGCCGTTGAACAGTTCGTCCACGTTGGGGAAGCGCACGCCACGCCCAACGCTCAACTTGAGCAGCAGGTCGGCCTGCGCCGCCCAGGACAGCGACAGCTTGGGACTGACGGCGGTGATGTTGCGGGCGGCGTAGGCCGCTTCCACCGGTGGCGTGGCGTCGAAGTACTGCGAACCGTCGCTGGCCACAAAGCGTTCCCAGCGCAGGCCGCTGGTGAGCAGCCAGTCGGGCGAAAACTTCCAGGCGTCCTGTGCGTACAGCGCCGACACGGTGGTGCGGCCGGTGTAGCGCTGGCTCAAGCTGGTTTCGGTGTTGCGCCAGTCGCTGGCGTTGTTGACCACGTTGTTCAGCTTGTAGGCGTTGCGGTGCAGGCCCACCGTCAAGGCGTGCAGACCACCTCCGAAGTCACCTGCCGTGGGCTTGTAGGTGGCTTGCACCTCAAAGGTGTTCCAACCGGTGCCATCACGCCGAGTGACGGTGCCGGCGCCGCCAGTTTCGGCCTGCGGTTGGGTCAGATTGGCTTGGCGGGTGGCGTCGCTGCTCAGTTCGTACTGCGTGGCCACCACCGACGCGTTCCACCCGGTGGCGTGTTTGGTACGCCAAGTCAGGCCGAGCTGGCGGTTGCTTTCGTCGCGCTGGCTGGGCGCAAAGGCACTGGCGGCCACCACGAAGCGGTAGGTGCCGTCGTGCACCGTGCCACTCCAGACGTCTGCCCCTATGCTGTCGCGCAGGTAGGTCTGCGAGGTGACCGTGCTGTCGTTGCGCCACCAGGACACGCGGCCTTCGATCTCCTGCGTCGGTGAGATCTCGTAGCCGACTCGGGTGTTGACCGTGGTCTGCCGCGTGTGGTCGATGCTGTTGGCGCCAAAGATGGCGCGCTCACGCCCTTGGGGGTCCACGTCGTAGACGATGCCCGTCACCAGCGTGCCGGTGGTCGGTGTCTGGAAGTTGCTGGAGCTCGAAGCCACCCCGCGCACGGCGTTGGCATAACCCATGGGGTGGCCCTGGCTGTCTTGCGCCTGCACACCCAGCGAGAACCACAGGCCGTTGTTCAGGCGGTTGGCCAGGCGGGCTGACCACTGGGTGCTGCGGTAGCGCTCGTCGGTGCTGTATTCGTCGAAGCTGTGGTGGTTCAGCTTCAAGCTGCCAGAGACCTCCAGGCCACGCGGCTTGCGCTCGGTGACCACCAGGGTGGTGCCGATGGAGTTGCCCGGATAGATGGCGGAGAACGGGCCGTACAGCGCATCCACGCGCTCCATGGCTTCGACGTTGACCATGTTCCAGCGCGGCGCATCGAAGCGCCCCAGGAAGTTGGAGATCAGGTAACCGTCCAGGTACACCAGCGAACGGCCCGGTTGCAGCACACCGTAGCTGCGCCCGCCGACGTTGGCGTTGCGGTCGCCAAAGTAGCGCTTGCGCACGGTCAGGCTGGGGAACTTCGCGAAGGCGTCTTCCGGGTTGAAGATGACCTGTTCGCGCAGCTGTTCGCTGGTCTTGCTGGCCGTGCTGTTGGGCAGGTTGGGGTCCAGCGGCGCGCGGGCGCCGCTGATCTGGATGGTCTGCAGTTGCTGCTCCATTGCCACGCCCTGGGCCTGTGCGTCGAGCAGCACAGTTAGGGTGGCCAGCGCGAAGCCCACGCGGCTCAGTGGGTGGGGATGCTTTCGGGTGTTGGAACGGAAGGTCATGGGGAAATCGGTCACTGGGTGAATCAAGGTCGCGTGGCGCAGGTCTTTGGGCTGCACGCGACCAGGGGCACGGCGTCCGCTGTGCATGACGCCGTGCATCGGTTGGGTTGACGGTGTGTTGGTGTCGCCTGGGACCCGGTCGCATGGCACAGCGTCTGGGCCTGCTGTGGTGTTCAGGCTGGCGCAGGCGGTGGGCCGGCGGGCATGCCATCGCAGCACGCCCGCGTTGGCGGGGCGGTGGAGGCGCCCGCAGGCGCGACCACCAGCCTGCGCATGGCGTGTGCAGCGACGGGCTGCCAGCTTGAAATAGACGAGCGCGAAGGCTGGTCAACACGACCAGCGCAGCGCAGCGTTCAGGCGATCAGGACAAGGGTGGTGGCGCGCGTGGCTGCGCACTCACCCAGGCATGCAGGGTCCTGGGTGCAGCCAGGAAAGCCAAAGGCACGTGGTGGCGCAATGGCGATGGCGGCAAGATGTCGCGGCTGGCGCTGGGCAGCACCAGGGCTGGTGTGCAGAAAGCGCCGTAAGGGCAAGGGTCTTGCAGCGAGACCGGCTTGGAGCCGGGCTCTGAACGGTCGTCGTCGGCGTTGACCCACTTGGCGCCGTCGGCGGTGCAGATCTCTGTCCATGGGCTGCCCGACGCCGCCGCCACAGCGTGGCGCAGCGAAGGCAGCAGCGACGCCAGCGCGATCGCCAGCAAGGCGATGCAGGTGGCGAGGCGGCGGTACGCACGGAAACTTTGCACGGCAGCAATTCTAGTGTGCAGGTCCTGTGCGACCCGGGCTCCCCGCTGTTGGCGCCACCCTGCGACACTGCACAGGTGAGCACCACCACCCCCCCGAAAAGCACCCCACGCCAGCGCCCGCCGCTGGACGTGGACACCCTGTGGCAACTGCAGCGCCTGGGGCCGCCCGCGCTCAGCCCCGACGGCCGGCTGGCCGTGTGCAGCGTGGCCACGCCGTCCATGGCCGACAACCGCACACGCAGCGCCTTGTGGGCCTTCCCCACCGACGGCGGCGCGCCGCGTCAGCTGACGCACTGCGGCGACCGCGACGGCGCCCCGGCCTGGTCGCCCGGTGGGCGCCAGCTGGCCTTCCTGGCCAAACGCGAGCAGGAAGGTGAGAAGGACCCGAGCACGCAGCTCTACCTCATCGCCCCCGACGGTGGCGAGGCCCGGCGTGCGACGCAGTTCAAGCCCGGCATCGAAGCATTCAAGTGGCTGCCCGACGGCCGCCGCATCGTGTTCAGCGCCTGGGTGTGGCCCGCGCTGCGCGGCGCCAAGGCGCAGAACGCACGCCAGCAGACGTGGAACGAGCGCAAAGAGTCGGGCTACGCCACCAGCGAGGCCTTCTACCGGCACTGGGACCACCACATCCCGCAAGACCGCGTGCTGCACCTGTGGCTGCTGGACACGCAGACCGGCCGCTGCACCGACCTCTTCGAAGGCACCGCGCTGGAACTGCCGCGTTACGGCGGCGGCAGCGAGGTCTACGACATCAGTCCCGATGGCCGCCAGATCGCCTTCGTGCACGACCCCGCGGCTGAACCGCTGAGCAGCCATTCGTTGGCGCTGTCGGTGATGGACCTGAAAACCAAGCAGCTGCGGGCCCTCGTGGACGACGTGGCCTGGGACATCGCCGCACCCACCTGGTCGCCCGACGGCCGCCGCATCGCCTTCACCGCGGCCCACGTCGGCCGCGCCCACACGGCCTTTGCCAAGTTGGCGGTGTTGGACCTGGCCGCGGACACCACACCGGCACGCCGCACGAAGACCACCCCGCCCAGCGCTTGGCAGGTGCTCGCCCCGCAGGCCGACCTGTACGTGGAAGGCCCGCTGCGCTGGACGGCCGACGGCCGCGCCGTGCTGTTCGCCGCCGAAGAGCGCGGCCACCGCCGGCTGTGGCAACAGGCGCTGGACGGCAGTGTGCCGGTGGCCGTCAGCGGCGACGGCTGGCTCCAGGGTTTCGATGCGGCCGGCGACCGTTGTGTGTTCACCGCCGACACCGCCCACCACCCGGCCCAGCTGTGGTCGCGCCAAGGCGCAAGCGCCTGGCAGCGCCTGGACCGCTTCAACGACGACACGCTGGCCCGCGTGGCCCTGGGCGAGGTGCGCGAAGTGCAGTTCACCGGCGCGCTGGGTGAACCCGTGCAGATGTGGCTGACCTTCCCGCCGGGCTTCAACCCGCGGCAAAAGCACCCGGTGAACCACGTCATCCACGGCGGGCCTTTTGCCGCGTCTGGGCAGATGTTCAGCCAGCGTTGGAACGCCCATGTGCTGGCAGGGGCGGGCCACGTGGTGGTGCAGGTGAACTACCACGGCAGCAGCGGCTTCGGCGAAGCCTTCCGCCACAGCCTGATCGGCCGCCAAGGCGAACTGGAACTGCAAGACATCGAAGCCGCCACCGACTGGCTGGTGCAGCAGCCCTGGGTGGACACCGACCGCATCGTCGCCACCGGCGGCAGTTACGGCGGTTTCCTGGTGGCCTGGATGAACGGCCACGTGCCGGCCTGGCCGGAGGGCCGCTACCGCGCCTATGTGTGCCACGCCGGGGTGTTCGACCGCGTGGCCACCTTCAGCGCCGATTCCTGGCCCACGCGCCCGCTGGACCTGCAGGCGCGCTACTGGGAAGACATGCCGCGGGTGCTGGCGCAAAGCCCGCATGCGTTTGCCGCGCAGATGGCCACGCCCACGCTGGTGATCCACGGTGCGCAGGACTACCGCGTGCCCGACTGCAACGGCCTGGCCTACTACAACACGCTGAAAGCGCTGGGCGTTCCGGCGCGGCTGTTGTGGTTTGCCGACGAGAACCATTGGATCTTGAAGCCGCAGAACGCCCGCCAGTGGACGCGCGAGTTCCTGGCGTGGGTGGACACGCACGGCGGGCCGCGCCGCCGCACCAAGGCCGCGGCAGACGCGAAGCCGCGTCGGCGGGGGCGCGCATGACGACAGCGCCTGCACGCCAGCGCCTGCAAGCCCTGGTGCTGGACCTGGACGGCACGATGGTGGACACCCTGGGCGACTTCGATGCTGCGCTGAACCGCAGCCTGGCCGACCTGGGCCAACCGCCCGTGGACCGCGCCTTCATCGAGGCCACCGTGGGCAAGGGCAGCGAGCACCTGATCCAGCGCACGCTGGCCCAGGTGGGGGCCGATGCCGCCTTGTTCGACGCCGCCTGGGCGCGGTACCAGCACCACTACCTGGCCCTCAACGGCCAACACGCGGCCGTGTACCCCGGGGTGTTGGAAGGCTTGGCGGCGCTGCAAGCCCAAGGCCTGCCCATGGCCTGCCTGACCAACAAGCCCACGGCTTTTGCACTGCCCTTGCTGGCGCACAAGGGTCTGGACGGGTTCTTCCAGCCGGTGTTCGGCGGTGACGCCTTTGCGCGCAAAAAGCCCGACCCGCTGCCGCTGCTGAAAACCTGCGAGGCCCTGGGCCTGCCGCCGGCCGCGGTGTTGATGGTGGGCGATTCCAGCAACGACGCCCAGGCCGCGCGCGCCGCCGGTTGCCCGGTGGTGCTGGTGGACTATGGCTACAACCACGGCCAGCCTGTGACGCAGGCCGCGCCCGATGGCGTGTTGTCCAGTCTGGCGGCTTTGCCCGCCTGGGTGCGTGCCTGGGGCTGAAGCGCCCGTTGCCAGCGCGGTTCAGCGCGGGGTCGGGTGCCCCGGTTTACTGCTGGTTCTGCCCGCCCGGGGCGCGCTCGGTTTTGCGGCCCAGCAGGGCGTCTTTCAGCTGGTTGTCGGCCGGGTTGTCGCCCAGCCAGATGCGCAACATGGCGTTGAAGAACTCGGGTTCTTTGATGGTTTCGCCCAGCTGTTTGCCGTTCACCAGCACCATGGTGCCTTGGCCGGGCACGAAGTCCACGCTGAAGGTTTCGCCGTTCAGCAGCTTCTTGCGTTGCGAGAAGATGTCGGCCAGCTTGATGGTGCCGGGGATCAGGCGGCTGAACTCGTCCTTGGGCGCGTTGTCTTGCATGCCGCGCGTGAACAAGCGGCCCAGTTCATTGGCGTCGATGTCGCGGTACATCGTCACCTGGATGCGTTTGGCCCCCGGCACGGCCAGGGCCGCTGCGGCGGTGCTGGCCCGTGCGGTCATGTACAGGCCCGCGGCATACACCTTCACCACGAACTTGAAACGGATGCCCGCGCCGTTCAACACCAAGGGCGCGCCCGCCACCTGGGCGGTGGGCGCGAACTTCACGCCGCCGGCCAGTTCGACGCCGGTGCCCTGGGCCAGGGTGGGGCCCGCCCAGGCGGTCAGGGCGCTGAATGCGAGCAGGGTGGTCAGGTGGCGGCGCAACATCACGAACGTCTCCTCGGTGCCGGTGGTGGGGCTGTTTTTGGTGAGCCGGCCAGTCTGCCACGCAGCGGCGAAAACCGTAACTGGGTGCTGCTAGACTGTGCGCCATGTTCACGGCCACCCCCTCGACTGCAGGTTCCCGCGACCGGGGAGCCTGGCCCTGGCGTCGCTCGCCCAGTCTCGGCTGACGTTTTCCCACGTCCGGCCACCCGCCGGGTGCCGCGTTCCACACGCCGCGCGCCCGTCATCAAAATGCTGGACCATCCAGCCGGGCAGCCCGCCCCACCCCCCCTGACCGCGGGGCCGGCGCTGCGACAAGGGCACCGTTGTGATCACCGAACTTGAATTCAAGAGCCTCAGCGCTCAGGGCTACAACCGCATTCCGCTGATCGCGGAAGCCTTCGCGGACCTGGAAACCCCCCTCTCCCTGTACCTGAAGCTGGCTGGCGGCCAGCCGCAAAGCTTCCTGCTGGAAAGCGTGGTGGGCGGCGAACGTTTCGGCCGTTATTCCTTCATCGGCCTGCCAGCGCGCACGGTGCTGCGCGCCACCGGGCTGTGCACCGAGGTCGTCACCGACGGCCGCGTGGTGGAAACCCACGAAGGCAACCCGCTGGACTTCATCGCCCAGTACCAGGCGCGCTTCAAGGTGGCGTTGCGGCCCGGCCTGCCGCGCTTCTGCGGCGGCTTGGCGGGCTACTTCGGTTACGACGCCGTGCGCTTCATCGAACCGCGCCTGGCCAAGACGCAGAAGCCCGGCGGCATCGGCACGCCCGACATCCTGCTGCTGCAGACCGAAGAACTGGCCGTCATCGACAACCTCAGCGGCCGGCTCTACCT
>JBKCUM010000230.1:0-45046 GCA_046318395.1 Rubrivivax sp.
TGCTCTCGAAACTGAAGGGCGTGTGTTTGCCCTGGCTGGCCAGGGCGCCGGGGGTGACGGTCCACTCGGCCGCGGGGTCGAACACACAAACGTCGGCCACACCGCCTTCCACCAGGCGGCCGGCGCTGCTGGCCAGCGAACCGATGGCCTCGCCCAGCACACGCACCGGTTCCACGGTGATACGCGCCAGCGTGGCCGGCAGCGACAGGCTC
The DNA here is from genome assembly GCA_046318395.1 of Rubrivivax sp. GTDB lineage: Bacteria > Pseudomonadota > Gammaproteobacteria > Burkholderiales > Burkholderiaceae_C > Rubrivivax. The sequence continues at coordinate 213 of JBKCUM010000230.1, forward strand.
TGGTCCTGGCCCCAGCGCAGCGCCAGACTGAGCAGCAGCTCCAGGCCGGTGGCGCCGGGTTCGGCCTCGCCGAACGGCAAGGTCTTGGCGTCGTCGGCCACGGGGTTGTGGTCGGACACCAGGGCGTCCACCGTGCCGTCTGCCAAGGCCTGGCGCAGGGCCTCGCGGTCGGCCTGCTGGCGCAGCGGGGGCTGCAGCCGCATGTCGGGGTTGAAGAAACCGATGTCCACGTCGGTCAGGTGCAGCGAGTTGATGCTGACGTCGCCCGTCACCGGCAGGCCCTCGGCCTTGGCCGCACGCAGCAGGGCCACGCCCGCAGCGCTGCTCAGGCGACAGATGTGCACACGCGCCTTGGTGGCACGCACCAACTCGAACAGCGTTTGCAGCGCCACGGTTTCGGCGGCCACCGGCACGCCCGACAAACCCAGGCGCGTGGCCATGGCGCCGCTGGCGGCCACGCCCTTGCCCAGCCAGGCGTCTTGCGGGCGCAGCCACACGGTGTAGCCGTAGGTGGCGGCGTACTGCAGCGCGCGGTGCAGCACCAGGGTGTCGACCACCGGCACTTCCACCTGCGAAAAACCCACACAGCCGGCTTCGGTGAGCTCGGCCATTTCCGTCAGCGCTTCGCCCTTCAGGCCACGCGTCAGCGCGCCCAGCGGGAACAGCCGGCAGCGGCTGAGCTTGCGGGCGCGGAACTTCAGCATCTCCACCAGACCGGGTTCGTCCAGCACGGGGTCGGTGTCGGGCAGGCAGACCAGGCTGGTCACCCCACCGGCCGCGGCCGCGGCCAGTTCACTTTCCCGCATGCCGGCGTGTTCCTGGCCGGGTTCGCGCAGGCGCGCGGCCAGGTCCACCAGGCCCGGGGCCACCACCAGGCCGGTGGCATCCATGCGGCGGTCGGCGGCGAAATCGCCCACGCGGCCGATGCTGACGATGCGGCCCGAGGCGATGGCCACGTCGGCCACCTCGTCGCGGCCCGAAGCCGGGTCGATGACGCGGCCGCCTTGAATCAACAACTTCATACGATCTCCTCAGTCCACCAGCCAGCAGACGCCGCGGAACCGGCTTCGCCGGGCCGCTGGCGGCGCCCCCTTGAGGGGGAAGCGGCGCAGCCGCTTCGGGGGTGGGCGTTCTTCATGCTTGGTTCCCTGCGAGGGTGCTCATCACGGCCATGCGCACGGCGATGCCGAAGGTGACCTGGGGCAGGATGACGCTGTGGGTGCCATCGGCCACGCTGCTGTCGATTTCCACGCCGCGGTTGATGGGGCCGGGGTGCATGACGATGCAGTCGGGCGCGGCCAGCGCCAGCTTTTCGGGCGTCAGGCCGTAGCGTTTGTAGAACTCGCCGGCGCTGGGCAGCATGGCGCCGCTCATGCGTTCGTTCTGCAGGCGCAGCATGATGATCACGTCTGCATCGCGGATGCCTTCGTTCATGTCGTGGCACACGCGCACGCCCATGGCGGCCAGGTCGCCGGGCACCAGGGTCTTGGGGCCGACGGCGCGGATTTCCGGCACGCCCAGGGTCGTCAGCGCGTGGATGTCACTGCGCGCCACGCGGCTGTGCACGATGTCGCCCACGATGGCCACACGCAGCTGCGTGAAGTCCTTCTTGTAGTGGCGGATGGTGTACATGTCCAGCAGCCCCTGCGTGGGGTGGGCATGTCGGCCGTCGCCGGCGTTCACCACGTGCACATGCGGGGCGCAGTGCTGGGCAATGAGGTAGGGCGCGCCGCTCTCGCTGTGGCGCACCACGAACATGTCGGCGTGCATGGCCGACAGGTTGGCGATGGTGTCCAGCAGGCTCTCGCCCTTGGCGGTGCTGCTCTTGTTGATGTCGAGGTTGATGACGTCGGCGCTCAGGCGCTTGGCCGCGATCTCGAAGGTGGTGCGCGTGCGGGTGCTGTTCTCGAAGAACAGGTTGAACACGCTTTTGCCGCGCAGCAGCGGCACTTTTTTCACCTCGCGGTCGTTGACGCTGAGGAAGGTGCCGGCGGTGTCCAGGATCTGCGTCAACACGGCCTTGGGCAGGCCTTCGATGGACAGCAGGTGGATCAGCTCGCCGTGGCTGTTGAGCTGGGGGTTTCGTCGGGAGCGCATCACGCCTTCTCCTGGATGTCAAAACTGAAACGGCCGTGGCGGTCGGCCCCGGCCCGGGCCAGCGCCAGCTTGTGGCTGGCTGGCAAAGTGATGCGCGCGGCGGCATAGGCCGCGGCCATGGGCAGTTCGCGGCCGCCGCGGTCCACCAGCACGGCCAGTTGCACGCTGGCCGGGCGGCCGTAGTCGAAGAGTTCGTTGATCACCGCGCGCAGCGTGCGGCCGGTGTAGAGCACGTCGTCCACCAGCACGATGTGGCGGCCGTCGATGCTGAAAGGCAGCCGCGTGGCGTCGGCACCGCCCAGGCCGCGCGAGCCGAAGTCGTCGCGGTGCAAGGTGCTGCTGATGACGCCAAAACCTTGTTCGCCACCGGGCAAGCCCAGGTCGGCCTGCAGGCATTCGGCCAGCCAGGCACCGCCGCTCCACACGCCCACCAGCACGGCGGGTTCGGCCGTGCCTTGGGGCAGCAGTTGGCGCACGCCGTGGCGCAGGTCGGCGTACAGGGCTTCGGCGTCGAGTTGCAGGGTGGTCATGGTGCGGTGGGCGCAGGTGGCGGCAGGTGCTGCAGGAACTGGTCGAGGATGAGGGCCGCGGCCGCGGCGTCGGCGTCGGCCGCGCCCAGGGCGTGGGCCTCGGTGGTGGTGTAGCGCTCGTCCACCTCGTGCACCGGCAGGCGGAAGCGGCCGTGCAGCTGGCGGGCGAAGCGCTGGGCGCGGCGGGTGTTGTCGTGCGCGGCGCCGTCGGGGTGGTAGGGCACACCCACCACCAAGGCGTCGGGCCGCCATTCGGCGATGAGCTTGGCGATGGCGGCAAAACGCGCGTCACCTTCCAGCGCCAGCGTCTTCAACGGGCTGGCCTGACGCAGCACCGTGCTGCCGCTGGCCACCCCGGTGCGGCGGGTGCCGAAATCAAAAGCCAAAAAAGACTGCGGGCGCAAAGGCTGCGGGGCGGCTGCGGTGGCGGGCGCCGGGGCCTCGGCCATGGTCAGGCGTGCCCCACGTCGGACGACAGCATGCGCGGGTCGAAACCCAACAGCGACAGCGCACGCTGGTAGCGCTGCTCGTTGGGCGTGTCGAAGATGACCTGCGGGTCGGCGTTCACCGTCAGCCAGCCGTTGCGGCCGATCTCTTCTTCCAGCTGGCCGGCGTCCCAGCCGCTGTAGCCCAGGGTGACGAGCACGCGGCTGGGGCCGGCGCCGTTGGACATCGCCTCCAGCACGTCCTTGCTGGTGGTCATCGACAAACCGCCGGGCACGGTGAGCGTGCTGTTGTACAGGCGCGCTTCGCTGTCGGCCTGGGCTTCGTGCAGCACAAAACCCCGTTCGGTCTGCACCGGACCGCCGAAGTACACCGGCAATTGCGCCAGTTCTTCGCGGTCCAGGCTGAGCTCCACGCGGTCGAACAGGTTCTTCAGCGTGATGTCTATGGGCTTGTTGATGACCAGGCCCAGCGCGCCTTTTTCGTTGTGCTCGCACAGGTAGACCACGCTGCCCGAGAACATGTCGTCGGCCATGCCCGGCATGGCGATCAGGAACTGGTTGGTCAGATCGATGCGTTGGCCCATGGGGCGATTTTATTCGAGGCACACTGCCCACCATGCCCTCAAGCCCGCCAACTCCGCACAAATCGCTGGACCGCGCCCTGGTCTGGCTGCGCCGGGACCTGCGCGCCGACGACCATGCGGCGCTGTACCACGCGCTGCGGGCCGCGCGCCAGGTGTGGTGTGTGTTCGTGTTCGACCGCCAGATCCTGGACGCCCTGCCCCGCCAGGACCGGCGCGTGGAGTTCATCCGCGACAGCCTGGTGGGCGTGGACGCCGAGCTGCGCGCGCTGGCGGCCTCGCACGGCGTGGACGGCGCCGGCCTGCTGGTGCGCCACGGCTGGACACACGAAGAAATTCCCCGCCTCGCGCGGCAGCTGCGCGTGCAGGCCGTGTACGCAAACCACGACGACGAACCCGCGGCCCTGGCGCGCGACGCCCGGCTGCGCGGTGAACTGGCCGACCAGGGCGTGGTGCTGCACACCGGCAAAGACCACCTGGTGTTCGAACGCAGCGAGGTGCTGACGCTGAACGGCGGCGCCTTCTCCGTCTTCACGCCCTACAAAAACGCCTGGCTGAAAAAGCTCAACGCGTTCTACCTGAAGCCCTACCCGGTGGCGCGCCACGCTTCGGCGCTGGCGCCCAAGGCCGGGGGCGAAACCGTGCCCACGCTGGCCGACATCGGCTTCGAAGCCACCAACCTGCACCAGCTGCGCCTGCCCAGTGGGCCGGCCGGCGGCCAGGAACTGCTGGCCGACTTTCTGGAGCGCATGGACCGCTACGACCAGACGCGCGACTACCCCGCCATCAAAGGCCCCAGCTACCTGAGCACCCACCTGCGCTTCGGCACCGTCAGCATCCGGCAGCTGGCCAAACTGGCGCACGACCGCATGGTGGCCGGCTCGCGCGGCGCCGAGGTGTGGCTGAGCGAACTGGTCTGGCGCGACTTCTACCACCAGGTGCTGCACCACCACCCGCGTGTGGTGGAACACGCCTTCAAGCCCGAGTACGACAAGATCAAGTGGGAACACGGCAAACACGCTGAAGCGCTGTTCGCCGCCTGGTGCGAAGGCCGCACCGGCTACCCGCTGGTGGACGCGGCCATGCTGCAGCTGGCGCAGACCGGCTACATGCACAACCGCCTGCGCATGGTGGTGGCCAGCTTCCTGAGCAAAGACCTGGGCCTGGACTGGCGCTGGGGCGAGCGCCACTTTGCGCTGCACCTCAACGACTTCGACCTCGCCGCCAACAACGGTGGCTGGCAGTGGGCGGCCAGCAGCGGCTGCGACGCGCAACCCTACTTCCGCATCTTCAACCCGGTGGCGCAGAGCGAGAAGTTCGACCCCGAGGGCAAGTTCATCCGTCGCTACCTGCCGCAACTGACCAAGCTGCCTGACAAGCTGATCCACGCCCCGTGGACGGCCCGCCCGGTGGAGCTGCAGGCCTGTGGCGTGGTGCTGGGGCGCGACTACCCCGGCCCGGTGGTGGACCACACCACCGCGCGCGACACCACCTTGGCGCGTTATGCCGTGGTGAAGGCCGCCAAATAGACCCGCGCTGGACCGCGCCTGCTTGCTTGCAGCAGGCGGGTCTTCAGACCGCGGCCCCGCCCGCCTGGTCGAACTGCGCCACCAAGGCCGCGTGCCGCTGCGGCCAAGCCACCAGGGCCTGCGGGCGGCCTTCGAAGACCTGCTGCAAGAAGGCCTGGGCCAGGGCCTGTGTGGCCTGCTTCAGCGCCGGGTGGTGCACGCGGTCGGTGAACACGCTGTGCGAACCTTCCTTGAACACGGCCAGCGTCTTGTGCGGGCCGCCCATGGCCTGGTACACCGCCAGGCGGTCGTCCAAACCGCTGTAGTAGCCGGGGATGCGGATCACGTCCTGCCGTGTGGTGATGTGCAGCGAAGGCACGGTGATGGGCGACAGGATGTCCACGGCCGAGGCTTCGCCGTAGAACGGCGGCGCCGACAGCACGATGGCGGCCTGCACACGCGGGTCCTGGTAACTGCGCCACGCGCCTTCGCGCTGCACCCGCGCACCGGCGGCCAGCAAGGTGGTGTTGGCGCCATAGCTGTGGCCCGCGGCGGCGATGCGGCGGCGGTCCACGGCCTCACCCAGCGGGCTGGCCAGCAGGGTGTCCAGCGCGAAGCGCAGGTCCAGCACGCGGGCCACGGCCTCGGCTTCCTGCGCGGCGGCCTGCAGGCGACCCACCACCTGGAAGGGGTTGCCGCTCCACACCGCGCGGTCGCTGCCCACGTGCTGCAGGTGCAGGCTGGCCCAACCCAGGCTGGCGAAATGCTGGCCCAGGTAGCTGTAGCCTCGGCGCGACCCGCCGATGCCGTGCGAAAACACCACCAGCGGCTGCGGCGTACCGGCGGACGCCGCCGCGCCCGCCGGCCGGTACAGGCGCACCGGCACAGCCCGCTGCCGGGCCGTGTCCACCCAGTCCAGGTCCAGCGCGCTGAACAGCGGTGCCGCGCTGGGCGCGACCGCCCCGGCCGCCGACGCCGCGGGCGCCGCCACGCCGGGCGCGGTCGGCACGGCAGCCTCGGCCTGCGCCCGCGCAGCCCCCACCCAAGGCGTCAGGGCCAGGCCCAGCAGCAGCTGGCGGCGCAGGGTGCAGGCCGCTGGGGACGGGTGCGCGCCGGGCTGGCAGGCGCTGGCGTGGGGGGCGCGGTGTTTCATGGGCGTGCCTCGTTTTCGGCGTTGGCCACGGGCGTGGCCAGGCCGGTGGGGTTGTCGGCCGCCCGACCGAACACCATGCGTTTCAGGCCGTTCACCATGTCGTCCACGTACGTGAACAGCACGGGGATGACCAGCAGGCTCAGGAAGGTGCTGGTGATCAAGCCGCCGATCACCACGATGGCCATGGGGCTGCGGAAGCTGGGGTCCACGCCGATGCCCAGCGCGATGGGCACCATGCCCGCGCCCATGGCGATGGTGGTCATCACGATGGGGCGTGCGCGCTTGCGGCAGGCGTCGATCACGGCGTCCCAGCGGTTCAGGCCGTGGTCGCGCCGCGCCAGGATGACGTAGTCCACCAGCAAGATGCTGTTCTTGGTGGCGATGCCCATCAGCATGATCAAGCCGATCATCGACGGCATGGACAAGGCCGTGTGCGTGACGAACAGCGCCAGGAAGGCGCCCGGGATGCTGAGCACCAGGGCGCCCAGGATGGTGACCGGCTGCACGAAGTCCTTGAACAGCAGCACCAGCACGATGTAGATGCACAGCACGCCGGTCAGCATGGCCAGGCCGAAGCTGCTGAACAGCTCGGCCATGGCCTCGGCGTCGCCGATGGCCGTCTGCTTCACGCCCGGGGGCAGCTGCTGCAGGCTGGGCAGGGCCATGGCTTTGGCCTCGGCCTCGCCCAGCGGCACGCCGTTGAGCTCCACCTCGATGTTGATGTTCTGCGCGCGGTCGTAACGGCTGATCTGTGCGGGCCCGCTGTCCACGCTGATGTCGGCCACGTTGCCCAGCGGCACCGGGCCGCGCGCGCCGGGCACCGGCAGGCGCGACAGCAAGGCCAGGTCGGCCCGCGCCTCGGCCGGCAGGCGCACCACCACCGGCACCTGGCGCTGCGCCAGGTTCAACTTGGCCAGGGCCTGTTCGTAATCGCCGGCCGTGGCCACGCGCAGCGTGTCGGCGATGGCGGCCGAGGTGACCCCCAGGTCGGCCATGCGCGCCGGGTCGGGGCGCAGCACCAGTTCAGGCCGCACCAGGCTGGCCGTGCTGGTGACGGCACCGATGCCGGGAATGCCGCGCAGCTCGCGCTCCACCAGCTGCGCGTGTTCGCCCAGCACCCGCGCGTCTTCGCCGGACAGCGACAGGATGTACTTCTCGGAACTGCCGCCAAAGCCCACCTTCACCCGCGCACCGGGCAGGTCGGCCAGGGCCTCGCGCAGCTGGGCTTCCACGTCTTGTTTGCTGATGCCCCCGCGCTCGCTGCGGTGCGTCATGCTGATGGTCAGCGTGGCCTTGGTCACGTCCACCACACCGGCGCCCATGAAGGGGTCGCTGCCGGCGGCACCGCCGCCGATGGCGGTGTAGACCAGCTTGACCTGCGGGTTCTTGGCCACCACCTGCCGCGCCTGTTCGGCCAGCTGCTGCGACTGCTGCAGCGTGCTGCCGGGCGGCAGCGTCAGCGTCACCTGGGTCTGGCTGAGGTCGTCGGGCGGGATGAAGCCGGTGGGCAGCAGGCCGGCCAAGCCGAAGCTGCCGACGAAGAACACCACGGTGGCCAGCATGGTCAGCACGCGGTGTTTCAGGCACCACTTCGCCCAGCTCAGGTAGCGCGTCACCCAGCCGGGTTCGTGTTCGTCACCCTTGGGCGGCTTCAGGATGTAGGCCGCCATCATGGGCGTCAACATGCGCGCCACGACCAGGCTGAAGAACACGGCGATGGCCGCCGTCCAGCCGAACTGCACGAAGAACTTGCCGGGCACACCGGCCATGAAGGCCGTGGGCAGGAACACGGCGATCAGCGTGAAGGTGGTGGCGATCACCGCCAGCCCGATCTCGTCGGCCGCTTCCATGGCCGCCTGCAGCGGCGTCTTGCCCATGCGCAGGTGGCGCATGATGTTCTCGATCTCGACGATGGCGTCGTCGACCAGGATGCCCACCACCAGGCTCAGGCTCAGCAGCGTGACCACGTTGATGCTGAAGCCGAAGACGTAGTGCATCACCGCAAAGGCCGGGATCACCGACAGCGGCAGCGCCGTGGCCGCCACCAGGGTGGCGCGCCAGTCGCGCAGGAACAGGAACACCACCAGCACGGCCAAGGCCGCGCCTTCGTACAGCAGCCACATGGAGCCGCTGTAGTTCTCGCTGACCGGGTCCACGAAGTTGAAGGCCTCGGTGACCACCACGTCGGGGTGTTCGGCTTTCAGCTTGTCCAGCTGCGCGCGCACACCGTCCATCACCTCCACCTCGCCGGCGCCCAGCGAACGCTGGATCTCGAAAGCCACCACGGGCTTGCCGTCCAGGAAGGCGCTGCTGCGCGGTTCGGCCACGGTGTCCTGCACGCTGGCCAGCTGGTCCAGGCGCACGCGGCGGCCGTCGCTGAGCGCGATCTCCAGCCGCCCCAGTTCCTCGGCGCTCTGCACCGTGGCGATGGTGCGCACGCTTTGTTCAATGCCACCCACGTCGGCCCGGCCGCCGGCGGCTTCCTGCTGCACCTGGCGCAGCTGGCGCGACACATCGGCGGCGGTGGCGTTCAAGGCCAGCAACTTGGCCGGGTCCAGCGCCACACGCACTTCGCGGTTCACGCCGCCCACGCGGTTGACGGCGCCCACGCCCTTCACCGACAGCAGCTGCTTGGTGACGGTGTTGTCGACGAACCAGCTCAGCGCCTCGTCGTCCATGCGCGCCGAACCCACGGTGTAGGTCAGCACCGGCGCACCCGACAGGTTCATCTTGCTGATGACGGGGTCGCGCAGGTCGGCCGGCAGGTCAGAGCGCACACGCGAAACGGCGTCGCGCACGTCGTCCACGGCGGCCTGCGTGGCTTTTTCCAAGCGGAACTCCACCGTCACCGTGGCCGTGCCGTCGGACAGCGTGCTGTAGATGTGTTTCACGCCCTGCAGCGTGGCCACGGCGTTTTCGATCTTGCGCGCCACCTCGGTTTCCATCTGCGTGGGGCTGGCGCCCGGCAGGCTGGCGGTGACGATGACCGTGGGCAGGTCGATGTCGGGGAAGTTCTGGATCTTCATGCGCTGGAAGCCCATCAAGCCCACGACCGTGAGCATGACGAACAGCAACAGCGCCGGGATGGGGTTGCGTATGGACCAGGTGGACACGTTCATGGCCGCCTCCTCACTTCGCCGCGGCCGGGGCGGCAGCAGGTGCCGCCGCGCTCACGCGCACCGTGTCGCCATCGGCGAGGAAAGCGCCGCCGGCCACCACCACGCGTGCGTTGGCGTCCAGGCCCGCCAGCACCTCGATGCGGTCGCCCACCCGGCGGCCCACCTGCAGCTTGCGTTGGCGCACCTTGTTGTCGGCCTCCACGGTGAAGGCCGTGGCGAAGCCGTCGCGCAGCTGCACGGCCGTGGCGGGCACGGTGGCGCCGCTGCGTTCACCCAGGTCGAATTCACCGCGCGCGAACATGCCGGCTTTCACCGCGCCCTGTGCGCCTGGCGGCAGGTCCACGTAAACCAGGGCGTTGCGGGTGGCGGCGTCCACGGTGGGGGCCACCATGCGCAGCTTGCCCACCACCGGCGCGCCGCCCACCGGCGCCACGCGCACGGTCAGGCCGGGCTTCAACGCCGCCAAGTCGGCGGCCGGCACTTCGGCCCGCCACTCCAGCCGGCCTTGACGCACCAAGCGGAACAGCTCCTGCCCCGCGCCGACCACCGCACCCACGGTGGCCCCGCGGGCCGAGATGACACCGGCGTCGGGCGCCAGCACCTGGGTTTGCGCCAGGCGCAGCTCGGCCACGCGGGCCGCGGCCTTGGCGGCCTCCAGGCGTGCGGCGGCCGTGCGTTCGCCGGTGAGGTACTGCGTGACCTGCTGGGCGCTGAGCGCGCCGCTGGTCTGCAGGTCGCGCGCCCGGGCGGCGTTGGCCGCGGCTTCGGCGGCGCTGGCCTCGGCTTCCAGCAGCGCCGCCTTGGCCTGGGCCAGCTCGGCGGCCACCATCTCGCTGGCAAACCGCGCCAGCACCTGGCCCTTGCGCACCACGTCACCCACATTCACCAGCACCTCGGCCAGGCGCAGGCCGTTGGCCTCGGCGCCCACGCTGGCTTCCTGCCAGGCGCTGACGCTGCCGTTGGCGCTGAGCACCTGCTGCACCGTGCCGCGCTGCGGCGTGGTGACGGCCACGGTGAGCGCCGCCTTGGTGGCGGCCGCCTTGGCCGCAGGCGCGTCGGCGGCCTGGGCCGGGCCGCTGGACCAGGGGCCGGCCAGGGCCGCCAACAACAGCAACACACCCAAGGCCGTGGCGCTGAGGCCCAGGCTGCGGGGGTGTTGGGCGATGGCCTGGCGAACAGCGGACGGCAGGGTGTCGATCACAGGTTTCATGGCAGAACGGCGGGTGGGGTGTGGGGTCAGGCAAGCACGCTGGCGCGGTGGCTTCAGCGTGCGGCAGCGGTGGCGGTTGAAGTGGTTGCGGCGGTGGGCGGCGCGGTCGGTGCCGCTTCGGTGGCGCCCAGCTGGGCCAGGTCCCAACCGCCGCCCAGCGCGCGGTACAGGGCGATGCCCAGCGCCAGGCGTTCGCGCTGCAGTTCCAGCACGGCGCTGGTGGCGGCCACCGCGCTGCGGCGCACTTCTTCCAGCTCGATCTGGCTGGCCAGGCCGCCGCGCCAACGCGCCTCGGTGGCCTGCAGCACCTGGTTGAACTGCTGGGCCGCGCCCAGCACGTCGGCCTGGCGTTGCTCCACGCCCTGCAGGCGCACCAGGGCTTCTTCCACCTCGCGCACGGCCTGGCGCAGGTTGGCCTGGTAGGCCAGCACGGCGGCGTCGTAGGTGGCGCGGGCGGCCACCTGCTGCGCGGCGCGTTCACCGCCGTCGAACAGCGGCAGCGTCACTTGCAGCGGGCCCAGGCTCCAGGTGTTGCCATCCAGCGTTGCAGCGGCGGTGCTGATGCGCGTGCGACCCAGTGAACCGCTGAGGCTGAGCTGCGGCCAGCGTTGCGCGTCGCGCAGCGCGACGTCGGCGGCGGCGGCGTTCACGGCAGCGGCGGCACTGGCCAGATCAGGCCGCTGCTGCAGCAAGGCCGCGGGCAGCGCCGCCAGCGGCACCGGCACGGCCGTGGGCAGTTGGGCCTGGCCAGCGGCCAGCTGCTGGCGCAGCGTGGGTTCGTCCAGCGCCGTCAGCGCCACCAGCGCCTTCAGCTGCACCTCGCAGGCGGTTTGCTGCTGCCACCACAGCGTGCGGCCCTGGGCAGCGCTGGCGCGGGCCAACGCGGCGTCGGCCGGTGCGCGCAAGCCCGCCCGCGCGGCCAGGTCGGTGATGCGGGCGGTTTCGGCACGCGAATCGGCGTCGCGCTGTTGCTGTTGGGCCTGGGCCTGGCAGGCGCGCAGGTCCACCAGGGTGCTGGCCACTTCGGCGGCCACGGCCAGGCGGGCGGCGTGCAGGTCGGCGGCGGCGCCGTTCAAGCGGGCCTGGGCGCCGTCGCGGCCGGCACGCACGCTGCCGAAAAGGTCCAGTTCCCAGCGCGCTTGCAGGCCGGCGTTGGCGCTGGTGGCCAGCACACCGCCGGGGTCGGCCAGACCGCGGCCCAGGGTGGCCACGCCGTTGACGCCCGGCAGCAGCGCCGCGCCTGCGGCGGTGCGCGCGGCGCGGGCATGCTCGATGCGGGCCCCGGCCTGGGCCACCGTGGCGCTGGCGCGCTGCGCGGCCTGCACCAGGGGCGGCAGCGCGGGGTCGCCATGCTGCAGCAGCCAGGCGCCGGGCGCGCCGGCCTGGGCAGGCGCCGCTGCCACGGCACTGGCGGCCCGCGGCGCTTGCCAAGCCGCAGGCAAGGCCTGGCCGGCGGGCGCAGCGCCCGGTGCCTGGGGTGTGGGCGTGGCGCAGGCGGTCAACAGCACCAGGCTGGCCCAGGTGGCGGCGTGCAGCGCACGGGGGCCACCGTGCGGGCGGGGGCTGTTCAAGGGTGCGGTGGCGGGTGTCATGGTGGGCGAGGTGGGCTGAAGACGGGGTTCAAGGCTGGCGCGGGCCGGCCGCGGCGGACGGCGCCGCGGGGCCGTGCGGTGCCGGCGGTGGGGACATCGGCGCAACGGGCGCCACAGTGGGCAGCACCAGGCCTCGCCGTTGCGCTTCGGCCTGCACCATGGCCAGGGCCGATTGCGTGAGCAGGCGGGCCCAGGCGTCCAGCGCATCGGGCGCGGCGTTGAGCTGCGGCGCCAGGTCGTCGATGACGTCGCGGCCCACGTGCAGGTGCACACCCAGGCCCGCTATCAGCATGGCCAGGCGCTGCAGGTCGTCGTCGGGCGCGGGCAAGCCGAGGTGGCGGCACAGCAGGTCCAACAGGGCCGCGTGCATGGGCCGGATGCCGCCCGAGAGCTCTTCGGCCCACAAGCCGGTGGGCTCGATCATTTCGCGGAAGCGCAGCTTCATGCAGTGCGTGGCCGCTTCACCGTCCCGCAGTGGCAGCAGGAAGCCGGCGTAGAAGCCTTCCAAGGCCTGGACCAGCGTCTGGCCTGGCTGGCTGTAGCGCGCGATGTCTTCGGCCACGTCGCCCAACGGGGCGAAGAACACCGCCTTGTAGAGGCCGGCCTTGTCGCCGAAGTAGTAGCTGATGGAGGCCACGTTCACGCCGGCGGCCTCGGCCAGGTCGCGCACCGAGGTCTGGGCGAAGCCTTTGTCGGCGAACAGCTTCAGGCTGGCGCGCAGCAAACGCTGGCGCGCGTCTTCACCGCATTGGAAACCCAGGCGGCGGGCCAGTTCTGGCAGCAGGGTGCGGGGAGGCATGGCGACGAAGTCTATCGAACGTTTGAATCATTTGTTTAACTTCTCGGCGTGCAGGGGCATCGGGCGCGGTCCGGCGCCCAGAACCGGCCCAGGCCGGGGTTCAGAACAGGTCGATGTCGCCGCTGACGCTGTCGTCGAGCAGGCGGCCGCTGTGCACCAGGTCGGCGTGGTAGGCCACTTGGTTCCGCCCGTTGGCCTTGACGTGGTAGACGGCCTTGTCGGCCCGGCCGAAAGCCGCGGCCGGGGTGTCGGCCGGGCGTACTTCGGTGTAGCCCAGGCTGACGGTGATGCGCCCCACCTGCGGGAAGTGGTACGCCTCGATGTTGCCGCGCAGGCGCTCCAGCGCGGTGCGCGCGTCGTTGGCCGTGCCGCAGCGCAGCATGACGACGAACTCCTCGCCGCCGAAGCGGTAGAGCTGGTCGCTGTAGCGCAGCGAACTGCGCATCAGGCGGGCCACCAGCAACAGCACTTCGTCGCCGATCAGGTGGCCGTGGTTGTCGTTCACGCGCTTGAAGTGGTCGATGTCCACCACCACCAGCCAGGTGGTCGCCGAAGGCGCACGGCGGCCGCCTTCGGCCGGGGCCGCTACCGGCGCCGCCACCGGGTCAACACGAGTCAGGCGCAAGAAGGCTTCGTCGAAGGTCTTGCGGTTCAGCAGGCCGGTCAGTGTGTCGCGCTCGCTGTAGTCCAGCAGGCCCTGGAAGTTCCTGAACACGCGCAACATGGCCGACACCAGACCCAGTTGTTCGCCGCTGAGCGGCTGCGCCAGCCGCAGCTCCAGCACGGTCTGCGTATCGAACTCGTGGCCGATGGGGAACCAATGGCGTGCCGGCGGGCCCGCCATGGCCAGCGGCTGCTGGCTGGCCAGGCAGTGGGCGCGCTGGGGTTCGCTGTCTAGCGGCGGCAGGCTGTCGGGGTCGGCCCACAGCGGGTCGCCCGCCGGTGCAGCCTGCCCCTTCGCCTGCGCCGCGCGCGTGTGCCACCGGCGGTCGTGGTGGTCGCCGACCGCCCGGTAGATGCCCAGCGACTGCGGGTGCAGCAGTTGGAACAGCACCCCGACCAGTCCCACGTCCAGCACTTCGCGGTCGCGGAAACCGGTCAGGTCGGCCAGGCCCTCGACCGCCTCAGACAATCGGAAAGCCATGCGGTCCTCAGATCCGCGCCTCTGCCTCGACGTAGCGTGCGATCAGCGCCAGCAGTTCTTCTTCCGAGTACGGCTTGCCCAGGTAGTGGTCCACGCCCAGGGACGCGGCGTACTCGCGGTGCTTTTGGGCGATGCGCGAGGTGATCATGATGATCGGCAACTGCGCAAAACGTTCGTCTGCACGCACGTTACGCGCCAGGTCGAAGCCGTCCATGCGTGGCATCTCGATGTCCGACAACATCACCGACGGGCGCTCTTCCACCAGGCGTTCCAGCGCGTCCATGCCGTCCTTGGCGGTGGTGACGCGGTAGCCCTCGCGCACCAGCAGGCGCTGCGTGACGCGGCGCACCGTGAGCGAATCGTCCACCACCAGCACCAGCGGCGCCTTGTGCACCGTCGGCAGGGCTTCGGCCACTGCGCTCGCCGGCTGGGTGGCCAGGGCCGCCACGCGCGGCGCCAGCACCGGGCCGTACAGGGTGGCCAGGGCCACGGGGTTGTAGATCAGCGCCACCGCGCCCGAAGGCAGCAGCGTCACACCGGCCAGGCCGGGCAGACGCGCCAGCTGCGGGCCGACGTTCTTCACCACCACTTCCTGGTTGCCCAGCACTTCGTCCACGTGCAGCGCCACACGCTGGTCGGCCGATCGGATCAGCACCACCGCCTGCGAACGGCCTTCGGTGCCCCCGCGCAGCGGGCCTTGCAGCAAGGCCGCCAGCCAGAAGAACGGCAGGGCCTCACCGGCGACCGTGAGCTGGCCTTGGGCGTAGGCGGCTTCCACTTCGGCGCTGCGCTCGCGGCGCACGGCCTCCACCAGCGTGGACGGCACGGCCACCTGCAGGTCACCGCAGCGCAGCATCACCACCTGCGTGACGGCCGTGGTCAACGGCAGCAGCAGGCGGAAGCTGGCGCCCTCGCCGGCGCGGTGGTTCACCTGCACCCGGCCGCCCATGGCGTTCACTTCGGCGCGCACCACGTCCAGACCCACGCCGCGGCCGGCCAGCTCGGTGACGGTGGCCGCCGTGCTGAAGCCTGGCGCGAAGATCAGCTGGGCCAGCTCGTCGTCGGCCGGCTGCTCGTCGGCGCCGATGAGGCCGCGCTCCAAACCGCGTTCGCGGATGCGCGCCAGGTTCAGGCCAGCGCCGTCGTCGTGCACGGTGACGCCGACTTCGTTGCCTTCTTGCGTGATGCGCACGCTGATCGTGCCGGTGCGGTCCTTGCCAGCGGCTTCGCGCGCGTCCGGGCTTTCTACACCGTGGGCGACGCTGTTGCGCAGCAGGTGTTCGAAGGGCCCGGCCATGCGCTCCAGCACGCCGCGGTCGATTTCGATGGCGCCACCGCTGATGTCCAGGCGCACCTGCTTGCCGGTGTCCTTGGCGGCCTGGCGCACCGTGCGGTACAGGCGGTCGGCCATGGAGTCGAACTCCACCATCCGCGTGCGCAGCAGGTCGTCCTGCAGTTCACGCGTCAGACGCGCCTGGGCGGCCAACTGGTCTTCCGTGCTTTGCAGCGTGCGCTGCAGGCTGCGCTGCAAGGTGGCCACGTCGTTGACCGACTCGGCCATGAAGCGCGTGAGTTCCTGGAAGCGCGTGAAGCGGTCCATTTCCAGCGGGTCGAAGGCCGCGGCCGCGGCCTTGGCGGCCTCGATGCGGCTGGCCATCTGCGTTTCAGCCTGCAGCTCGATGTCGCGCAGCTGGCGGCGCATGCGGTCCAGGCTGTCGGTCAGTTCGTTCAGCGAGACCTGCAGGCCCTTGACGTCGCCGTCGATGCGGGCGCGTGTGATGCTGACTTCGCCGGCCTGGTTCACCAGGCGGTCCAACAGCGCACCGCGCACACGCACCATGGCACTGCCCGCGGCCAACGGCCGCTCGGAGGCCTGTGCCGGCACGGCGGCCGTGGGGTCGGTGACGGCAAAACGGGCCCAGTCGATGCCGGCCACCGGCAGCACTTCTCCGCGTGTCGCGGCCGACGGCCAGGCCGGCGCAGACAAGGAGGCTGCGCCGGCCTGGTCGGCACCGGACGCTGCAGCGTCGGCGGCATCGGCCGGCACCGGCGGTTCACCCGCCTCGGCCAACTCGGCCGCCACCGCCACAGCGGCGGCCGGCAGGGCCTGGGAAGCGCCCGCGTCCAAGGCCAGGTCGACGCCATCGGCGGCCGGGCCGGCGCGCAAGATCTCATAAGCCGAGACCATGGCGTCGGCGCGCGCCAACAGCGGTTCGATCTCGGCCGCATGGGCGTGCACCCCACCGTGCGACAACGGGGCCATCAAGGCCTCGATGCCGGCTTCCAGGCGGTGCGCCATCTCGCCCAGGCGCATGGCGCCGGCCAGGCGGGCGCCGCCCTTGAAGGTGTGCAGCGTGCGCATGCAGGCCGCCGGTGCGTCCTGGCTGCCCGGGTGGTCCAGCCATTCACGCAAGCGGGCCTGCAACTGCGGCAGCAGTTCGTCGGCTTCTTCTTCGAAGATCGGGAACAGCTCGTCGTCGATGGCGTCGGCGGCGTCGAGTTCGTCGTCGTCCAGGCGCACGTCCGCGCCCTGCGGCATCAGCGGCGCGAAGGCCGAGCCCTGCACCGCGGGCGCTGCGTCGAAGCCCGACGCGCTGTCGTCGGCCTCGCCGTCTTCACCCAGTTCGGGCTGTGCCGGGGCGGCCGGCCAACGTTCGTGGTCGGCCAGGCGCTCCATCAGACCTGGTTCCACCGTGCGCAAGAAACCCGCGGCGAACTGGTGCAGCAGGCGGCGGATTTCTTCTGCCGCCTCGGCGAACAAGGCCGGCTCGCCGGCACGGCCGCGGCCTTGGCTTTGCGAGCGCATCAACGCGTGTTCCAGCGCGCGCGCCAGGGCCGACAGGTCGGCATAGCCCACGGTGGCCGAACTGCCAGCCAAGGAGTGGGCCAGCGCCACCGCGGCTTCCGACACCGGGTGGCGTTCGTGTTCGTGCGCCCACTCGGCCAGTTCCGTTCCCAAACGGCGCGACAGTTCGTCGGCTTCGTTCAGGTAGATGTTGAACAGCGGGATGCTGATGCGCAGGCCGCCGATCAGCTTGACCTGCTCGTCGTCGTCGGTGGGCAGGATCTGCGCGTCGTTCGCGGCCAGACCGGCGCCACCTTCGTCCACCTCGGCCACCTCGACCACCGCGGCGGCCTCCACGGCCTCGGGTGTGGCGACCATGTCGGCCAGCGCCAGGCCGTCGAGCTGGGCCAGGTCTTGCAGGTCCACCACCTCTTCGGGCGCTTCGCCCTGCCAGGCATCGGCAGCCGGTGCGCCGCTGTCCACGGAGGCCGTGTCGGCGTCCACGGCTGCGTCGACCAGGGCCTCCGGCACCACCGCGTCGGTTTCGTCGACGGGGGCCGATTCGGCCGGTGCCGACCCCTCGCGTTCGAGGTCCGTGGCTTCCACGGGCTCTGCGGGCGCATCGGTGGCGGCTTCGGCCAGCGGCGCTTCTGGCGCCCCGGTTTCAGCGGCCAGTGCCGCCGGGCCCACGCCGTCGGCGGCCATGGCCTCGGCCAGCGCCGCCAGTTCCGCAGCTTCGGCGGCGGCCGCGGCTTCGGCGTCGCCGGGCTCGTCCAAGGCTTCCACGGCGTCTTCGGCGGCCAAGGCGGCCAGCGCGGCGTCGATGGCCGCCTCGTCCAGCGTCAGCGCTGGCGCGGCGGGTGCAGCGGGTGCGTCCTGCACGGGCACGGGGTCGGCGGGCTCGGCGGGCGCTTCCGCCTGGGGCGCTTCGGCGGCGGCCTCTTCCGCGTCGGTCGGCGCGGGGCTGGCCGTCGGGTCTGCGGCCTCGGCCTCAGCGGCCGGGGCAGCGTTCTGGGCACCCTCGGGGGCGGTTGCCAGGTCCAGGTCCAGGGACAAATCGGGTTCGTCGCCAACCGCCAAGTCCAGGTCCAGGCTCAAGTCGGTGGCGGCGTCGGCCTGCGGCGGCTCGACCGCGTCGGCCACCGGAGGCGGCAAAGGTTCGGTGCGTTCGTGCGCCGCATCGCCTTCCGGCAGTGCCAGGTCGAAACTGAAGTCGACCACGGGCAAGCGGGCGGCATCGGCCGCGGCCACCTCGTCGGCTGCAGCGCCAGCGGGCGGCAGCGGCTGGGTGGTCTCGAACGGGCCGGCGGCAGCGTCCAGGGCCAAGGCCTCGGCGGTCAGGGCCGCATCGGCGGGCGGCAGGTCGCCGTCCAGCACCAGGTCGGGCATGGCCGGCAGCTCGGTGGCTTCCACCACCTCGCCCAAGTCCAGGTCCGCGGGCCAGCCTTCCGGGGCCGGGCCGTCCAGGGGCAGGTCCAACGCAGTCTCGGTGGCTTCGGCCACGGGGACGGCGTCGCTGGCCTCTGCCGCGGGCGCACGTTCGCCAGGGGCCAGGAAACCCGACAACGACTGGCTCAGCGCCTGCAGGTCGTCCGCCGGGGGCAGCCACGGCGCGGCCGGGGCGGGCCCGGCCACGGGGGTGTCGTGGGCAGCGGGCGTGGCCTGCACGGGCACACGTCGGCCCTCCAGACGCAGGGCGTCGGCGGCCTGCACCACGGGGGTGGGCGTGTGGCCCGCCGGCGTGCGCTGGGCGATGGCATCGGTCCAACCGGCCAGGTAGTCCAACGCTTCCAGGCTGAAGCCGCGCAGGTCGGCGTCGACGTGCGGCGCTTCGGCCAGGCGCGCGTTGTAGAGCTGCTCGCAGGCCCAGGCGGCCTCGCCGAAGTCCTTCAGACCCACCATCCGGGCACTGCCCTTGAGGGTGTGGAAGGCGCGGCGCACCGTGGTCATCTCGCCCAGGTCGTCGGGCTGCTCGGCCAGCTTGGCCAGCGAGGCCTGGGCATTGGCGACCACTTCCTGCGCTTCTTCGATGAAGATCTCGCGCATCTCGTCGTCGTCTTCCAACCCCGTCTCGCCGGGCGCGGCGTCGCGCACCGGCGGCACCGGGGCGGCCGGCGGCAAGGCGGGCGGCGCGGGCGGCGCGTAGTCGGCCAGGGCCTGGGCCAATTCGGCGTGTGCGGCCGCTTGGCGGTGGCTGTCGTCACCGGCCTGGTCCAGCGCTTGGCGCGCGCTGTGGGCCACGCGGGCGAGGCCGGGCTGGTCGGCCGCGGCGGCCTGGCGCGACAAGCGCTCGAACTCTTCGGCCAGGGCCTGCGGGGGCAGGTCGGCCTGCGCGGCGGCTTCGGCCAACTGCTGGGCCTGGTCGAGCAGGGGCACGCTGGCGCTCGCCGGGGCGTCGTCGAAAGCCGCAAAGGCCGAGGGGCGTTCGGCCTGGCCCATCACGGCGCTGAGCTTGCCGGTGCTGGGGTCGAAACTGAACAGCGACTTGGCCAGCGTGGGCTGCACGCTGAGCATGTCGATCAGGAAGCTCAAGGCACCCAGGTTGTCGGCCAGGTGGTCGAAGGTGCCGGCCTGCACCGCGCGGTGCGGATCGACCTCGGTCTGCACCAAGGCGTCGACCTCGTCGCGCATGTGCAGCACGGCCTGCGAGGCCTGGCCCATGCCCAACACCGACAGCACACCGCGCATGGCCGACAGCTGGGCCGGCACGGGGATCAGCAACTGGCGCTGGCTGGGGTCGCGGAAGTACTGGTCGATCTGCTTTTCCACCTCGGACAAGGAGGCGCGCAGTTCGGCCACCACACTGCCCATGGTTTGGCGGTCGCTGACGCGGCGGTACAGCTCCTCCATCCAGGCTTCCAGCGGGTGCGGGTCGGCACCACGGCGCACGTCTTCGATGCGGCTGGCCAGGCGCTGCATGCGCGCCGACAGCTCGGGGTGGTCGAGTTCGCCGTCTTCGATGCAGGCGTCCACGTACAGCATGGACGTGGCGACTTCCATGGCCAGCGGCGCATCGGGCGCTTGGCCGATCTGGGCGGTCTGCTGCACGGCTTGCTGCAGCACGGTGGCCAACACGTCGCCCGAGGGGAACAGGCGCTGCAAGGAATCACCCACCAGCGTGAACAGCTCCGACAGGCCCCCCAGGCGGTGCAGCTCACCACCGGCCACGGCCGACCAGGCGTCTTTGGCGCTGGCCACCCGTTTGCGGGCTTGGGCGATCCAGGCGGGGTCGAAACGGCCCAGGCGCGGCGTGTCGTAGTCCACCGTGGCCTCGGCCATGGCCGGCAGGCCCCATGCTTGGCGAACGGCCAGCAGGCGCGGGCCCGCGGTGCGGCCGCGCGCGGGATGGCGGGCGTTGGCGCAGAAAAACAGCAGGTCCTGCGCCAGACGCTCGGACAGGTCTTCCTGGCCTTTGACGGTGCTGCGCAGTTGGGCCAACAGGCGCGAAGCCACGCGCTTGCCGTACACGTCGTTGGGCAGCAGGCCTTGCGACTGGGCCTCGAAAAACGCAGCCGCCAATTGCCACAACACCGCCAGGCGCGACGGGCCGGCCGTGGTGTCCACGCCCGCGGCGAGGCCGGCGCACAGGTCGCTCATGTGCTTGAGCAGGTGGCGGTCGGGCGGGCGCATCAGCGCCAGCACCAGGGCCTCCATGGCGCTGCGTGTCTGGTCGTCGGCCGGCCGTGGCACCACGGCGGCTTCGGCCGGCAGCTCCTGCCAAGCGAAGTCCTGCGGCCACAGGTCGGCGGGGTGCACGCGGTCGGCACCGGCCAGTTCCTGCACCGCGCGGTACTGGGGGAACAGCGCCACGGGCGACAGCTGCTTGCCCGCCAGCAGGCGGCCCAGGTAGTCCAGCAGCGCGAACGAAGCCTGCTCCACGGCGTCCACCGCCGCCAGGTTCATCAGCGTGGGCCGGCTGGCCAGGCGCTGCACGGCAGCTTCGCAGGCGCGCAGCAACTTGGCCGGGCCGGGCAGGCCCACCAGTTCCAATGCGCCCACGCCCTGGTGGATCTGCGCGCGCGCGTTGCGCAGCACGGCCGGGTCGACGGCGTCGACGTCGGAGCCACCCAGGGCTTCGGTGTCCTTGAGGTAGCGGCGCAACGACTTGTTCGCCGCGTCCAGCGACTTGCGCAGTTCGCCTTGCACCCAGGCCAGGGCGCTGAGGTCGTCGCCGGGGCCGCTCAAGGCCCCCGGGTTGGTGTCCAGAGCAGCGTTCATGGGCGTGCGGGCCTCAAGCCACCTTGAACCGTGCCACCGAGGCCTTCAGTTCTTCGGCGGTCCGGGAGAGTTCACGCACCATCTGCGCCGTGGAGCGGGTACCGTCGCCGGTCTGCTCCGTCACCGCGAAGATGTGCTGGATGTTGGCGGCCACCACGTTGGCGGAGTCGGCTTCGCGCAAGGCCTGCTCGGAAATCTGCGCAATCAGGTCCGACAGTTGGCGTGTCACGCGGTCGATGTCGCCCAGTGCGGTACCGGCGGCGTCTGACAGCTTGGCACCTTCCACCACACCCTGCGTGGAGCGCTCCATGGCGGCCACGGCGTCTTGCGTGTCGGTCTGAATGGTGCGGACGATGGCCGCGATCTGCCGCGTGGCGTCGCCGGAACGTTCAGCGAGACGCTGCACTTCTTCGGCCACCACCGAGAAGCCGCGACCTGCGTCGCCGGCGCTGGCCGCCTGGATGGCGGCGTTCAGGGCCAGCACGTTCGTTTGTTCGGTAATGTCGGAAATCAGTTCGGTGATTTCACCGATCTCCTGCGAGCTTTCGCCCAGGCGCTTGATCCGCTTGGAGGTTTCCTGGATCTGGTCGCGGATGGCGTTCATACCGCCGATGGTGTTCTGCACCGCCTGCAAACCGGTTTCCGCGGCTTCCAGCGACTGGCGCGCCACCAGGGCCGTTTGTTGGGCTTGCGCCGACACGTCGTTGATTCGGCCGGCCATCTGCAGCACCGATTCACCGGTTTCGCGAATTTCGCGCAGCTGCTCGGTGGACGCGGCCAGCAGTTCGGTGGACGTTTGTTCCACCTGTTGCGTGGTGTCGGTCACCCGGCCCACCGTGTTCTGCACCTGCTCCACCAGCGACCGCAGTTCTTCCACCGTGTAGTTCACCGAGTCGGCGATGGCGCCGGTGATGTCTTCCGTCACCGTGGCTTGCTGCGTCAGGTCGCCTTCGGCCACCGTTTGCAGTTCGTTCATCAAACGCAGAATGGCGGCCTGGTTGGCGTCGTTGACGCGCTTGGCCTCTTGTTCCTGGCGTTCGGCTTCCTGGCGCTGCGCGTCGGCTTGACGGGCACGCGAGGTCTGCGCGATCACGAACAGGCGCAGCAGGCCGAAACCACCGGCGCCCAGGGCTGCCAGGAACAGCAGGCCGAAGAACACGGTGCCAAAGCCCAGGCCACCGCGGCCGGCCAGTTCGGTCTGCAGTTGGTCCAGACCACGGCGCAGCGGTTCGCTGTCGTTGTTGATGACGGTCTGCGCTTCACGTGCGGACACCAGGCCCTGCAGGTTGCCCAGAATCGCGCTGGCCTGCGTGCGCGTCTCTTCGTACTGCTTCAGCAGCTGTTGCAGGCGTTCCTTGATCTGCGCGTCCTTGGTGCCCGGCAGGCGCAGTTCGGGGTTGCCGTTGATCAGGCCTTCGGCGATTTCGCGGAAGGAGTTCAGGTCCTTGCCCAGCAAGAACACGGCTTCGGCGCTCACGCCTTCCATGGTCTGGAATTCGTTCGCGCTCTTGCCGATGCGCTGCGTCAGCATCACCAACTGGCCCACGGCCGACAGCTCGGCGGCCGAGGCGCCGCCCTGCAGCTTCAGCGAGCTGACGGTCTCGGCGGTTTCCAGCAGGTCGGCCGACTGGCGGTTGATGGTGCGCAGTGCGGCGCCGACCTGGGTCAGCGTCTTCTGCTGGGCCAACACGGCCGCGGCGCTCTTCTCGGCGCGCTCCACCTGGGGCAGCAGCTTGTCGACCTGGTCTTGCAGGGCACCCGGCGCGGCCGGGATGTCGCCGTCGCCGTTCTTCAGGCCGCGCACGTTGCGCGCCAGCAGCTCGGCACTTTCTTTCACTTCCGGGAAGGCGGTCTGCGCGCCCACCAGCGCTTGCGACACCGACTTGGCCAGACGCTGCGACTGCGTCTGCCCCTGACCGGCCGCGCTCACCTGGGCCGCGCTGCGGTTACCGGCGACCACCGCGGTGACACCGACGATGACCAGGCCGGCCAGACCGGCGCCAAACAGGCCCAGCAACACGCGCTGCTGCTTGGCCACGGGCCATTGGCCGATGACGGGCAAGCCGCTGCCGCCCAGACCGGCGCCGAGTTCGTCGGCTTCGGTGGGGATGCGGGTTTCGCTGTATTCGGTGGCCATTTCCGAAGGCGAGGCCTCGGAGATGATGGAAGAGTCGACCCCGGCACGCGTGGCCGCGGCGTCGGCGGGCACGGTGCCCGGCCCCAGGCGCACGGTGGCCTCCATGGGGTTCTGGGCGGCGGCCTCGATCTCGTCAAAGGGCACGGGCGGCTCTTCGGGCGCCTTGTTGCCGCGTGCAAAACCCTTCATCTTGTCCAGCAAGCTCATGGGATCCTCTTCCTGCAATCTTTTTCGTGAAGCCCAACGCGGGCCGTGCGGTCCAACGGATGTTCAGGCCGCAATGCCCAGGAACTGCTCGTGCTGGGCCAGCGCGGGCAGGTCGATTTCTTGCCAGACACGGCCATCGGCGTCGCGCCAACGCGGCCCTGCAAAGCTGGGCCGGTGACCGGGCGGCGCCGGTTCGGCGGTCATTTGTTCGGTGCCGCGCAAGCCAGCCAGCTTCTCCACCAACAGGGCGCAGTGGCTGCCCAGGTTGGTGTTCAGCGCCAGCAGTTGTGCGTGTTCACGCACCGCGTCGGGGGCCTGCAAGGTGGGCCGCAAGCCCAGGAAGGCGGCCACATCGACCACGCCGTGCAAACCACCTCGCAAGTTAGCGACCCCGGCAAACCAGGGCTGGGTGTGCGGCACCGGCAGCAAGCCGGCCAGCGGGAAGATTTCGCCCGCGGTGGGCAGCGCCACCAGGAAGCCCTGGCCGGCAGACTCCAGCGCCAGCCAACGGGCGCTGCGCGCCTCGGTCTTGGCAGCCTGCAAACGCGCCGCCAGGCGGCTTTGCAGTTCGCGCAGGGCTTCGCGCTTGGCCATCAGTCGAAGGCCTTGATCTTGACCATCAGCTCTTCGGCGTTGACGGGCTTGACGATGTAGTCGCGTGCACCCTGGCGCATGCCCCAGACCTTGTCGGTTTCCTGGTTTTTGCTGGTGCACATGATGACGGGCACGTCGGCAAAACGGGGGTCGCGGGTGATGGTGCGGGTGAGCTGGAAGCCGTTCTGGCCGGGCATCACCACGTCCATCAGGATGAGGTCGGGCTTCTCTTCGCCAATGCGGCGCAGGGCTTCCTCGCCGTTTTCAGCGGTGCGCACGCTGTAGCCGCGCTTGCCCAGCAGGTCTGCCATGAAATGCAGTTCGGTCTTGGAGTCGTCCACAACCAGGATGTTCTGGATGGCCATTCGCTTGCGTCCTAGAGGTCAAAATGGGCGCACCCGCGCAGCGGCGGGGCACCCGTCAGGTTCAACCGGCCACGGGCCGGAACGACTCGACTGCGCGCAGCAGTTGCTCCTTCGTGAAGGGCTTGGTCAGGTATTCCTCGGAACCCACCATGCGGCCGCGCGCCTTGTCGAACAGACCGTCCTTGGACGACAGCATGATCACGGGCACGTGGGCGAAACGCGGGTTGCGCTTGATGATGGCGCAGGTCTGGTACCCATCGAGCCGCGGCATCAAGATGTCGCAGAAAATGAGTTCCGGGTCGTGGTCGTTGACCTTGGACAGGGCATCAAAACCATCTTCGGCCAGCAGCACCTCGTGCCCGCCTTGGCGCAGGAAGATCTCGGCGCTGCGGCGTATCGTGTTGCTGTCGTCGATCACCAGCACCTTGGCACCGGCCGCCGCCACTTCGGGGACGCCACTGTTCACCTTGAAAGTTCCTCCTCAGCCTGCGTGCGAACCGGCAGGCATGTCAGATTTCGACCATCTCGAAGTCTTCTTTGCGGGCACCACACTCCGGACAGGTCCAGTTCATGGAGACATCGGCCCAAGCGGTTCCGGGGGCGATGCCATGTTCCGGATCACCGGCGGCCTCGTCATAAATCCAGCCGCAAATCAGGCACATCCAGGTTCGGCTTTGGCTCACGTTTCGACGGTCACTCACTACAATGATGAATGATTGTAGCCACGCACTTCCTGTGAAATTCAAGGATTTGTGAGGAGCTACACAGCACTCCCAGAATTCGCCAACCGCATGTGGCCACTCCCGGGCCGCGGCGGTGGCGAGAAGGCCCGCACCCATGATCCCCCCCGAACCCGCCGAAGCCGTCGACCCCCAAGGGCCCGCCCAGGAACCGCCGCCGCCGGCCTGCGTGCTGTGCTTCAACGCCAGCGACCCCAGCGGCGCCGGTGGCGTGGCCGGTGACGTGGCCACCATCGCCGCCATGGGCGCGCACGCGCTGCCGGTGGTGTGCAGCATCGTCATGCGCGACACCGCCGAGGTCTTCGACCAGCACGCCTTGGACGACGAGGTGGTGGTGGAACAAGCCCGCACCATCCTCGAAGACACCACCGTGGCCGGCTTCAAGGTGGGCTTTCTGGGCAGCGCCGACAGCGTGAGCGCGGTGGCCGAGGTGCTGTCCGACTATTCGGAAGTGCCGCTGGTGGCCTACATGCCCGGCCTGTCGTGGATGGAAGAAGACCAGCAGCAGCCCTACCTGGACGCCTTCCGTGAGCTCATCCTGCCCGCCACCGAGGTGCTGGTGGGCAGCCACAAGGTGCTGCAAGACTTTCTGCTGCCCGAATGGGACAGCGAGCGCCCGCCGTCGGCGCGTGAACTGGCGGTGGCCGCCGGCCAGCACGGCACCCGTTATGTGCTGGTGACCGGCATCATGCTGCCCAGCAAGGGCGCCGAGCAGTTCATCGACAACGTGCTGGCCTCGCCGCAAGGCGCGCTGACCGGCGAGAAGTTCGAGCGCTTCGACACCGGCTTCGTCGGGGCCGGCGACACGCTGGCGGCGTCGCTGGCCGCGCTGTTGGCCTCGGGCAGCGAACTGCAAGCCGCCGTGGGCGAGGCGCTGTCGTTCCTGGACCAGAGCCTGGACGCGGGCTTCCGCCCCGGCATGGGCCACGTGGTGCCCGACCGCTTCTTCTGGGCGCTGCCGCCTCCGGAAGAAGGCGAACTGGGCCCCGACGGCCTGCCCGAAGGTGGCGAAGGCCCCGAAGGCGGCTTCGACGCGCCCGACGGCAAGAGCGCACCGCGCCGCATCCACTGACCCCACCACCCCCACGGCGCCGCCGGTGCGGCGCCGTGCCCCGCCTTGTTCTGCCGCGCCAGCCCTGCCCGCGCTGCGCCAGGAAGCCCCCGCCATGAACCGCAACGAAGCCCTTTTTGCCCGCGCCCAACAGAGCATCCCCGGTGGCGTGAACTCGCCCGTGCGCGCCTTCCGCGCCGTGGGCGGCACGCCGCGCTTCATCCAGCGCGCGCAAGGCGCCTACATGTGGGACGCCGAGGGCCAGCGCTACATCGACTACATCGGCTCCTGGGGCCCGATGATCCTGGGCCACGGCCACCCGGCCGTGCTGGAGGCCGTGCAGAAGGCCGCCGCCGACGGCTTCAGCTTCGGCGCCCCCACCGAACGTGAGGTGGAGCTGGCCGAGGCCATCATCGGCCTGGTGCCCAGCGTGGAGCAGGTGCGCCTGGTCAGCAGCGGCACCGAAGCCGGCATGAGCGCCATCCGCCTGGCGCGCGGCGCCACCGGCCGCAGCAAGATCATCAAGTTCGAGGGCTGCTACCACGGCCATGCCGACGCGCTGCTGGTCAAGGCCGGCTCGGGCCTGGCCACCTTCGGCCACCCCACCAGCGCCGGCGTGCCGGCCGAGGTGGTGCAGCACACGCTGGTCCTGGAATACAACAACGTCGAGCAGATCGAAGAAGCCTTCCAGGCCCACGGGCCGGAAATCGCCTGCGTGATGATCGAGCCCATCGCCGGCAACATGAACTTCGTGCGCGCCAGCGTGCCGTTCATGAAACGCATCCGCGAACTGTGCACCCAGCATGGCGCGCTGTTCGTGTTCGACGAGGTGATGTCGGGCTTCCGCGTGGCCCTGGGCAGCGCCCAAAGTGTTTACGCGCAGCTGATCCCCGGCTTCCAGCCCGACATGAGCGTGTTCGGCAAGGTCATCGGCGGCGGCATGCCGCTGGCGGCTTTTGGTGGCAGCCGCGAGGTGATGTCGAAACTGGCGCCGCTGGGTCCGGTCTACCAGGCCGGCACGCTGAGCGGCAACCCGGTGGCCACGGCCTGCGGCCTGGCCACGCTGAAGGAGATCACCCGCCCCGGTTTCTTCGAAGCCCTGGGCACCAAGACCCAGCGCCTGGTCGATGGCCTGACGGCCGCCGCACAAGAAGCCGGCGTGCCGTTTGTGGGCGACTGCCAAGGCGGCATGTTCGGCTTCTTCTTCACGGGCACACTGCCCGCTGAACAAGCGCAGTCCCTGCCGCAGAACTACAGCGTGGTGATGGCCACCGACAAAGAACGCTTCAACGCCTTCTTCCACGCCATGCTGCAGCGGGGTGTGTACCTGGCCCCGGCGCTGTACGAAGCGGGCTTCGTGAGCGCCGCGCACAGCGACGACGACATCGCGGCCACCATCGCCGCGGCGCGCGAAGCCCTGCGCGGCTGAAGCCGGGGCCGGCGGCTCAGGCCTCGGCCAGCCCGCACGGCGCCATCACGGCGCCCTCACCAGGCGCCCGCACCGCACGGCCACACGCACGCTCTCAGGCACGTTCGGCCGCACGGCGCGAGCGGCCTGCGCCGATTCGGCGCCGTGAATTTGTCACGCTCCAGCCTGACAACGGTGTCAAGCCACTCACTTCGAGTGTCAGCGGCCTGCCCGCCCCCAGCGCCGCAGGGCGCACGGCCGCTGTAACACCGCCCCTCGGGGGCACGCCCCCCGCACCGGCACACACGCTTACGGCTGGAAACCTCAGCGCCGGCTGCGTGCGCTTACGTTTATTGCGGCCCCACGCAGGCTGGCAACGATCTGCGACCCATGGCCCGCTCGGGCACCGCCCCGGCGCGGCACGGCGGCCTCAGCATGCGCCGTCCGCTGCCACCCACTGCGAGGGCCGGGCCTGACCACCGCACCGCTTCGGCGCGGCCCAAGCCCTGCGCGCGCCCCCGGCGTTGGCGGACCCATCTGTCTTCCAAGGGTCGTGCTGTCATGCGTGTTGTTGTGTTTTGTCTTTGGGCCGCGGGCCTGTTGACCGCCTGCGGTGGCGGCCAGGGCGGGGGCAGCCCTGCGGGCACCGCGGGTTCGTCCAACAGTGGCAGTGGCCCGGTGGCCGCCGCCCCGGTGGTGGCCACACCGGGCATGGACCCCCACGCCCAGCGCGCCACGGTGGCCGCGGCCGAGACCAGCGCCGAAGCGTTCGTGGGCTGCCACGCCGCCGGCCAACCCCGCCGCCTGACGCGCCGCCAGCTGGTGCAGGCGCTGGGCGACATCACGCGGCAGCTCAGCGGCGACAGCACGCTGGCCGCGTCGGTGGCCGGCCTGGTGACGGAGCAGGCGCTGTTCCCGCCCGACACCTTGGTGAACCCCGACAGCGCACGCCACACCGGCTTCGAACGCCTGGACAGCACGCTGAGCACCCGCCAGGTGGGCGCCCTGCACAGCACGGCCGTGTCGCTGGCCACCAGCCTGACCAACAGCAGCGCGCGCGTGACCCAACTGCTGGGCAGCTGCAGCGACAACGCCACCTGCCTGGCCAACTTCGTGCGCAAGGCCGGCCGCCTGGTCTTCCGCCAACCACTCACACCAGCCGAGGTCGACATCTATGTGGCCGCCGCCGGTGGCGCCACCACCGGCCCGGCGCTGGCCAAGGTGCTGGCCTCGATGCTGGCCTCGCCCCAGTTCTACCTGGTGGTCGAACGTGGCAGCGGCAGCGCGGACGGTGGTTGCAAAGCGCTGAGTGCGCACGAACTGGCCACGCGGCTGTCCTTGCACTTCTGGGACACCGTGCCCGACGCCACCTTGTCCAAGGCCGCCGACGACGGCAGCCTGCTGCGGCCCGAGGTGCTGCAGGCCCAGGTCAGCCGTCTGGTGGCCGATGCCCGCGCCGAAGGCCCGATGCGGCGTTTCTTCGAACAGTGGTGGCGCCTGCAGGAGCTGACGGCGCCGGACGGCAAGGTGGGCAACGCACGCTTTGACGCCTTCGCCGCCGGCTACAAGCCCCTGCCCACCACACGCGACGCGGCCATCACCGAAGTGCTGGACATGGTGTCCTACGTGGCCGAGCGCAACGGTTCGCTGCAGCAGCTGCTGACCGACCGCCACGCCTTCGCACGCAGCAGCGACCTGGCCACGCTCTACAACACCCCCGTGTGGGACGGCCAGAGCCCGCCACCGCTGTTCACACAGCCTGAGCGGGTGGGGCTGCTGACCCGGGTGGGCCTGCTGGCCAACGGCTCCACCGACACCACGCTGCCCATCCAGCGCGGCATCCGCGTGCTCAGCGCGCTGACCTGCCAAGCCCTGCCGCCACCGGCCATGGACCAGAGCAACGCCAAGGTCGACCTCAGCGGCGTGCTCACCACGCGCCAGCGCACCGAGCGTGTGACGCAGATGGCCGGCACCTCCTGCGTGGGCTGCCACCAGGCCACCATCAACCCCTGGGGCTTTGTGTTCGAAGGTTTTGACGCGCTGGGCCGCGTGCGCCAGCTGGAAACCGTGCTGGACGACAGCGGCAAGAAGCTGGGCGACAAACCGCTGGACACCGGCGTGGTGGCCCAGCTCAGCGGCCTGCTGCCGCGGGCCATCTCCACCGCCGGTGAAGCCCAGCAGCTGGTGCTGGAAAGCGGCCACTTTGAACGCTGCTTCGCCCGCCACTACGTGCGCTACGCCTTCGGCCGCAACGACACCACGGCCGACACCGACCTGGTGGAGTCCCTGCGACGCCAGGCCGCCAACGGCACCAACCTGCGCAGCCTGATGGCCTCGGTGGCCCTGCGCAAGGAATTCACCCACATCCGCTCGGTGCAGCCATGAAACCCGCCTTCAACCGCTTCTCACGCCGCCAGTTCCTGGTGGGCACCGGTGGCACGCTGCTGGCGCTGCCTTTGTTGCCTTCGCTGCTGCCGCGCGAGGTGCGCGCCGCCACCGAAGCCGCGGCCGCGGCCGAGCGCTACTTCGTGCACATGACCACCTGGCACGGCGTGTTCCAGAGCCAGTTCTTCGGCCCGTTGCTGGACCAGACGCCCACACTGACCGCCAACGAAGGTGGCGTGGCCGTGCGGGCCAGGCCACTGACGCCCGAGAACAAGGACGGCGACACCGTCATCAGCGACATCCTGCGCGCCAAGGCCAGCGCGCTGACGCCGCGCATGGTGTCGCGCATGAACGTGATCAACGGGTTGGATTACCACACCAGCGTGGGCCACAACCGCGGCTATTCGCTGGGCGGCGACACCGCCAACCCCACCATCGACCAGGTGCTGGCCAACGCGCCCAGCTTCTACCCCAGCAAGCCGCGCCAAGGCGCCATCGTGCGCAACCTGGTGTCGCTGTCGCGTTCGGGCACCGCCACCGTGCAGACCGAACAAACGGCCGAGAGCAACACCAAGTTGTTCGACCGGCTGTTCGGCGGCAGCACAACGGGCAGCCCCGGCACGGGCACCACAGCCCCCGAACGGGTGGTGCTGGTGGACCGCGTGAAAGCCCATGCCGACCAGGTGCTGGCCGACCCGGCCTGCGGCACCGACTGCCGCAACCGGCTGACGAACTACATGGACCTGCTCAACGACATCGAGAGCAAGCTGCCCGGCGCCAGCGGCGGCAGCACGGCCCCGGTGAACAGCAGCTTCACCCGGCCCACCACCGACACCGGCTCGGTGGAGAACAGCTCGGGCTTCTACGGCGAGCCCGCGCGCCAGGCGCAGTGCGAACAGCTGTGGAACGACATCGTGGTGGCGGCCTTCGCCGCCGGCATCAGCCGCGTGTACGTGTGCGGGCCCCACACCTACACCTTCGGCCCCGACCCCGAACACGCCTGGCACAACAACTACGCGCATTCGTTGGACGACCCGGCGCGCCGCGCCGGTTTCAACGCCGCCGTGCGCCTGCAGTTCGAAGGGGCGCTGCTGGACATGGCCAACAAGCTGGACGCCATCACCAGCGCCGACGGCCGCAGCCTGTTCGACAAGGCCTTGTTGGCCACGGCCTTTGAACTGGGCTCGGGCGGCAACCCCGGCCACCACCACAACCGCTGCATCCCGGTGGCCACGCTGGGCGATGCCGGTGGTTTCTTCCGCACCGGGCTGTACGCCGACTACCGCGACCTGACCAGCTTCGGCTGGTCGTCGGACCCGCATTGGTACTCGGGCCTGCTCTACAACCAGTGGATGGGGATGGTGCTGCGCAGCATGGGCGTGACGCAGGCCGACATGAACACCACGACCTGGGGCTACCCGAACGTGCGCGGTCCCAACGGCGACCACACCGACGGCATCTGGAACGCCGCCCGCAACAACCTGCCCTGGCTGAAGGCCTGACCGATGCGCCTTGTTCACCTGGCGGCCGGCCTGGCCTGGGCCGTGGCCACCCTGCTGCCCACCACAACAGCCCTGGCCCAAGACGTGGCCAATGGCCAGATGCTGTACATCACCAGCATCGTGGCCGGCCAACGCGGCTGCTCCAACATCGCCTGCCATGGTTCGCTGCCCGCGAACCCGCAGAACCGCATCACCACGGGCATCAGCGCCGCCAAGATCCAGGCCGCCGTGGCCGGGCAAAGCCAGATGAGCTTCCTGGCCGGCCGGCTCACGGCGCAGCAGTACAACGACCTGGCCGCCTACATCGCCAGCACGCTGGGCGGCACGCCCAGCTACCTGCCGGTGGCGGCCGCACCGCGGCCCACACTCAGCCCCACCAGCCTGGGGTTCGGCAACCAGCCGCTGGCCGTGGCCACGCCCTTGCAGACGCTGACGCTGAGCAACGCCGCCAGCGCCACGGCGGCGCTGACCATCACCGACTTCAGCACCACGGCCGGCAGCGACTTCGCGCTGTCGGGCGGCAGCTGCCAGAAAGGCCAGTCGCTGGCCGCCGGGGCCAGCTGCACGCTGGGCGTGGTGTTCAGGCCCACCTTGTCGGGCACACGCTCGGGCACGTTGACCGTCACGCACAACGCCGGCAGCAGCACGGCCACGCTGGTGGGCACGGGCGGCACCACGGCACCGGCCATCACCTTGTCGCCCAGCCAGCTGACCTTCGCCGAAACCCTGGGCAGCACCTCGCCCAGCCAGCGGGTGCTGGTCAGCAACACCGGGCAGGCGCCGCTGGTCTTCAGCGCGCTGACCATCGCCGGCGCCCAGGCGGCCGATTTCGCACTGGCCAGCAGCGGCAACTGCGCCGTGGGCACGCCGGTGGCGGCGGGCGCCAACTGTGCGCTGGACCTGCGCTTCACGCCCAGCGCCGCCGGCACGCGCAACGCCACGCTGACCCTGTCGCACAACGCTGGCAGTGGCACGTCCACCGTGGCCCTGGTGGGCGCGGTGAACGCCAGTGCGTCGCCCAACCTCACGCTGGACCACCTGCTGCTGGACCTGGGCACGCAGGCGCTGAACCAGACCGGCAGCCCGCGCACGCTGACGCTGGGCAACAGCGGCACGGCCAACCTGGTGTTCAGCAGCCTGTCGGTGGTGGGCCTGCACGCCGCCGACATGGTGCTGGGCGGCAGCTGCAGCACCAGCCTGGCCGTGCCGCCCCAGGGCCAGTGCACGGTGACGGTGGCGCTGCGGCCCTCGGCCCTGGGCACGCGCAGCGCGCAGTTGGTGATCGCGAGCAACGCCCCCAGCGGCAGCGCCACGGTGTCGCTGAGCGGCGAGGCCATCAGCACGGCGGCGCCGTTCATCACGCTGTCGCAGGCGGCCCTGGGCTTCGGGCGCGTGACGGTGGGCACCAGCGCCGTGCCACGGGTGGCCCAGCTGAGCAACAGCGGCGCGGCGACGCTGCTGATCAGCGGCATCACCAGCAGCGGCGGTGGTTTCAGCGTCAGCCACGACTGCCCGGCCAGCCTGCCCGCTGGCCAGGGCTGCGCGCTGACCGTGGGCTACACGCCGCAAGAGGGCGTGGCCGCCGAGCAGATGGTGATCCAGTCCAACGCCTTCAGCTCGCCGAACAGCGTGGTGCTGACCGGCCAGGGCGTGACCACCAGCCTGCCGGTGCTGGCCTGGCGCAACGCCCCGGCCAGCGTGGACTTCGGCCCCGTGCAGACCGGCCAGACCGGCACCGCCCCCACGCTGACGCTGGAGAACCAAGGGCCCGGTGAGGTGGCCGTGTCGGCCCTGGCCCTGGTGGGCGCCGACGCCGGGGTGTTCTCGGTGGGCGGTGGCACCTGCCTGGGCGGCGTGCGCCTGGCCCAGGGCAGCAGCTGCACCGTGGTGCTGAGCTTCGCCCCCGACAGCGCCGGCCCGCGCAGCGCCACGCTGCTGGTGGCCTCCAACGGCAGCAACCCGCCCGACACCTTGCTGCGCGGCACGGGCGCCACGTCCACCGGCGGGGGCGACACGGGTGGTGGCACAGGTGGCGGGGGCGACACCGGCGGTGGCACGGGTGGCGGTGGCGGCAACACCGGCGGCGGCAGTGGCACAGGCAGCGTGACCCCCTTCGCCGCCGACCGCGCCAGCCTGGACTTCCGCGCCATCGCCGTGCGCACCGGCGGCCAGAGCGAGGCCTTGTCATTGCGCATCAGCAACCGCTCGGCAGCCACGGCCACCATCCGCAGCCTCACCGCCAGCGGCGGCTTCACGGTGACGGCCGGCAGCGCCACCGACGCTTGCCAGGGCGTGCCGTGGACCTTGTCGCCCGGCGCCAGCTGCACGGTCGACGTGCGCTTCACGCCCAGCACCGGCGGCAGCGCCACCGGCCAGCTGCGCGTGGAAGCCCAAGACCTGACCGTGCTGAGCGTGCCGCTGCAGGCCGAAGCCCGCACCGAGGTCACCAACGTGGGCGCGGGCGCCGGGTCCCCCTGGTGGGTGCTGGGCCTGGCCTTGGCCGCGCTGGCCTTGGTCCGGCTGCAGCAGCGCAGCCAGCCCCTCCACCCCCATCTCCCCGGCCCCAACCGCCACCCCGAATGAGCACCGACATGAAACGCCAAACCCTCCCCTGGCTGGCCGCAGCCACCTTGGCCTGCACCGCCCTGTTCAGCACCACCACCCTGGCCCTGGAAGCCGGCCAGCGCGCCCCCGAACTGCAGGCCCAGGGGCCGCAGGGCCCCGTGCGCCTGGCGCAGTTCAAGGGCCAGGTGGTCTTCGTCGACTTCTGGGCGTCCTGGTGCGGGCCCTGCAAGCTGTCGTTCCCGTGGATGAACGAGATGCACACCAAGTACGCCGCCAAGGGCCTGCGCATCGTGGCCGTCAACCTGGACCAGCGCCGCGAAGACGCCGACCGCTTCCTGGCGCAGACGCCGGCACAGTTCAGCCTGGCCTACGACGCCAGCGGCCAGACGCCCAAGGCCTACGAGGTGAAAAGCATGCCCAGCTCCACCCTGCTGGACCGCGAAGGCCGCGTGCTGGGGCAACACAGCGGCTTCCGCGACAGCGACCGCCGCGAGCTGGAAAACCGCATCCGCGCCGCCCTCGGCGAGCCCGCGCTGTGAACGCGCCGCCCTGCAAGGCCCGCACGGCCCACGCCCCACGCACCACCGCCTGCCGCCGCGCGCAGGTGGCCCGTGCCGCGGCGGCCCTGGCGGCCTTGGCCTGGCTGGCCGTGCTGGCCGGTTGTGCCCCCTTGAAGCCGCCGCAGCCCTGGGAAAAGGGCCACCTGGCCAAACCCGAGATGGGCATGGGCGGCGATGGTCTGGAGCAGCGCTTCAGCCAGCACATCTACAACAGCAAAGAAGCCGCGTCGGGTGGCACCGGCGTGGGCGGGGGTGGTTGTGGCTGCAATTGAAGCCAACGGCCAACCGGCCGCACGCCCGCTGGGCTGGTTGGCCGCCGCCGCCCTGGCCTTGCCGGGGGTGATGCCCCCAGCGGCCCAGGCCGAAGAAGCGCCCGAAAAAGCCACTGTGGCCGCCAAATACCTGCACTACAGCGACAGCCAGGCCGTGCAGACCCGCTACCCGTACAACAGCGGGCAAGCAGGCGGCACGCTGCAGCGCATCACCGTGGACGCACCGTCGCTGATGCTGTCGGTGCCACTGGGCCGGCGCTGGCTGGTGGAAGCCTCGGGCACGGTGGACAAGGTGTCGGGCGCTTCGCCGCGCTACTACAGCGACGTCAGCGGTGCCAGCCAGATGAGCGACCGCCGCACCGCGGGCGACGCGCGCGTCACGCATTACTTCGAACGTGTGGCCATCGCGGTGGGCGGTGCGCAGTCCAGCGAGAACGACTACGTCTCCAAGGCCTGGTCGGCCGAGGTGCGGGCCGCCAGCGCCGACAACAACACCACCTACAGCCTGGCCCTGGGCGGCGCACGCGACACCATCCGCCCCACCGGGGGCGGCGTGCTGAACGTGGTGCAGGACCAGCGCAGCACGCAGGAAGTGATGCTCAGCGTGACCAGCGCGCTGACGCCGGTGGACCTGGTGCAGCTGTCGCTGGGCCAGAGCCGCGGCCGCGGTTATTTCAGCGACCCCTACAAACAGTTCGACCGGCGCCCGCGCGAACGCGACATCAGCACCTACCTGATGCGCTGGAACCACCACGTCGAAGCCCTGGGCATCACCCAGCGCGCCAGCTACCGCTACTACAGCGACAGCTACGACGTGCGGGCCCACAGCGTGGACCTGCAATGGGTGCTGCCGCTGACCGGCGCCTGGAAGCTGACGCCCTCGCTGCGCTACCACACGCAGTCTTCGGCCAGCTTCTACTTCGACCCCGTCACCGACCTGGCCGTCTACCCCGGCACCCTGGGCCAGCCCACCTACAGCGCGGTGGACCAGCGACTGTCGGCCTTCGGTGCCCTCACCGTGGGGCTGAAGAC
The DNA here is from genome assembly GCA_046318395.1 of Rubrivivax sp. GTDB lineage: Bacteria > Pseudomonadota > Gammaproteobacteria > Burkholderiales > Burkholderiaceae_C > Rubrivivax. The sequence goes on from JBKCUM010000230.1 coordinate 36,213, forward strand.
CGAGTTCACCTGGCGCAGCTGGACGGTGGACCTGAAACTGGAACGTTATGAACAGCGCCCGGCATGGCGTCTGGGCGGCGAAGGTTCGCTGGGCCTGGACCCCTTCCGCGCCACCATGCTGCAGGCCGGCCTGGCCTACAGCTTCTGAGCTTCTGAAGCCACACCGATGAACACCACCCGATCGAGCTGGTTGATGGTGGCCCTGCTGGCCGGCTGCGGCAGCGGCGACAACGAAGAACCGCGCTGGAACACCGAGAGCAGCAACGGCACGGCGCTGGGCCCCGTGGCCGGCGCCCCCGCCGCGGGCACACCCCCCGCGGCGCCAGCACCGGCGCCCACCCCGCCTGCACCCACACCGCCTGGACCCACGCCACCACCGCCGCCGCCGCCAGCCCCCACCCCGGCACCGCCACCCCCGCCCCCGCCGCCCGCGGCCGCCTGCAGCAGCCTGGCGCTGTGCGACGACTTCGAAAGCGGCACCGTCGGCGCCGTGCCCGACAGCGCACGCTGGGCCGTGGGCGGCCCGAACTGCTTCTCGGGCAGCGGCAAAGCCACGGTGGACGGCAGCGTGGCGCGCAGTGGCAGCAAGTCGGTGCGCATCGACCCCGGCCCCGACTACTGCGGCCACGCCTTCATCGAAACCGCGGCCATCAACACACTGGGCGCGGTGCGCTACGGGCGCTTCTACATCCGCCTGGCCAAGGCGCTGGACGCCGCCCACGTCACCTTCTTGTCGATGCGCGACGCCAACGACGTCTCGGGCACACAGTCGCAGGAACTGCGGCTGGGCGGGCAAAGCGGCATCATCAAGTGGAACCGCTCCAAGGACGACGCCACCTTGCCCACCCTCAGCCCCCAAGGCATCGCCATGAGCCTGCCCCTGCCGGCCAACACCTGGACCTGCGTGGAGTTCAAGTTCGACCAGACCGACGGCACGATTCAAACCTGGGTCAACGGCGTCGCACCGGCGGGCCTGCAGCAGGACGGCGTGGCCACGGCCGACGTGGACCAGACCTGGCTGGCGCAGATCAACAACTGGCGGCCAAACCTGAACCTGATGCGCCTGGGCTGGGAAGCCTATGGTGGGCAGACCAACACCGTGTGGATCGACGATGTCGCGCTGGGCAGCACCCGCATCGGCTGCGGCAGCTGACACCGTCTTCGGCTTCCGCGCCTTGGGCGGGCCCTGCAGCATCCAGCTGCCGGCCGACCTGGTCACGCCCGCGGCGCACCAGGCCGTGCAGGTGGCCATCGCCGAGGTGCGGCGCATCGAACACAAGTTCTCGCGCTACCGGCCCGAGAGCTGGCTGTCGCGGCTGAACGCGGCGGCCGGCGACGGCCGCTGGCACGAAGCCGACCAGGAAACCGCCGACCTGCTGGACTTCGCACAACAGGCCTTCCAGGCCAGTGGCGGGTTGTTCGACATCAGCACCGGCGTGCTGGGCCAGGCCTGGGACTTCCAGCGTGGCACCGTGCCCACGGCGGCCGAACTGGCACCGCTGCGCGCCCGTGTGGGCTGGCAGCGTGTGCAATGGCAGCGCCCGCGCTTGCGCCTGCCCGAAGCCGGCATGGCGCTGGACTTCGGCGGTTTCGGCAAGGAATACGCCGCCGACCGGGCCGCCACTTTGATGGCTGAAGCCGGCGTCACCGCGGCCCTGGTGAACCTGGGCGGCGACATGCGGCTGCTGGGGCCACGCCCCGACGGCCGGCCCTGGGTGCTGGGCATCGCCCACCCGCGCCAGGCCGGTGCCGTGCTGGCGCGCGTGGAACTGCACGCCGGCGCCCTGGCCACCAGCGGCGACTACGAACGCTTTTTCGAACGCGACGGCCAGCGCTACTGCCACGTGCTGGACCCGCGCACCGGCTGGCCGGTGCAGCATTGGCGCTCGGTCAGCGTGCTGGCCCCGGGCTGCCTGGCCGCCGGCGTGCTGAGCACCATCGCCATGCTCAGCGGCGAACAGGCCCCGGCCTTTCTGCAGGCCCAGGGCGTGGACTTCCTCTGCGTGGACCAACACGGGCGCTGCACCGACGAAACCGGCCCTTGGCCAGGCCCACCGGCCGGCGCCTGAGCACGGGCGCCGCAGGGCGGTGCGCCGGCGCGGGCCGCTCCTAGAATGCCCGGCCATGCACCTCCACATTCTCGGCATCTGCGGCACCTTCATGGGGGGCCTGGCCGCGCTGGCGCGCGAAGCCGGCCACCGCGTCACCGGCTGCGACGCCAACGTCTACCCGCCCATGAGCGACCAGCTCCAGGCCCTGGGCATCGAACTGGTGCAGGGCTTTGGCGCCGACCAGCTGGCGCTGAAGCCCGACGTCTTCGTCATCGGTAACGTGGTGACCCGCGGCAACCCGCTGATGGAAGCCATCCTCGACGCCGGCCTGCCCTACACCAGCGGCCCGCAGTGGCTGGCCGAAAACGTGCTGCAAGGCCGCCACGTGCTGGCCGTGGCCGGCACCCACGGCAAGACCACCACCACCAGCATGCTGGCGTGGATCTTGGAATGCGCCGGCCTGCAGCCGGGCTTCCTGGTGGGCGGCGTGCCGCAGAACTTTGGCGTGTCGGCGCGCCTGGGCAACCCGGCGGCCACCGTGCCCGGCAGTGTGGGTGCGGCCTTTGTCATCGAGGCCGACGAGTACGACACGGCGCTGTTCGACAAACGCAGCAAGTTCGTGCACTACCGGCCGCGCACGGCCATCCTGAACAACCTGGAACACGACCACGCCGACATCTTCCCGGACCTGGCGGCCATCGAGACCCAGTTCCACCACCTGGTGCGCACCGTGCCGGCCAGCGGCCGCCTGGTCGTCAACGCCCGCGAGGCCGCGCTGCAGCGCGTGCTGCAACGCGGCTGTTGGAGCGAGGTGCAGCGCTTCGGCACCAAACGCGAAGAACCCGGTGGCCTGTGCGCCCGTGGCGAGCCGCAGGCGTTTGACGTGCTGCGCGGCAGCCTGAAGCTGGCCCGCGTGGAGTGGCCGCTGCTGGGTGAACACAACCAGATGAACGCGCTGGCGGCCATCGGCGCGGCCGAACACGTGGGCGTGCCGCCCGAGGTGGCGGCCCAGGCCCTGGCCAGTTTCCAGAACGTGCGCCGCCGCATGGAACTGCGCGGCGAGGCCGGTGGCGTGAAGGTCTACGACGACTTCGCCCACCACCCCACGGCCATGCGCACCACGCTGGACGGGCTGCGCCGGGCGGTGGGGCCGCAGCGCATCCTGGCGGTGTTCGAACCGCGCTCCAACACCATGAAGCTGGGCACCATGAAGGCCCAGCTGCCCTGGGCGCTGGAAGAGGCCGACCTCAGCTTCGCGCTGCAAGGCGACTACGGCTGGAGCGTGGCCGAGGCCCTGGCCCCGCTGCAGCACCCGGCCCAGGTCTTGCCCACGGTGGAAGCCCTGGTGGCCGCCATCGCCCAGGCCGCCCGCCCCGGCGACCAGGTGCTGTGCATGAGCAACGGCGGCTTTGGCGGCATCCACGCCAAGCTGTTGGCCGCCCTGGCCGCCCGCGGCTGAAGCCACGGGCCGGCGCGCACCACCGTTCAAGCGCCACGGGCGCGGTTTCGTCGCAGCCCCGGCGCAAGCCGGCGGGCTTTGCGCTACCGTCAGCGTCTTTGTTCCACCGGACGCCGGCATGCCCCTGAATCCTTCTGCCCCCCTTGAGGCCTCCCGCCGCCGCCTGGCCGCGCCCGCGCTGCTGAGCGCCGTGGCGGCGGCCGTGCTGGCCGGTTGCGCCACCGAGCCCACCACCGGCGCCGCCCCAGCCGCCCCCGCCACCGCCGCGACGGCCACCGCACCCGCCGCCGGCGGTGCACCAGCCGCAGCGCCGCTGCCGCGCCTGGTCGCGCCCAGCAACGCCATCGCCAACGCGGTGCGCAGCGCGCCGGCCCCCGCCGGTGCCGCGTCCGGGGCGGCCGCCGCAGGCCCGCGCCCGCCCGTGCCCGGCGCGCCGCCGGTCTTCACCGAGGTGGTGAAGGACGCCAAAAGCACCGCCGGCTACCTGACGGTGTGGACCAAGGACGAAAAGACCTGGCTGGAGATTCCCGCCAACCTGCTGGACAAGCCGCTGTTCTTTTCCACCTCCCTGGTGGGCGGCATGCCCGAGGGGTTTCTGTTCCCCGGCCTGATGGGCAGCGAACAGGTGGTGGTGCTCCGCCGCGTCGGCAACAGCGTGCAGATGGTGGCGCGCAACCTGATGGCCCGCGCGCCGGCTGGCACGCCTTTGGCACAGGCGCTGGAAGAAAGCTATTCCGACAGCCTGCTGGCTTCGGCGCCGCTGGCCGCCGCGCCGCATGTGGACCGCAAGTCGCTGCTGGTGGACGCCAACGCCCTGTTGGGCGGTGACATCACGGGCACGCAGACGCATTTGGAAGTCGTCTACCGCATGCCGTATACGCTGGACCGCGGCAACTCCAGCATCACGCGCACCCGCACCACGGCCGAAGGCACGGCCATCACCTTCCGCTCGCACTTCGCCGTGCCCAAGCTGCCGCCGCCGCCGGTGTTCAACCCCGCCGGCCCGCCGCCCAACCCCGCGGCCATGCCCAACCCGCCCCGGGTGGTGCCCGACCCGCGCAGCTTCTTCCTGAGCACCAACTACAACTTCCGCGCCCTGCCCGTGGAGCCGATGAAGCCGCGACTGGCCGACCAGCGCGTGGGCTACTTCACCGACGCCTTCTTCGACTTCGGCAACGACGGCGGCGGTGACATCCGCACGCACCAGATCACGCGCTGGCGCCTGGAGAAAAAGGACCCGGCGGCCGCGCTGTCCGAGCCCAAGGACCCGATCCGCGTGGTGATGGACCGCAACATCCCGGAGAAGTGGCGCGCGCCCATCAAGGCCGGCATCCTGGAATGGAACAAGGCGTTTGAGCGCGCCGGCTTCCAGAACGCCGTGGTGGTGGAACAGCAGCCGGCCGACGCCGACTGGGCCACGACCGACGGCGAACGCCTGCTGGCCGTGCGCTGGTTCGCCATCGACGGTCCCGGCGCCACCGCCGTGGGCCCCAGCCTGGGCGACCCGCGCACGGGCGAGATCCTGCGCGGCGCGGCGATCATCCCCGAGAACTGGGTGCGCTTCTTCCGCAACAACGTCGGCGACACCACGCCGCGCCTGAACGGTCAGGACGCCGCCGCGGAAGCTGCACAGGCCGCCAGCGCCCTGCCGGGCGAGTTCGCACGCCGCTTCCAGCAGTGCAGCTACGGCGAAGAAGCGCTGCAGCAGGCGCAATTCGGCTTCGAGCTGCTGAGCAGCCGCGGCGCACTCGACCCCAACGGCCCCGAGGCCGAGCGCTACATCGCCGACAGCCTGAAAGACGTGACCATGCACGAGGTGGGCCACGCTCTGGGCCTGCGCCACAACTTCCGTGCGTCCACCGGCGTCACCCGAGCGCAGCTGCGCGACCCGGCCTTCACCGCCAAGAACGGCGTGTCCAACTCGGTGATGGACTACAACGCGCTGAACCTGCCGTTGGAAGGCGAGACGGTGGCCAGTTACCACATGGCCACCCTGGGCGCTTACGACCTGTGGGCCATCGAGTACGGCTACAAGCAGTTCCCGCCGGGCACCGACGCCGCCACCGAAAAGGCCGAACTGGCCAAGTTGGCCGCCCAAAGCGCCACCGACGGCCGCTTGGCCTACGCCACCGACGAAGACGTGGCCGGCATCGACCCCCGTGTGAACCAGCGCGACCTGGGCGACAACCCGCAGGCCTTCGCCCAGCGCCAGCTGAAGCTGGCCCGTGAGCTGTGGACGCGCACGCAAAAGCGTGAACTGGCGGCCGACGACGACTTCAGCATCTACCGGCGCAACCTGCAGCGTGGCCTGAACAGTTTCGCCGCGGCCGTGCCCATGCTGACCAAGTACGTGGGCGGCACCTACACCTCGCGCGCACTGGCCGGCGCCAACCAGCCGCTGCTGGTGCCCGTGCCCGCGGCCGAGCAGCGCACGGCGCTGGACGTCTTGCTGAACGAGGTGTTCGCCAGCCAGAGCTTCAAGTTCGACCCGGCCTTCATGAGCCGGCTGGGCGTGGACCATTTCGGCCTGCGCTACCGGACCTTGTCGAACGTGGACTTCAGCCTGAGCAACGCCGTGTTGGGCATCCAGCGCGGCGCACTGGACAACCTGATGGGCGACACGCTGGCGGCCAAGTTCGCCGATGCCGAGTTCAAGGTGGCCAACCCCAAAGAACTGCTGAGCTACGCGGAGGTGCAGCAGCGCATCAGCCAGGCCGTGTGGGCCGAGCTGAAGGGCAACAAGGCCGGCGACATCGACAGCCTGCGCCGCAACCTGCAGCGTGAACACCTGCGGCGTGTGGCCGCTGGCGTGCTGCGCAGCGCCTCGATGGCCCCGGCCGACGTGCGCGGCGTGCACCGCCAGGTGGCGCTGCAGCTGGAAAGCCAGCTGAAGGCCGCGCTGGCCAGCCCGGTGTGGAACGCCACCGCCAAGGCCCACCTGGCCGACAGCCTGGCCACGCTGGGCGAAGCACTGAAGGCACCGCTGGTCAAACAAGGCGTCTGACACAGCGCCGGGGGCCACCGCGCTGCGCGGTGGCCGGCCCCACCCCCGCAAGGCATGCGCCGATAGACTCGGCCCATGCCTTGTGTCTTTTCAGCGGGCCTGCCCGCGGCGCCGGCCCACGCGCCCACCCACCTGCTGTACCTGCACGGCTTCCGCTCGTCGCCCCAGTCGTTCAAGGCGCAGCGGGTGGCGGCCTGGCTGGCCGCAAACCAACCGGGCGTGCGGTGGTGGTGTCCGCAGCTGCCGCCCTCGCCCCGCGCCGCGATGGCCCTGGTGCTGGACGGCACGGCGCATTGGCCGGCCCACACCAGTGCCGTGGTGGGCAGCTCGCTGGGCGGCTTCTACGCCACGGCCGTGGCGGCCGCGCGCGGCTGGCCGGCCGTGCTGCTGAACCCGGCCGTGGACCCGGCGCGTGACCTGGCGGCCTACATCGGCGAACAAACGGCCTACCACCGGCCCGAAGAACGTTTTTTCTTCCGCCCGGAGTTCGTGGACGAGCTGCGCGCCCTCACGGTGCCGGCCCGCACCGCCCTGCCCCCCTGCTTCGCGCTGCTGGCCCAGGGCGACGAACTGCTGGACTGGCGCGAGATGGCCGCGCGCTACCCCAGCGCGCAGCGCCGTGTGCTGCACGGCAGCGACCACGCGCTGTCGGACTTCGACCACCACCTGCCCGAGCTGATGCGCTGGCTGGGCTGGCGCGCCTGATTTCCCTGCCCACGGCATTGGAGACCCCGGGGCACGCGGCCGCGTAGGCGACAATCCGCCGGTGAGCTACGCCCTGTTCGATGACGCCGGAAAATTCCTCGCCGGCCGCGTGATGTCTGAAGCCGAAAGTTCGATGCAGGTCGAGCTGGATTCCGGCAAACGCGTCAAAGTGAAATCCGCCAACGTGATGCTGCGCTTTGACAAGCCGCAGCCGGCGGAGCTGATTCCGCGCGCCCAGGCCCTGGCGGCCGAGATCGACCTGGACCTGGCCTGGGAATTTGCGCCCGAGGGCGAGTTCGCGTTCGCCGACCTGGCCCGCGACTACTTCGACGCCAAGGCCGGCGCCGAACACCAGGCCGCCGCGCTCTTCAAGCTGTTCGAAGCGCCGCACTACTTCCGCCGCATGGGCCGGGGCCAGTTCAAGAAGGCGCCGGAAGAAACCGTGAAGGCCGCGCTGCTGGGCATCGAGCGCAAGAAGCAGCAGGCCGCGCAGATCGAAGCCTGGGCCACCGAACTGGCCACCGGCCAATGCCCCGCGCCGGTGCGCGAACAGCTGTACAAGATTCTGTTCAAGCCCGACAAAAACGCGCCCGAGTACAAGGCGGTGGTCGAGGCCAGCAAACGCGCCCACCGCGCGCCGCTGGACCTGCTGAAAGAAGCCGGCGCCATCAGCAGCCCCTACCTGTTCCACTGGAAGCGTTTCCAGTTCGAGCAGTTCCCCAAGGGCACGGGTTTCCCGCCGCTGGAAGCACCGGCCATCGCCGAAGCGCTGCCCTTGGCGCCGGTGCAGGCGTTTTCCATCGACGATTCCAGCACCACGGAAATCGACGACGCGCTGTCGGTGCAGGGCCTGGGCACGGGCACGGTGGTGTTCGGCATCCACATCGCCGCCCCCGGCCTGGCGCTGGCGCCCGACGCCACGGTGGACCGCGTGGCGCGCGAGCGCCTGTCCACCGTCTACATGCCGGGCTGGAAGCTGACCATGCTGCCCGACGCCGTGGTGCAGGCCTACACGCTGGTGGAAGGCCGCGACTGCCCGGCCGTCAGCCTGTACGTCATCTTCGACGAGGCCACGCTGGAAGTGAAAGCCAGCGAGACCAAGCTGGAGCGCGTGCCCATCGCCGCCAACCTGCGACACGACCAGCTGGACAGCGTGGTCACCGAAGCCGCGCTGACCGGCGCCGCGCCGGCCGACTACGCCTTCGCACCGGAACTGGCGTTTGCCTTCCGTCTGGCCCAGGCGCTGAAAGCACGGCGCGAGGTGGTGCGTGGCAAGCCCGAGAACTTCAACCGGCCCGACTACAACTTCAAGCTGGCCGGATCTGGTGAAGAACCGCGCGGCGACGAAACCGTGCTGATCAGCACCCGCCAGCGCGGTGCACCGCTGGATTTGATCGTCGCCGAGGCGATGATCCTGGCCAACAGCACCTGGGGCGGTTGGCTGGCCGGACACGGCGTGCCCGGCATCTACCGCAGCCAGGCCAGCCTGGCGCCGGGCATCAAGGTGCTCATGGGCACCAAACCGGCGCCACACGCCGGCATGGGCGTGGCGCAGTACACCTGGGCCACCAGCCCGCTGCAGTGGGCGTTGGCCTTTTCGGTCACGCTGCACGGC
>JBKCUM010000231.1:0-8577 GCA_046318395.1 Rubrivivax sp.
CGGCCTCGGTCTTGGCGCAGATGGCCACCACGGGAGCGTTCTGCTTGGCGGCGTACTCGCGCAGGCGGTCCAGGAAGGGGTTGTTCTCGAAGCCGTCCTCGGACACATTGCCCACGAACATGGCGGGCTTGGCGGTGATCAGGCACAGCGGCTTGAGCACCACGCGCTCTTCCTTGCTGAAGTCGATGCTGCGCACGGGCCGGCCCTCGTTCAGCGCCGCGTCGCATTTCTTCAGCACGTCCACGAGGCGCTGCGCCTCTTTGTCGCCGCCGGCCTTGGCCACCTTGCCGTGGCGCACCAGGGCCTTTTCTACGGTGGAGAGGTCGGCCAGACACAGCTCGGTCTGGATCACCTCGATGTCGGCGATCGGGTCCACGCGGCCAGCCACGTGGATGACGTTCTCGTCCTCGAAGCAGCGCACCACATTGACGATGGCATCGGTCTCGCGGATGTGGCTCAGGAACTGGTTACCCAGGCCTTCGCCCTTGCTCGCCCCGGCCACCAAGCCCGCGATATCGACGAACTCGACGATGGCCGGCACCACGCGTTCGGGCTTGATGATGGCCGCGAGCTGGGTCAGGCGCGGGTCGGGCAGTTCCACCACGCCCACATTGGGCTCGATGGTGCAGAAGGGGTAGTTCTCGGCGGCGATGCCGGCCTTGGTCAGGGCGTTGAAGAGGGTCGACTTGCCGACGTTGGGCAGGCCGACGATGCCGCATTGGAGGCTCATGGCGGGGGCTTTCGGAAGAAGGGGGGTGCGTCAGCGCCGCAAGGGTGGCGGACGCCTGGGCGGGCCACAGAGGGCTCCACCCGTAAACCGGTGGATTCTAGGGAGTCGGCGCGGTTACCTTCAGCGGCCCTGACGCCCTGGCTTCCAGCCCAGGGCCAGCGCGTTGCCTGCAATCGCCAGCACCACCCCGGTCAGTGCCAGCAGGCCCGGCCGGTAGCCCTCCAGCACCACTGACACCAGCAGCGCGATCACCGTGGTGGCCACGCCCACGGTGGAGGCCGGGCCCACGCCGATGCGCTGCTGCAGCAGCAGATAGCAGCCGAAAGCCACCACCGAGCCGAAGGCAGACAGGTACAGCAGCGTGGCCCACCAGGTGACGTCCGAGGGCCAGAGGAGCGGCGGGCCGCTGCTCCAGGTAAATGCCCAGGACACCGCGGAGCCGTACAGCATGCCGTAGCCGAGCACGGGCACGAAGGGCAGGCCATGCTGGGCGTTGCGGGAGGCCACCAGGTTGCCCACCGACGACAGCCCCACGGCTGCCACCGTGAACACCGCGCCCCATGCCGCGCGTGCGTTGGTGGACATCTGGGCGAACTCTGGCGCGAAGATCAGCGTCACGCCGGCCACGCCCATCAGGCCGCCCACCACGAACCGGCCGGTGAGCGGCGTGCCCCACAACCGCCGCGTGGCCACCCCCAGCAGCAGCGGCGGGGCGCTGTAGCCCACGGCCACCAGGCCCGAGGGGATGTGCTTTTCGGCGTGGTAGACGCAGATGTAGGACACCGAATACATGAACCCCCCCTGCAGCGCCAGCAGGGCGTGCTGCTGGGGGCTGAACCGCAGGCGCTCCCGGCGCAGCCCCGCCCAGGCCAGCACCAGGAGCCCAGCCAGCGTGAAGCGCACCGCCACGCCGAACTCCGGTGTGGCCTGGGCCAGCTGGTGCACGATGGCGTGCCAGGTCGTGCCCCAGATGAGCACGCTGATGGCGAAGAGTTGCCAGGAGCGCAAGGTGCGGTGTGGTGGCCCGGGCGGCACCTGTCAGAGGAGGTGGCGGGAGGGTCCGGGCCGGGGTCGGCCCGGACTTGAGGTGCTCAAAACGCCAGCGTGGCCCGTACGGCAGCGCCCACGCGCAGCGTGCGCTCGATGCCCGAGACGATGATGGCGTTCATGCCGAACGTCAGCCCACCGTTGACGCGGGCGTCCGCCCGGTAGGCGCTGAGCGTGTCCTGCACGGCGTGGCCCTTCTCGCCCGAGGCCGGGTCCACGTCTGGGATGCTGCAGCGGGCGCAGGGCTTGACGAGCTTGAGCACCACCGGGCCGTCGTCGGTGGCGATCTCCAGCGTGTCCAGGTGATCTTCGGCGTGGGCGTCTTCCAGGCCGTCCAGCACCAGGTTGGGCCGGAAGCGCTGCATGGGCACGCCCGCCTGTCCGGCCGCCGCCAGGCGGCGGTTCAGTTCGGCCAGCGAAGCGGTGGACACCACCAGCAGCGGAAAGCCGTCGGCAAAGGCATTCTCGGCATCGATGGCGCCGGTCCACTTGCGCTCGGACAGACGCTTCTGGTCGGGGTCGAAGCGTGCCAGCCGCAGGCCCTTGACGCCCAGGAAGTCGCTGAACCACTGCGCGGCCAGGCTGCCCATGTCGTAAGCCTTGACGATGTCGTCCCAGACCTGCACCCGGGTGGGCTCCTCCACGGCGTTGATGGCCAGGTGCAGCGGCAGCATGCCGGGAGCGCGCAGCACCACATCGTCGTGGCGCAGGCTGGTCTGCACCAGCGCCATGCGCGGCAGTTCGCGCTGGGTGAGCATCTCGCCCCGATCGTCCACCACCATCCAGGCCCGGTCCAGGTCCAGGCCGGTCTCCACCAGCAGGGCTTCGCGCACGGCGATGCCGGCCGCGCTCTTCAGCGGGTGCACGTACAGGGCAGAGACGGTGCAGGTCAAATCGCTCATGGCAGGGGTGGGCAAGGTGCGCAGGCAGGGTGGGCGCGCATTGTGCCGCGCGGGCATCGCCAGGGCTTGGCCCCGTCACAGCGGCTGCACAAGGGCGTCCCTACAATGCCGCGATGGCAGCAAACCCTGAATTCGACGTGCTGGTGCGCGGCACCGGCGCGGTGGGCCTGAGCACCGCGCTGGCCCTGGCGCGCCTGGGCCTGGGGGTGGCCGTGTGCGCCGAGGCGCGGGCTGTCGCACCGGCCGCGGCCGATGTGCGCACCTACGCGCTGAACGCCGCCTCGGTGGCCTTGTTGAAGACGCTGAAGGTGTGGGAGGCCTTGCCGGCCCACGCCCGGACGCCGGTGCACGACATGCGCATCGAAGGCGACGCCCACGCTTCGGCGCTGCATTTTTCCGCATGGTCACAGGGCAGCGAGGCGCTGGCCTGGATCGTGGACGCCGCCGAGCTGGAAACCCAGCTGGGCCACGCCGCCCGCTTCGCGCCGCACCTGCAGTTGCTGCCGCCCAGCGCGCCCGAGCCCCGCGCCGCCTTGCGTGTGCTGGCCGAAGGCAAGGACTCCGCCGCGCGCCGTGCGCTGGGCGTGCAGATGCCGCGCCACGCGTATGGCCAACAAGGCGTGGCCGCGCGGCTGCTGGCCGACTGGCCCCATGCCGGCCTGGCCCGGCAGTGGTTCCGTTCGCCCGACGTGCTGGCCTTGTTGCCTTTCGACGGCGTGCCCGGCCCCGACGGCCCGGCCGTGGGCCAGGGTTACGGCCTGGTGTGGTCGGTGCCCGACGAACAAGCCGCCCGGCTGATGGCGCTGGACGACGCTGCCTTCGAAGCCGAGCTGATGGCCGCCACCGGCGGCGCCGCCGGCCCGCTGCGCCTGGCCGGCCCCCGCGCAGCCTGGCCCTTGGCGCTGGCACAGGCCGAACAGGTCTGCGGCCCCGGCTGGGTGCTGGTGGGCGACGCCGCGCACCTGGTGCACCCGCTGGCCGGCCAGGGCCTGAACCTGGGGCTGGCCGACGTGGCCAGCCTGGCCGCGGTGCTGGCGCAGCGCCAAGCGCAAGAGGCCTGGCGCCCGTTGGGTGACGAGAAGCTGCTGCGCCGCTACGCCCGCGACCGTGCCGGTCCCACCCGGGCCATGGGCGGTGTGACCGACGCGCTGCTGCAGTTGTTCGCCCGGCCCGACCCGTGGGCGCGGGAACTTCGCAACCGCGGATTGACTCTGTTGGACCACCTGCCCAGCGTCAAGCGCGTGTTGACCCGCCAGGCGCTGGGGGGCTGAAGAGCTGTCCGTCAGCCGGTTTGCCCGTTAGCCCGTTCGCCCGTTAGCCCGTTCGCCCGTTTCGCACTGCGCCCGACCCCATCCCAGATTGCGCTTGGCCCCCAGGCTGGCGCTGCACCTTTCAAGCACCCACCGCCAGGACCGTCCATGTCGATCTTCAACGTTTCTCGTCGTACCCGTTATCTGGCCCTGACGGCGGCCTTGTTGGGTGCCGGGGTGCTGGGCACCTGGGCCGTGCGCGCCCAGTCTGGCGGCGCTGCGCCCGCGGCGGCCGTGGCCTTGCCGGCTGTGCCGGCCGCCACCGAGGCCGCCATCCGCAAGGCGCTGCCCGAGCGCATCCCCAGCTTCCCGAAGATCGACGAGGTGCGCAGCACCCCGGTGCCGGGCCTGTTCGAGGTGCGCTACGCCGGCAGCGAGCTCATCTACAGCGACGCCAAAGGCGAACACCTGCTGCAAGGCGCGCTGATCGAGACCAAGTCCATGAGCAACCTGACCGAGGTGCGGCAGGAACAACTCAGCGCCGTGGCCTTCAGCGAGATGCCCATCAAGGACGCGCTGGTCTACAAACAAGGCAGCGGCGCCCGCAAGATGGCCGTGTTCGTGGACCCGCACTGCGGCTACTGCAAGCGCTTCGAGCGCGACCTGCTGGCCGTGAAGGACGTGACCATCTATGCCTTCGTGCTGCCCATCCTGGGTCCGGAGTCCACCGCCAAGTCGCGCGACATCTGGTGCGCCAAAGAGCCGGCCAAGGCCTGGCGGCAGTGGATGATCGACGGCGTCAGCCCGCCCAAGGCCGACGACAAGTGCGATGTGACGGCCCTGACGCGCAACGGCGAATTCGCCCGCAAGTACCGCATCAACGGCACGCCGGCCGTGTTCTTCGAAGACGGCACCCGCAAACCCGGCGCACTGCCGCTGGCCGCGGTGGAACAACTGCTCAGCAAGGCCGCCGCCGCCAAGAAGGGCTGAGGGCAGGCCGCCGCGGGCGGCGACAATGCCGGGCCATGAACGTCCACCAACCCCACCTGCAGGCCCTGGAACGCTACCCCTTGCCGCTGCGCGCGCGGCAACTGGCCTATGCCGGCCTGATGCCTTTTGTGCTGGGCGCCTTGCTCGTGCACCTGGTGCGCGCCGACGCCCACCCCTACGTGGTGCTGTCGCTGCAGGCCTACGCCGCGCTGATCGTGTCCTTCCTGGGCGGTGTGTACTGGGGCGTGGCCTTCCGCGAAACCGCGCCGGCCGACCACCTGTTCATGTGGGGCGTGGTGCCTTCGCTGCTGGCCTGGCCCGCGGTCATCATGCCGGGCAGCGCCGGTTTGGTGCTGCTGGGCGTGCTGCTGCTGGTGTGTTACGCCGTGGACCGCCGCTACTACCCGCGCCACGGCATGGGCCATTGGCTGACGCTGCGCTTCCGGCTGAGCACGGTGGCAGCGCTGAGCTGTTTCCTCGGTGCAGCCGGCACCTGACACGGGCTCTGCGCGCCACCGGTCCGGCCGGCGCTGGGCCCCCCGCTGGTGGCCCTGGGTGCCTGCGGTGCTGGTGCTGCACCTGTGGGGGCTGAACAGCGTGGCGCTCAGCAGCTGGGGCGCAGGCGACCGACCGCCCGCGCGGCTGGACGTGCGCTTTGTGCAGACCCTGGCGCCGGCCGCACCGCCCCCACCGTCCCCGGCGGCCGCGGCCACCCCGACACCGGCACGCGCCGGTACCGCGGCCCCTGCTGCCGCCCTGGCGGCTTCGGCACCCGAGGCCGCAGCGTCTGCGCAAGCCGCCGCTTCGGCGGCCATGCCGGCCCCCGCCTCGCCTGCGCTGGCTGCGGCCAGCGCACCGCCCGCGCCGGCACCCGCCGCTTCAGCCCCGTTGGCCGTGCTCGTACAGGCGGTCCAGGCGGTGCAGGCGCCGGCCCCGGCGGCCAGCGCCGCGGCCTTTGAATGGCCGCCGTCCACCCGGCTGAAGTACCACCTGACCGGCCAGTACCGCGGCCCCGTGGAGGGCCAGGCCAGCGTGGAATGGCTGCGCAGCGGCCTGCGCTACCAGGTGCGCATGGTGCTGGACGTGGGGCCGTCGTTCGCGCCACTGTTGTCGCGGCTGCACGCCAGCGAGGGCGAGCTCACAGAACAGGGCCTGCGCCCGCGCCGCTACGACGAGCAGTCCAAGGTGGTGCTGCGTGCGCCGCGCACGCTGACCATGTGGCTGGACGACGCCCAGGTGCGCCTGGCCGATGGCCGTGCACTGCCGCGGCCCCAGGGCGTGCAAGACAGCGCCAGCCAATTCCTGCAACTGCTGTGGCTGTTCACCCGCGACCCCGGTCTGCTGCAGGCCGGCCAGGTGATCGACATGCCGTTGGCGCTGCCGCGGCACCTGGACGTTTGGCGTTACGAGGTGGTGGGCCCGGAGCGCCTGGCCACGCCGGTGGGCGAGATCGACACCGTGCACGTGAAGCCGCGCCGCACCCCGCGCCCGGGCGTGGAGCTGACCGCCGAGATGTGGGTGGCGCCGTCGCTGCAGTACCTGCCGGTGCGCCTGCTGATACGGCAAGATGCCGAGACCTTTGTCGACCTGTTGCTCACCGAACTGCCCCAGCAGGCGGCCCCGGGCCGCTGAGCACGGCCGCCGCCTAACAACCCCAACGGAGACCCCCGCATGAACACCGAAGCCCTGATCCTGACCGACGTGCGTGGCGAAGGTGAACGCCGCACCGGCTTCATCACGCTGAACCGCCCCAAGCAGCTGAACGCGCTGAACGACGCGCTGATGACGCAGCTGGGCCAGGCCCTGCAGGCCTTCGACGCCGACGACGGCATCGGCTGCATCGTCATCACCGGCAGCGAAAAAGCCTTCGCCGCCGGGGCCGACATCACCGCCATGGCCAAGCTGAGCTACATGGAGGCCTACAAGGGCGACTTCATCACGCGCAACTGGGAAACCATCCGCGGCGTGCGCAAGCCCGTCATCGCGGCCGTGGCCGGCTTTGCGCTGGGCGGTGGTTGCGAACTCGCCATGATGTGCGACTTCATCATCGCCGCCGACAGCGCCAAGTTCGGCCAGCCGGAGATCAAGCTGGGCATCATCCCCGGCGCTGGGGGCACGCAGCGCCTGCCGCGCGCCGTCGGCAAGGCCAAGGCCATGGACCTGGCGCTGACCGGCCGCATGATGGACGCCGCCGAAGCCGAACGGGCCGGCCTGGTCTCGCGCGTGGTGCCGGCCGACCAGCTGCTGACCGAGGTGCTGAACGCCGCCACGGTCATCAATGCCATGAGCGCCCCCAGCCTGATGATGGCCAAGGACTGCGTGAACCGCGCCTTCGAGACCACGCTCAACGAAGGCGTCACCTACGAACGCCGGCTGTTCCATTCGCTGTTCGGCACGGCCGACCAGCAAGAAGGCATGGACGCTTTCGTCAACAAGCGCAAGCCCGTTTGGCAGCACCGCTGAAGGCGCTGCACCGGCCGCGGCTGCGGCGTGTTTTCGACGGGCCTGCGGGCCCGTTTTTCATGGGTGTCTGGTGCGCGCGGGGAGCACTGTTCACAAAAAAGTGAACGGTGCGTTCCCCGCCAGCGGCTTTTTCCTTCCTAGGGCAAACCCTAAAGTTCAGCCCATGGACGACGCCGGTCACGCATCCACCGACAGACGGTCCAACCACCTTCTGGATGCGACAAGGAAAAACACCATGAACACCACCAAGCTCTCCCTCCTGGCCTACCCCGTTGCCGCCATCCTGTCGATGGCCGCCGCCAGCACTGCTTTCGCCGACGACATCACGCCGGACAACACCGCCTCCGCCCTGTCCACCAAGACCCGCGCCCAGGTGCAGGCCGAGCTGTACGCCGCCCGTGCCGATGGTTCCATCAAGGCCTGGTCGACCAGCTACAACCCGCTGGCCATCGCCAAGTCGGAAAAGAGCCGCGCTGACGTCATCGCCGAAGTGAAGGCCGAGCGCACCGCCGACTACGCCGTCACCTGGTACGGTGAAGACAGCGGCTCCTTCGCCCTGGCCCGCGTGAAGCCCGCCGTGCA
This sequence comes from Rubrivivax sp., assembly GCA_046318395.1. Classification (GTDB taxonomy): domain Bacteria; phylum Pseudomonadota; class Gammaproteobacteria; order Burkholderiales; family Burkholderiaceae_C; genus Rubrivivax. The sequence goes on from JBKCUM010000231.1 coordinate 7,965, forward strand.
GGCCCAGCCGGTGTTCGCCGGTACCGCCGCGCCCAAGGCCCAGTAAGCCCCCACCGCGCCCGCCCAGGCCAGCCCACCACGCTGGCCTTGAACGCCTAACGGCCCGCATCTGCGGGCCGTTTTGTTGGGTGCGGCCCTTGACGGCCACGTCGGCGATGGGCGCCGTTCAGGGCACCAACCAGCGTGCGCCCTGGGCGTCAAAAGCCGCACGCCGGTGGCCTTCGGCGTGCAGTTCCAGCCAGTCCAGGGCCTGCACCTGGGCCGTCACCACGGCGAAGTGGCCGCGGCTGTCGCGCGACGGGGCGGGGCTGGTGGCGGGCGGTGCGCCCTCGAGGCCATCGGCCTGCAGCGGCGCCCCTGGCGGCCAGGGCGCCAGGTAGTCCATCGCGCTGGGCGTCAGCTTCACCTGGGCCCAGCGGGATGACACGGCCAGGCCGCTGGTCTGCAGCGACAACTGCACACGCAACCGCAGCTGCCAGCCCAGGTCACGCGACCACAACACCAGCGTGGCCTGCGGCTGCTGTTGCAACTGCGCGGCCTTGGCGCTGCGGCCATCGGTGTAGAAGACCAGCTGCCGCTGTTCGGCCTGCACCTCGCGCAGCACCACGGTGCG
>JBKCUM010000232.1:0-3146 GCA_046318395.1 Rubrivivax sp.
GGCCAGCATCTTCTTGCCCAGGTCTTCGTTGGTGCCCTTCATGCGCACCACCAGCGGCACGCTCAGGTTCACGGCCTTGCAGGCGGTGATGACGCCTTCGGCGATGGTGTCGCACTTCATGATGCCGCCGAAGATGTTCACGAGGATGCCCTTCACCTCGGGGTTCTTCAGCATGATCTTGAAGGCCTCGGTGACCTTCTGCGCGGTGGCACCGCCGCCCACGTCCAGGAAGTTGGCCGGCTCACCGCCGAACAGCTTGATGGTGTCCATGGTGGCCATGGCCAGGCCGGCGCCGTTCACCAGGCAGCCGATGTTGCCGTCCAGGCTGATGTAGGCCAGGTCGAACTTGCTGGCTTCGACTTCGGCCGGGTCTTCTTCGTCCAGGTCGCGGTAGGCCACGATGTCCGGGTGACGGAACAGCGCGTTGGCGTCGAAGTTGAACTTGGCGTCCAGCGCGATCAGGTTGCCCTGGCTGTCGCAGTTCAGCGGGTTGATTTCCACCAACGAAGCGTCGGTGTCCATGTAGCACTTGTACAGCTTGGCGAACAGGTCCACCGCCTGGTCCACCGAGTGGCCGGTCAGGCCGATGGCAGCGGCGATCTTGCGGCTTTGTTCGGCGGTCAGGCCGGCCAGCGGGTCGATCATCTCGGTGATGATCTTCTCGGGCGTGCTGTGGGCCACCTCTTCGATGTCCATGCCACCTTCGCTGCTGGCGATGAAGGCGACCTTCTGCGTGCCGCGGTCGGTGACCAGCGAGACGTACAGCTCTTTCTTGATGTCCGCGCCTTCTTCGATGTACAGGCGGCGCACCTTCTGGCCTTCAGGGCCGGTCTGGTGGGTGATGAGCTGCATGCCCAGGATCTGGCTGGACAGCGTGGTCACGTCGGCCATGGTGCGGGCCAGCTTCACGCCGCCGCCTTTGCCGCGGCCACCGGCGTGGATCTGCGCCTTCACGACCCAGACCGAACCACCCAGCTTCTGGGCGGCTTCTTCGGCTTCGCGCACGGTGAACGCCGGGTAGCCCTTGGGCACGGGCACGCCATGGGCCCTCAGCAGTTCCTTGGCTTGGTATTCGTGGATCTTCATTCGGCGGTCCTCGCGGTCTCGGATAGGGAAGGGTGGGCAGGCCGGTGCCAGCGCGGGTAGAACTGGAGCACGGCTTCGCCGTCGCTGCGCAACGCATGGCAACGGTCGATTTGGAAAGGTTGTTGGCCGTCGTCACCGCGGGTGTCGATGACTTCGCCGGCAAAACCCTGGATGACGGCGGTGGGCAGCACCTGGGCCAGTTCGCTGATGTGGGTGCAACCCAGCACACCACCGACGCGCTCCTTCAGGCCCTGGCGGAAGCCCCGCCCCAGGTTCAGGCCGACCAGTCGGCCATAAGCATCGCCGTGTTCGCCGCAGATGCCTTCATACGGCATGGCGCGCGTCTGGGCGCCCGAGGCAACGACGTTGAGCTGGCGGTCCACCACCAAACGCAGCAGCATGTCGTGCAGAGGTTCACCTGCGGGACGCGGGCCTTGCACGGTCTGGATGGGCCGGGTCTTGGTGTCCACCAAGGTGGCGTCCACTTCCCACAGGCCATCTTCACGCACAAACACCTGCACCTCCATCTGTCGACGGTGCTTGAGCTGGCGTTGGGGCGCCGGGGGCGGCAAGGTCATCGGGCGGGGGCTGCGGGCGAAACGGCGGCGGCGAATGTAGCATGGTGCGTTGCAGCACGTTTTGCGGTAACTGCGCACCCTTGCCGGTATTTTTGCAGGCTATTCGTCGTCCAGGCCGGCCACCACGCGCCGAACCACGTCGGCGTCAAAGCCCCGGGCGACCAAGAAGCGGGCCTGCTTGGCGCGCCCGGCGGCGTCCACGGCCGGCGTGCCGAACTTCTTTCGCCAAACTTCGCGGGCGCGCGCCAGTTCGGTGGTCTTGGCGGCCTGCAAGGTGGACGACACCAGCTCCGGCGCCAAGCCTTTGGCCATCAAGGTCTGCCGCAGGCGCCGCTGGCCGTAGCGCGCCCCCTGGCTGTGCAGCACAGAGGCGGCGACGCGGCCTTCGCTTTGGAAGCCACGGGCGGCCAAGTCGTCCAGGGCCTGGGCGATCTGGTCGGCGGCGCTGGCCTCCGGCTGTTCTTCGGCAAACCGCGCCAGCTTGCGCTCGAGTTCGGCGCGCGAGTGTTCGCGCTGCGACAGGTAGCGCAGCGCGCGGCCCTTCAAGGAAGGCGCATCAAAGCCCATGGTCGGCCTACACCGGTGGCGCAGGCCACCACCCACGCGCGCCGCGTACCTGGCCAGCAGGCGCTGCGACGCCTGGCTTCAAACCGACGGCTGCACGCCAGTGTGGCCGCCCTGCGCCGGTGGCTGCAGCCGAAGTTGCAGTGGCAGCGGCAGTGAAGATGGCAGCGGTGTAACGGTAAGGGGCAGCGCGGCGGGCAGCTGGGGCCGCTGCGCCGCTGAACTGCCGGGCCCGGCTCACGCCGCGGCGTCGGGCGCACCCAGCAGCGGAATGCTGAGGGACTCGCGCACCTTGTTTTCGATTTCGCGGGCCACGTCGGGGTTCTCGCGCAGGAACTCGCGCGCGTTGTCCTTGCCCTGGCCGATTTTTTCGCCGTTGTAGGCGTACCAGGCGCCGCTCTTTTCGACCACGCGGGCGATGACGCCCATGTCGATGATCTCGCCTTCGCGGCTGATGCCTTCACCGTAGAGGATGTCGAACTCGGCGGTCTTGAACGGTGGGCTGACCTTGTTCTTGACGACCTTGACCTTGGTCTCGCTGCCGATGACTTCTTCGCCCTTCTTGATGCTGCCGGTGCGGCGGATGTCCAGGCGCACCGACGCGTAGAACTTCAGGGCGTTGCCACCGGTGGTGGTTTCGGGGCTGCCGAACATCACGCCGATCTTCATGCGGATCTGGTTGATGAAGATGACCGTGCAGTTGGTCTTCTTGATGGTGGCCGTCAGCTTGCGCAGGGCCTGGCTCATCAGGCGGGCTTGCAGGCCCGGCAGGCTGTCGCCCATTTCGCCTTCGAGTTCGGCCTTGGGCGTGAGCGCGGCCACGGAGTCGACGACGATGAGGTCGACGGAACCCGAGCGCACCAGCGCGTCGACGATTTCCAGCGCTTGTTCGCCGGTGTCGGGCTGGCTGATCAGCAG
>JBKCUM010000233.1:0-6566 GCA_046318395.1 Rubrivivax sp.
ACGCGACAGGAGCTGAGGCTCAACGCGGTCTGCGAACTTGCATGCGACCTCAACCGATCGGCCCAAGGGGCATCGGATGCAAAAGCTGGGTTGCTCAGACCTTGCCGCGGTCATCGCGCTGCACGTTGTCGTTGGCCTTGCCCAGCCCAGCCTCGGGCGTCACGCTGCCGTCAGTGCCTGTCCAGGCACTGGGCGTGCGGCGAGGTCAGCCAGGGCGCCGTGCAGGGTCGGGTGGCGGAAGCGATAGCCGGCGGCGAGTGCTGCGGCCGGGACGGCGTTCTGACCGTCCAGCAAGATCGTCGACATCTCACCCGCCAGGCGCCGCAGTGGCGAAGCGGGGGCCCTGAGCCACACGCGCCGGCCAAAGGAGGCCGCGAGGGCCTGCGCGAACTCCGACTGGCGCGGCGTGTCGGGCGCGACGGCATTCACGGCGCCGCTGAGCGGGGCCTGTTCCAACGCAAAGCGGATCAGGCCGACGGCGTCGTCGTGGTGCAGCCAGGGTGCGGGCTGCTGCCCGTTGCCGAGCCGGGCGCCGACGCCCAGGCGAGCGGCCAGGGCCTGCATCGGATAGGCGCCACCGCCCAGCCCCAGCACGACGCCGAAGCGCAGCCGCACGACGCGCGCGCCCAGGGCTTCGGCACGGCGGGCCTCATGCTCGATCGCGGCACACAGGTCCGACTGAAACTCCCCCGGCTTAGGCGGGCTCGCCTCGGTACACGCGGCACCGTCGTTCACGGCGCCATAAAAGCCCACCGCCGAAGCGCTGACGAGCACACGCGGGCGCTGCTCCAACCGGCGCATCAAACCGACCAGGCGCTGCGTGATGCCCACGCGGCTGTTCAGCAGCACCTGGCGGCGGGCCCGCGTCCAGGGTATGCCCAGCACGCGGGCGCCGGCGAGGTTCACGATGGCGTCGATGCGGGTTTCCGACGGGATGGCATCCAGGTCGTCCACCACCCACACACCGGGGCCGAACAGCGCACGGGCCTGGCGCAGGTCACGCGACAGCGCGATGACGCGGCGGCCCTCACGGCTCAGCTCGGCCACCAGAGCCTGGCCCACGAAGCCGGTTGCGCCCGTGACGAGCACGGCAGGCTGGCGCCGCATCGCCGCCGGCTGCGCGGCTGCCGGTACCGGCACGCGCCCCAGGCGGCGCCAGGCGACCAGATCGCGCAGGCTCCAGGCCAGCACGCCGACCCCGTACAGCGTGAGCAGGGGTGCCCAGGCGCCATGGTCAACCTGCATCAGGCCACTCGGCGCATGGACCCAGTCCCACAGCAGGGGCGCCATCAGCGCCAGAAAGAGCCCGTAGCTGATGGTCAGCACGGTGTGCAGCACTCGCTCGAAGGGCGGCAGGGTGCGGCTTCGGTCTTCCTCGAGAAAGTCGGCCAGTGTGATGATCACCTCGACGGCCAGCAGGCCGGCCAGTAGAACGGCAAACGCGCCCTGCCATTGCCACCATGCCAGGCCGATGAAGATGACGCCGTAGATGGCCTCGCGCAGCGTGTGCAAGCCCAGCTCGCGCCGCGCCGAGGTGCGCTGCGGCAGCTGGGCCTGCAGTTCGTGATGCCAGAGGTTGTCGAAAGCGCCCAGGACGGCCTGGACGCTCAGCAGGATGAATAGGGTGTTCATGGGGAAGGGTCTCGGGAGTGGTGGGGTGCGTGTGTCAGTGCGGGTCCTGGGGCGTGGGGTCTAGGAACACGCCGGTTTGGTGAAAGGTCTCGCCCCACAGCGGGTGGGTCATGGACAAGGTGAAGCGGAACAGGCCGTGGCCGAGGTCGCGGTGCTCGACGCGGCAAACACCTGGGCTGAGCAGGCGGGGGACGGCCACGCGCCAACCGCCCAACGCCAGGAAGTAGCGGCGGCTCTGGAACACCAGGTCGCCGGCCTGCTCGAAGACATCCAGCGCCATGCCCAGGCCGCCTTCGGTGCGCTCCTGCAGGTGGCCGGCGGCGTCCAGCGCCTTGGTCGAGCAGACGCTGCCGACGCCGTTCTCAAAGCGGCGCACCCACTCGACGCCGGCACCGACCGGCCGCACGTGGACCGTCGTCAGCACGCCGCGGGCGTTGGCCGTGATCAGCGGGCTGTTGAAGGGCTTGACCAGCCACGCCAGCACACGCCCCAGCCGCGAGCAACGCAGGTCCATCGAGCCGCGGTAGGTGATGGCGCGATGCCCGGTGGCGAAGCGGCGTTGGACGGCAGGCGGCAGGCGCTGCCAGGCGGCTGGCCCGACGAGGGCGGAGAGGTCCAGGGGCTGAGCGGTGTTCATGCCCCGGTATTCGCGACAAGCGTGCCAGGGCCTGTTCCGCGACTAAGTGCTTGATTTCATTGAACACGATGCCCTGAAGCGACTACTTTAGATACAGTCGCGGACCGCCCTCCTGTCAACTTCGTTAACACCCCATGCTGCTGATCCGATTCGCCCTGGGCTTCTCGATATTCGAGACCCTGGTCCTGGCCGGCGTGCTGCTCTGGTGGGCCGACCGAGTGGCCGGTGCGCGGCTGCTGGCCGCGTTCCTGGCAGGGTTTGCGCTGTGGGTCGTGGGCAATGAACTGCCCAACTGGTGGGGCCTGGCCGCCGAGCCGGTGGCCCTGAGGCTGGTGTCACTGGCCCCCTTCATATCGACCTTCTTCTTCCACTTCTGCGTGGTGTTCTGCCGCGTGCCGCTGGGGCGGCTCGGTGTCGCGGCGGCCTATGCGCTGGGCGCGGTGGCGTCCCTGGCAGCGCTGCTGGGGCAGCCGGGCCACCTGGTGTGGAGCGACCACGTCGGCTGGATCTTCATCGCCAGCCAACTGGGCTGGCTGGCCAGCATCGCGTGGATCATTCTCGGCGCGGGCGGTGTGGCCGTGCTGCTGCGCGGCCTGACCGTGGCCCGGCCGCCGGCACGCCAGCAGATCGCCGCCGTCACCTGCTCCTGCATCTGGGGCCTGCTGTGCCTGAGCGGCTATGGCCTGGTGCTGCTGGACCTGCCGATCTTCCCTTTCCCACTGCTGTTGCTGCCGCTGTATCCGGTCATCCTGGTCTACGGCATCCTGCGCTGGGGTGTCTTCGTCGCCAATGCCTGGGCCGGGCGCGCGCTGGTGTGGACGCTGCTGCTGGCCATCGGCCTGGGCATCGTGGGCTTGATGCCGCTGCTGCTGCCCTTTGAATCGCGCTGGCTCAGCGGCCTGGCTGTGGCGGCGGGTTGCCTGGCCCTGAGCGGGCCGGTGCGCCGCTTCGTGCAACGGCTGATCTACCCGGGCGGCTCCGCGTCGGTGGCGGACCTGCAGGCCTGGCGCGACGCGCTGTTGCCAGCAGAGTCGCTGCCCGAACTAGGCACGCTGGCCGGCCAGTTGCTCAGCCAGCGGTTGGGCACACCGGTGCAGGTGGTGTTCGACCTCGCCACCGAGCCGACCCTGCCGCGCCTGAACTGCCGGCCGGGCCCGTGGCGGGTGGAGCTGCAAGGCTGGGCGGCAGCACCACCCGGTCAGCGGCATGTGGCCGAGCTGTTCGGCAGCCTCGTGCTGGAAGCGGTCATGCGGGTGGAACAGGCCCAGCAACTCGCGGCGCGAGAGCGCGAGCGGCAGCTGCAGGCGCGTCTCGCGGAGTTGGGCGCTCTGGCCGCGACCGTGGCCCACGACATCCGCAACCCGCTCAACATCATCGCGATGGCCGTGGCCACGGCGCCGAGCGATACCCGCCGCGAGGTGGCCGAGCAGGTCGACCGCATCGCCCACCTGACGCGTGACCTGCTGGAGTACGCCAAACCCTGGAAGCTGAATCCTGCCCCGGTCGATGTCAGCGCCCTCGTGCAGTCCATCGCGCAGCGCCAGCCCGACGTGACGCTGGGCCCGGGCCTGCAGCAGGCGCTGACGAGACCGTTGGATGCTCGCCGTGTCGAGCAGGCCCTCACCAACTTGGTCGAGAACGCACGCACCGCCAGCAGCGGCGGGGTGTTCGTCGACGCCGACTGCGATGCCACGGGCCTGCGCCTGCATGTCTGCGACAACGGCCCCGGCGTGCCTGAGAGCCTGCGGGAGCGGCTTTTTGAACCTTTCGCCTCCCGCAGCCCGGGCGGTACGGGCCTGGGCCTGGCCATCGTCGCACGTGTGATGAGCGCGCACGGCGGCACAGCAGCGCTCACCCAGCGCGCCGGCTGGCGCACGTGCTTCACCCTGAGCTTCCCCCATGAACAACGCCACGCCTGAGACCGGCCGCGTGCTGCTCGTCGACGACGAAGCGGCCTTCCAGCGCCTGGGCGGCAACTTCCTGCGCAGCCTCGGCCACGAGGTGGACGTCGCCGGCGACGGCGACGCTGCCCTGGCGGCCTTCGCCCAGCAGCGTCCGGAACTCGTGCTGCTGGACCTGGCCATGCCGCCGCACATGGACCCCGAGCGCGGCCTCGAGCTGATCCCGCGCCTCGCGGGCGTACCCGTCATCGTGCTGACGGGCCATGGCGAGCACGACCTCGCCCTGCGCGCGGCCGAACTCGGCGCCTGGGACTTCATCACCAAGCCGATCGACCCGGACCTGCTGCGCTTCGTGGTGACCCGTGCGTTGCGCAAGTCCCGGCTGGAAGCCGAGCTTGTGCGGCTGCGGTCCAGCCAGGGCAGCGACGAGCTCGGTCTTGTTGGCCAAACGCCGCCGATGCAGCAGCTGCGCGTGATGGTGCGACGCGTGGCGCCGACTCGCGTCAGCGTGCTGGTGCTGGGTCCCACCGGCACCGGCAAGGAGCTGGTGGCGCGCGCACTGCACGAAGGCAGCCCGCGGCGCGACGGACCGTTTGTCGTGGTGCACTGCGGTGCGCTGTCGGCCGAGCTGCTGGAGAGCGAATTCTTCGGACACATGAAAGGCAGCTTCACGGGTGCCTACCGCGATCAGCCCGGTCTCGTAGAAGCCGCGCACGGTGGCACGCTTTTTTTGGACGAAGTGGGCGAGATGCCGCCGCCCATGCAGGTCAAGCTGCTGCGCTTTCTGCAGGAAGGCAGCTTCGTGCCCGTGGGCGGTCGCACGCAGCGGCGGGCGGATGCGCGTGTGCTGGCGGCCACCCACCGCGACCTCGAAGCGATGGTGCGCGACGGCGGCTTCCGCGAGGACCTTTACTACCGCCTGAAGGGCGTCGTGCTGCGCACCCCGGCCCTGGCGGAGCGCATGGCCGATGTGCCGCTGCTCGCCGCCCGCTTCCTGAAGGGTGTCGCGCCCCAGGCGCGCTTCTCGGCCGGCGCGCTGGCCTGGATCACCTCACGCGAATGGCCTGGCAATGTCCGCGAGCTCAAGGCCATCGTCGAATCGGCCGGGGCCCTGATGCTGCCCGATCAGCAGGAGGTGGATACCGAGCTCCTGCGCCTGGCCACGGGCGACAGTGTCGAACCGCGACGCAGCCCAGAACCCGCGCCTGGAACGGGCGTGCTCGATGCGGCCCTGAACGAACTGGAGCGCCGACTGATACAGGACGCCATGACGGCTGCCAGCGGCAACCAATCCGAGGCCGCCCGTCAGCTGGGTGTGTCACGCGTCGGCCTGATCAAGAAGCTGACCCGGCTGGGGCTGCGCTAGCCGGAGGCTGATCCTCCGCGGCATGGCCCAGGGAGGTTGGGTAACGCCATAGGGCGAGTTCTATCTCGACTGGACAGCGCCTGCAATTTGACGCGAGCTGCCATGCCGCAGTAGGCGGCGACGTTGCAACGATCTGCGACTGTCGCGCTATTGCGCTGCGTCCCTTCGGACGGTACGGCCGCAGAACCAGCGCCGAATGGTCGGTCTCGCAAATGAAGCTTCCAGCCGAGCCTCTTGCTTTCGGTGGGCAGCTCTTGGCAAGCGCAGCCGCTGAGGCCTAGATGTAGGACCGTCACACCACAACCTATTGCAGTTGTTCGACGGCTTTCCGCTTTAGGCACTTTGCTGAAGCCCGCGACGCTTAGGCCTGCGGCTGCAACGGGGCGATAGCCACCGCTGGCGGCCCCACCCAGGCCCGCCCTTCAATACCCGCGCGCCCGCTCCACCAGGTGCTGCAGCGGCCGCCCATCCCGCAGCGCCCGCAGGTTGGCCGCTGCCACGGCGCTGGCGCTGCGGGGGTCGGTGGCGGCCGCCGCATGGGGCAGCACCGTCACCTGCGGGTGGGCCCAGAACGGGTGGTCGGCGGGCAGGGGTTCGGTGTGGAACACGTCCAGCACCGCGTGGCGCAGCTGGCCGCTGGCCAGGGCGGCGAGCAGGTCGGCTTCCACCACATGGGCGCCGCGCGCCAGGTTCACCAGGGCCGCGCCGCGTGGCAATTGCTGGAACAGCTCAGCGTTCAGCACGCCCCTCGTTTCAGGCGTCAGCGGCAACAGGTTCAGCACCACCTCGGCCTGCGCCAGCAGCGGCGCCAGCGGCACACCGCGCCGCCAACCGGCCACGCGGTAACCCAGCGCCGCCAGGCGGGCGCCGGCCGTGCGGCCCATCTCGCCCTGGCCCAGCACCAGCACGGCCACCTCGTCGGCGCGGCGCTGCGGCAGGGCCAGCCACTGGCCGGCCTGCTGCTGGCGGGCGTAGTCGAAGAACCCGCGGTGCAGGCTGAGCACGGCCCACACGGCGGTTTCGGCCATGG
>JBKCUM010000234.1:0-16922 GCA_046318395.1 Rubrivivax sp.
TGCAGTCGGGCTGCAGCCGCGCCCTCCCCGCCCTCCTCGCCATCCCCGTCCGAACCCGACCCATGCCACGCCCTGTCCCGCCACCCACCCCCTTGCCCAGGAGCTCGCCATGCTGCACTACGCCGTCGTCTTTTTCATCATCGCCCTGATCGCCGCCGTGCTGGGCTTCAGCGGCATCGCCGCCGGGGCGGTGGGCATCGCCAAGCTGCTGTTCATGGTGTTCGCCGTGCTGGCCGTCGTCAGCTTCTTCTGGGGCCTGCTGCGGCGGCCCTGACCGCGGCGCACACGCCCTGGCCACACCCCTGTTCTTCTCCCACCCCCGGGCCTGAGCGCCCCTTTTTGAAAGCCCACCATGTCCAACTACGACAGCACCGCCGGCCACACCAGCCTGCCCGACATCGGCCTGCGCGAAGCACGCCTGCCCAGCAGCGGCGCCACCGCTGCTGCCGCGGCCAACCACGCACTCGACCAGGTCGGCCAAGCGGCCCATGGCTTGGTGGACGATGTGGCAGCGCTGAACGAGCGCGGCCAGGCCGCCTGGCGCGGTGGGCTGAACACGCTGCGCGAAGGGGCGACCCGCGGCACCGAGCAGACCCGCCACTACGTGCAGGCCCAACCGCTGAAGGCCGTGCTGCTGGCGGCCGGCGCCGGGGCCGCGCTGGTGGCCTTGTGGAGCCTGTTGAGCGGCCCGCGCCGCGGCCGCTGAAGCAACCACGCCGCCAACTCAACCGCCGCCCCAGCCGGCGCCCGCGGGCAACGCCTGCAGGCGCCGGCTGGGCCCCTCAGGGCGGGCTGAGCGCGGCCTGCGGCGGCGCGCCGAGCCGGCGGTGCAGCCACTGCCCGCTGGCCTCGTCCCAGCGGTGCGTCTGCGCAAAGTGCTGCAGGTCGTGCCGCCTTTGTGTCGGCGACACCGAGGCCAGGTTGCGCGGCGCGTGGCGCATGGCCAGCCAGCCCCGACCGTCTTGCCAGCGGTGGTGGCTGAGGTAGTGCTCTCGGCTGGCCAGCACGGCTTCGCGCGGCAGCACCCCGGCCGGCAGCGGCATGCCGGGCTTCAGGGTCCACAGCGCGGTCACCGGGTCCCATTGGTGGCTGCGCAGGAAGGCCTGCGCGTCGGTGGCACAGGCCGCCGCAGGCCCTTCGGCCTGGGCCACCGGCCACACCCCACACAACCCCAACAGACCGGCCCAAAGCCAGGGTCGGGCCCGGCCCGGCACCAGGCGGCGTCGCGGTGACCGCAGGGACGGAAGGCTGGGCATGGGCATCTCCGGTGATGGGCCAGCGCAACGCGCGGCCGGCTTGGCCGCAGTCTGCAAGCGCCGGCACATGGCCTTCTGTTCGCTGCAACACCCGGCCGCCGCCGACGCACCCGTGGCCTGGCTTCGCGCCGGTCTGGCACCGCACAGACCCGCGGACGCCCGGGCCCTACAACGGGCCGTGGGTAACCACCAGGGCCACGGAGCACCGCCCCTGACCCTCTTCAGAAAGCACACCATGCAACAGCACCGCCCTTTGGTTCGCCCGCCGCAACCCCGGCCCGGCCACGCCTTGCACCGGCTGGCGGCCGTGGCGCTGGCCAGCCTGACCACCTTCACGGCGGGCGCCGCCTGGGCCCAGGACCGCTACAGCGACGACCTCTACTTCTACGGCGGCCTGGGTGGCGGCCAGACACGCGGCGTGTTCGACGACCCGCGCATCACCGGCCAGGTGGCCACCAGCAACAGCACGCCGTTCACCAACTACAGCATCGCCACCGACCGCCGCGACGCGGGCTACAAGGTCTTCCTGGGTTGGCAGTTCAACCGCTACCTGGGCGCGGAACTGGGGTACTTCAACCTGGGCAAATACGGCTTCGCCAACACCACCGTGCCCGACGGTGTGCTGACGGCCGAAGTGCGCGCACAAGGCGCCAACCTCGACCTGGTGGGCAGTTTGCCGATGACCGAGCGGCTGGCCCTGTTGGGCCGCGTGGGCACGGTCTACGCCCGCACCCGTTCGGAGTTCACCGGCACCGGTGCCGTCCTGGTGACCAACCCGCAACCCAGCCGGCGCGAGGCCAACATGAAGCTGGGCGTGGGCCTGCAGTACGCCTTCACACCCGGGTTCATGGTGCGGGCCGAAGGCGAGGACTACCGCGTGAACGACGCTGCCGGCAGCAAGGGCCATGTGCGCCTGTATTCGGTCAGCCTGGTCTTCCCCATCGGCCGCAGCGCACCCCTGGCCAGCCCCGTGGCCATGCCCCGCCAGCAGCCCACCATGGCCTGGACCCCTGCGCCGACGCCGGTGCCTGCGCCCGCCCCCGCCGTGGTGGCTGTGGCCACGCCGGTGCCGATGGCCCCGGCCCTGGTACAACCGGTGGCGGTGCGGCGATTCAGCCACTCGACCGAATCGCTGTTCGGCTTTGATTCGTCCACGGTGGGCGCCACCGGCCGGGCCGCGCTGGACGGCCTGGCTGCGGAACTGGATGGCAGCACCTATGTGACCATCCGCGTGGAAGGCTTCAGCGACCGCATTGGCACGGCCGACTACAACCAGGCGCTGTCGGTTCGGCGCGCCGAGGCCGTGAAGCGCTACCTGGTCGACAGCGGGCGCGTGGACCCGTTGAAGATCAGCACCGTGGGGCTGGGCGAAGGCACCCCCGTCACCAAGGCCGGCGACTGCAAGGGCGACACGCAGAGCGCGGCGCTGATCGCCTGCCTGCAAGCCGACCGCCGGGTGGAAATCGAAGTGGCGGGGACGCGCTGAGATGGGCGCACCCACCCACCCCTGCCCGCCCGCGCCGCTGTGGAGCACGGCCTGTTTCGGGCACGGTGCCGACAGTTCAGCGCAGGACCTGCTGACCCTGGGCGAACACCTGCACAGCTGCCGCCTGCGCTGGCGCCCTTGGCTGGCGGTGCAACGCGCGGCACAGGCCGTGCACCGGCTGGCCGCGCCGCGCTTCATGAGCACGGTGTCGCTGGGCCTGCTGCTCGGCGCCAGCCTGTGGTTGTGGCCTTGGTGAGCCCGGCATGAGCGTCCGGACCAGCCTGCCTTGGGCCCAGCTGGTGCCGGGGGCCCCACCGGCCCTGTGCGCATTGCTGGCGGCGCAGCACGGGCCCTTGCTGGCGCCACTGCGGGCCGAACTCTTCGGCCCGGACCGGTTCGCACAGCACGGCGACAGCCTGGGCCTGGCCCACGAGGCCACACCGCAGGCCGGCGGCGGGCCGGGATTCTTCCCGCGCCTGCACGACAACCTGGCCATGCTGCGCCAGGCCCACGCCTACCTGGCCCAGCCCACCGCGCAAGCCAGCGACAACAGCCCGGCGGCCGAATGGCTGCTCGACAACTTCCACACCATCGAAGCCCAGTTGCAGTTGGTGCACCGTGACCTGCCGCGCAGCTTCTACCGCCGCCTGCCGGTGCTGGTGCAAGCCCCCTTGGCCGGCCTGCCGCGCATCTACGGCGTGGCCTGGGCCTTTGTGGCCCACACCGACAGCGCCTTCGACCCCGCGCTGCTGCAGCGCTTCCTGGCCGCCTACCAACAGCGCCGCGCCTTGAACCTGGCCGAGCTGTGGGCCCTGCCCACCACGCTGCGTGCGGTGCTGGTGGAAAACCTGAGGCGACTGGCCGAAAGGCTGGCCACCCACCGCGCCGCCTGCGACCTGGCCGACCTGTGCGCCCAGCAGGTGGACCAACACAGCGCCCACAGCCTGGCCCGGCTGAGCGCAGCCATGGAACAGCGTGGCGTGCAGACGGTCTTCATGGCCCAGCTGATGCGGCGCCTGCCGCAGCGGGACCCGGGCCAGGGCGGGGACAGCAGCACCGTGCCACTGGACGTGCGGCACTGGCTGCTGCAGTGTGCGGCGCAAGCGCCAGCGCCGGCCTCGGCCGCGCAGTGGGCCGCCGACCAGACGGCCGACAACCTGAGCGTCAGCGATGCCGTGACCTCGCTGCGCGCCATCGACCACGCCGACTGGCCGGCGCTGGTGGCCACCACCAGCCCGGTGATGCTGCACCTGCTGGCCTGGCCGCTGTTCGCCGCCGAAGACGCGGCCACGCGCGACCAGACGCTGCACGCCATCGAACACCTGGCGCGGCGCGCCCGCCGCAGCGAGTTGGAGGTCGCACAACACCTGCTCGCCCTGCTGCACCACCCGCCACAGCCTGGCCACCGCCTGGCGGGCTGCGCCCAACATTGGCTGCAAGGCGAGGGCCGCCGCACGCTGGCCCAGGCGCTGGGCTGGCGCGAGCCCTGGCGCGCGGCTTGGCAACAGGCCCGCCAGCACCTGCGCCTGCCGCTGTACCTGGCCGCGCTGGGCCTACCCACGCTGGGCCTGACCGCCTGGGTGTGGGCCAGCGCAGGCGCGGGCCTGGGTACCCTGGCTGGCGCCGCCTTGGCCGCGTTGCTGCTGGGTCCGGCCTCGGAGGCCGTTGTCGCCTTGGTGAACCGCCTGATCAGCGAATCGCTGCCGCCCAGGCGCATGGCCCGCCTGGCGTTCGCCCAAGGCCTGCCGGCCGACCAGGCGGTGCTGGTGGTGGTGCCCGCGCTGTTGGACAGCCCCGGCGCTTCGGCCGCGCTGCTGCACCAGTTGCACCTGCACCAACTGGCCAACCCGGAACCCCACGCCCAGTTCGCACTGCTGACCGACTTTGCCGACAGCGCCACCGCCCACACCGCCACCGACGCGCTGTGGCTGCAGGCCGCGCTGCAGCAGGTGCAGGCGCTGAACGCCCGCCAGCCCCCACCCACCACCGCCCCGCCTGGCGGCGGCAGCGCGCCGTGCCGCTTCTTGCTGCTGCACCGGCCACGGCGCTTTTGCACCAGCGAACAAGCCTGGATGGGCTGGGAGCGCAAACGCGGCAAGCTGCAAGCCTTGCTGCAGGCCCTGGTCACCGGCGACCGCGGTGACTTCATGGACCTGGGCCCGGCCAGCCACTGGGCGGCCGGCACACCCTATGTGCTGACCCTGGACGCCGACACCCAGTTGCCACCAGGTTGCCTGCGCGCGCTGGTGGGCGTGGCCGCACACCCTTTGCACGCGCCGTGGGTGGACCCGGTGCTGCGGCGCGTGACCGCCGGCCACGCCATCCTGCAGCCGCGCCTGGCCGCACCGCTGCCACTGGCCGGGCAGGCCAGCGCCTTCAGCCGTGGCATGGCCGGCCCTGGTGGGCTGGACCCGTACGCGGCGGCCAGTTCCGAGGTCTACCAGGACCTGTTCGGCGAAGGCAGCTTCACCGGCAAAGGCTTGCTGCAGGTGGCCGCGCTGCACCAGGTGCTGGCCGACCGCCTGCCCGAAGACCAGGTGCTCAGCCACGACCTGCTGGAAGGTGCACTCGGCCGCTGTGCCGTGGTCAGCGACCTGGCCTTGCTGGAAGCCGCCCCCAGCCACCCCGACGCCGCCGCCGCCCGGGAACACCGCTGGACCCGCGGCGACTGGCAGCTGCTGCCGATGCTGCTGCAGCCGCGGCGTTGGCCACTGGGCGCACTGCACCGTTGGAAGATGGTGGACAACCTGCGGCGCAGCCTGGTCGCGCCAGCCGCCTTGGCCTGCCTGCTGCTGGCCCTGGCCGGCCTGGCGCTGACGCCCGGCGTGGCCTTGGCCTTGGTGCTGGCCGCTTTCAGCGCCGGCCCGTGGATGGGCGGGCTCGCCGGCTTGGCGCCCAGCCGCGACGACGTGGCACTGCGCCATTTCTTCCGCGGCGCGGCGCGGCCCCTGCTGCGTGCCGTCTGGGCCATGGCGTGGCCACTGGCCCAGCTGCCGGCGCTGGCTTGGGCCGCGCTGCACGCCACCACGCAGGCGCTGTACCGGCGGTTGTTCAGCCACCGCGGCCTGCTGCAGTGGACCACCATGGCCCACAGCCAACGCGCCTGCCACACGGGCCTGGCCGCGCTGTGGCGGCAGCACCGCGCCCGCACCGCGTGGGCACTGGCGCTGTGGGCAGGGCTGCTGGTCTGGCGCACGCCCTGGCCGCTGTGGAGCACCGCGCTGTGCGCGCTGTGGGCGCTGTCGCCGCTGTGGACCTGGCTGGCCAGCCGGCCTTGGCCGGCGCGCGACACGCCGCCCCTGAGCGCCGCCGACCGCAGCTACCTGAACACCCTGGCCCACGACACCTGGCGCTACTTCGAACGCACCGTGGGCGCGGCCGACCACCACCTGCCGCCCGACAACCTGCAGACCACGCCGCACGAGATGCTGGCCCACCGCACCTCACCCACCAACATCGGCCTGTACCTGCTGAGTGTGGCCTGCGCACAGCGCCTGGGCTTCATCGGCACCGACGAGATGCTGGCCCGGCTGCAGGCCACGCTGGCCAGCGTGGACGAGCTCGAACGCCACCGCGGCCACCTGCTGAACTGGTACGACACCCAAACCGGCGCGCCTCTTTTGCCGCGTTATGTCAGCACCGTCGACAGCGGCAACTTCAGCGGCCATGTGCTGGCCCTGGCCGAAGCCTGTAGCGCCTTGGCCGAGGGCCTGGACGCCCAGCCCGAGCCCGCCCTGGCGCGGGCACTGGCGCACACCAGCGCCAGCGACCTGGGCCTGGACGCCGACACCGCGCGGCGCCGCCAGCAAGCCACCAGCCTGCGCGACCTGGCCCAGCGCGCCGAAGCCCTGGCCTGGCAGGCCGACTTCGGCTTCCTGTACCACCCGCAAAGGCAGCTGCTGCACATCGGCTACCGCGTGGCCGAGCAGCAGCTGGACGCCGGCTTCTACGACCTGCTGGCCTCGGAATCGCGGCTGACCAGCCTGCTGGCCATCGCCAAGGGCGACGTGCCAGTGCGGCACTGGGCCGCACTGGGCCGGCCATTCTTGGCCGTGGGCAGCCACAGCGGGCTGCGCAGCTGGTCGGGCTCGATGTTCGAGTACCTGATGCCCAGCCTGCTGATGAAAGAACCGCTGGGCAGCGTGCTGCAGGCCGCTGGCGTGGCCGCGCTGCAGGCGCAGCGGCGCTTCGCCGCGCCCTTGCACATGCCCTGGGGGCTGTCGGAATCGGCCTACGCGGCCTGCGACCACACGCTGGCCTACCAGTACGCCCCGCACGGCGTGCCCGGGCTGGCGCTGCGCCGCACACCGGTGGCGGACCTGGTGGTGGCGCCCTACGCCAGTGCGCTGGCGCTGATGGTGGACCCGCACGCCGCCACACAAAACCTGCGGCGGCTGCAGGCCGAAGGCGCGCGCGGCGCCACCGGGTTCATGGAAGCGCTGGACTATTCGCCGTCGCTGCTGCCGGTGGGCCAGCGCCACGTGGGTGTGCACACCTGCATGGCCCACCACCAGGGCATGAGCCTGCTGGCCCTGACCAACACCCTGCTCGACGGCCAGGTGCAAACCTGGGGCATGGCCAGCGCACCGCTGCAGGCCGTGGCCTCGCTGCTGCACGAGAGCGCGCCGCAGGAGGTGCCGGCCACCCCGCGGCACCTGGCCGTGGCGCCGCCCTTGCCTGGCGGCGCGGCAGCGCCGCCGCTGCTGCACCAGGTGCTGCCCGGCCAACAGGCGGTGGAGCCGACACAGCTGCTGTCCAACGGGCGCTACCACGTGGCCCTGCGCGCCAATGGCGCGGGCAGCAGCCGCCTGCTGGACCAGGCGCTGACCCGGGTGCGCGACGACGCCCTGCAGGACGCCTGCGGCAGCTTCTTCTACCTGCGCGGCGACATCGGTGCCGCGCCGGTGTCCATCACGCAGCACCCGGCGCCCGACCCTCGTGCACGCTACAGCAGCGTCTTCCACGCCGACCGCCAGGTGCTGGAAGCCCACTGGCCAGGCCTGAGCTGCCGCCTGACGGTGTGGGTGAGCCCGGAAGACGACGTGGAGTTTCGGCAGGTCGAGCTCAACAACCACGGCACCGAACCGCTGACACTGGAGCTGCTGTCGGCCTTCGAACTGGCCCTGTCGTCGCAGGCCGCCGACGAAAGCCACCCGGCCTTCAACAACCTGTTCGTCGGCGCACGCTGGCTGCCGCCGCAGCAGGCCTTGTGGTTCGAGCGCCAGCCCCGGCTGGCCACAGAAACGCCGCTGCACCTGGCGCACTTCTTGGCCGAACGCGGCGAGGCCCCACCGCTGGCACTGCAAGGCCAAACCGCCCGCATGGCCTGGTGCGGCCGCGGGCGCCCCGCCAGCGCACCGCTGGCCCAGCTGCAGGCGCTGCCCGCACAGGGCCCCGCCCTGATGCTGGACACCCAACTCGACCCGGTGTGCGCCCTGGGGGTGCCCGTGCAGCTGCCGGCGCTGGGCCAGGCGCGGCTGGTCTTCGCCACCGCGGCCAGCCGCGACGCGCTGACGCTGCACGCGCTGGTGGACAAGTACAGGCAGCCCAGCCACACGCAGCGCGCCTCGCTGATGTCGGCCACGCTGGCGGTGATGCAGATGCGCAACCTGGGCCTGGACGCCGGCACCTGGGCCGCCGTGCAGACCCTGACCACCGCGCTGGCGCTGGGCCTGAGCCGCGGCGCCACCGTGCCGCCAGGGCCCCCTGCACCCGGTGGCCCTGGCACACCCGCCGGCCACCCAGGTGCGCACCCCGCCGCCCAGCCCTGTGACCGGCGGCTGCTGTGGCGCCTGGGTTTGTCGGGCGAGCGCCCGTTGCTGGTGGTGCACGCCGACCGGCCTGCCAGCCTGGGGCTGCTGCGCCACCTGGCCCAGGCCCTGCGCTGGTGGAACTGGGGTGGCCAGGCCTGCGACCTGGTGGTGGTGAACACCGAGCCCGTGGCCTACCTGATGCCGCTGCACGGCGGCCTGGGTGCGCTGCGCGACCGCTACCACGCCGAAGCCGGCGGGGCCGGTGGCGCCTGGGTGCTGCTGCAGGCCGGCGAGTTGTCGGCGGCCGAACTCGGCAGCCTGCAGGCCCTGGCCCGGGTACAGCTGCAGGCCGACGGCAGCAGCCTGGCCCAGGCCGTGGCGGCTTGGGCGCGACCGCACGAGACCGCCCTGCTGCGCCGCCAGCTGGCGCCACCACAAGCGCTGCCGGTGGCGGCCCGTGCAGCCGCTGTGCCCGCCGACCCGGATGGCGCCGGCGGTGGCCCCCACCCGCGCGGCCACTTCAGCCCGGGTGGCGAGACCTTCAGCTTCACGGTGGGCCCCGCTTGGCGGCCACCCAGGCCCTGGCTGAACGTGCTGGCCAACCCCGATTTCGGCTGCATGGTCAGCGACAGCGGCCCCGGCTTCACCTGGGCCGGCAACAGCCGTCTGCACCAGCTGACGCCGTGGAGCAACGACCCGGTGGCCGACCCGCCACCGGCCTGGCTGCTGCTGCAGGACTTGGCGGACCAGCAGGTCTGGAGCGCCACCGCCAACGCCTGGGGCCAGCCTGGCGTGGTCTACACCGTGGTGCACGGGGCCGGCCACACCCGCATCAGCCACCAACGCGGCACGTTGGACGTGGTGTTGGAATGCTGCGTGGACGCGGCCCAGCCCTTGCAACAGTGGCGGCTGCACCTGCACAACCGGGGCCAGGCCACGCGGCGGCTGCGTGTGGTGGCCGGTGCCGAATGGCAGCTGGGCGAACGCCGCAGCGACCGCTTCACCGTGCACACCCGGGCCCACCGGCAGCGCGTGGGTCAGGGCCAGCTGACGGCACTGCTGGCCACGCAGACCCACGCCACGGCGGGCTTGCCGGGCGCCGCCCATGCCGGTGCCGGGCCGACGGCGTGGTTGGCCGCCGTGGACCCCGCCGAGTCCGAGGACTGGACCTGCGATCGCCGCGAGTTCTTCAACACCGAGGGCGACCGCGTGTTGCCGGCCACCCTGGGCCGTGGCCAGGGCGCCGGCCTGGACCCGTGCGCCGCACTGGGCCAACGCTGGGTGCTCGCGCCAGGGGCGCAGGTGGAGTGCCTGTTCCTGCTGGGCCACGCGCCCAGCCCCGAGGCCGCCATGGCGCAGGCCGCGCGCGCCAGCGCCGTGCCAGCGGCCCAGCGGCTGCAAGCCCTGGCCGACTTCTGGGACCCGCTGCTGGCGGCCACCACCGTCAACACGCCAGACGCGCTGTTCGACGCGCTGGTGAACCGCTGGCTGCTGTACCAAGCCATCAGCAGCCGGTTGTGGGCCAAGGCCGGGCTGTACCAGGCCGGCGGCGCCACCGGCTTCCGCGACCAACTGCAAGACTGCCTGGCCCTGGCCTGGGCCGCTCCGGCCCTGCTGCGCCAGCAGGTGCTGCGCTGCGCCGGCCGGCAGTTTGCGGAAGGTGATGTGCAGCACTGGTGGCACGCGCCCAGCGGCGCCGGCGTGCGCACGCGCTCTTCCGACGACCTGCTGTGGCTGCCGCACGCGCTGCTGCACTACCTGGCCGCCACGGGCGACCACGGCCTGCTGGACGAACACTGCGCCTTCCTGACCGGGCCGACGGTGCCGAACGATGCCGAAGACCTGTACTTCACGCCCGGCTGCAGCGACGAACAGGCCAGCGTCTACGAACACGCGGCGCGGGCGCTGGACCGCAGCCTGCGCCACGGCGAACATGGCCTGCCGCTGATGGGTGGAGGCGACTGGAACGACGGCATGAACACCGTGGGCGCGGCCGGCCGTGGCGAGAGCGTGTGGCTGGCGTGGCTGTTGTTCCCCCTGGTGGCCGGCATGGCACCCCTGGCCCGCCAGCGCCGGGAACCGGCCCGCGCCGAACGCTGGGAGGCCGCCGCCCGCGGTTGGCAGGCCGCGCTGGAAAGCGCCGCCTGGGACGGCCGTTGGTACCGCCGCGCCTTCTTCGACGACGGCAGCGTGCTCGGTGGCCAGGCCAACCCGGAGGCCCGCATCGACCTCATCGCCCAGGCCTGGGCGGTGCTGTCGACCGCCGCGCCGGTGCCGCGCCAACAACAGGCCATGCAGGCCCTGCGCAGCCACCTGGTGGACGGCCCGGCGCAGCTGCTGCGCCTGCTGCACCCGCCCCTGGCCCATGCACGGCCCGTGGCGGGCTACATCCAGGCCTACCCCCCGGGCGTGCGCGAAAACGGTGGCCAGTACACGCATGCCGGCGTGTGGGCGCTGATGGCCCAGGCCCAGTTGGAGCGTGAAGGCCTGGCCGAAGCGAGCGACCTGCCCTACGCCTGGTTCACGTGGCTGAGCCCGGCCCACCGCAACGCCGACCCCACGGTGGGCCCACTTTATGGGTTAGAGCCCTACGCCGTGGCGGGCGACGTGTGCAGCGCCGAACCCCACACCGGCCGGGGCGGTTGGAGTTGGACCACCGGCGCGGCCGCCTGGCTGCACCGGGCGGCCGTGGGCTCGCTGTTCGGCCTGCACCAAAACGCCGAACACCTGTGGTTGTGCCCGGCATTGCCCGCACACTGGCCCAGCGCTGAAGTCTCGCTGCGGCGCGGCACGCGTGTGATGCACTTTTTGGTGCTGCAAGGCGACAGCGAGGACCAGGTGCAAGGCGACAGCCAGCGCCTGCAGCCCGGCGAGCGTGTGCGCTGGACGGCGCTGCCGGCCTGCAGCCGCTTTGTGCTGCGCCTGCCCGCGCGCAGCGACCACACGGCGGCGGTCTGAGGGCCGATCAAGGCGCCCTGAATTCGCATGAGGCCCATGAAGGCCCCATGAAAACGCCCCGGGTCCGACGAGCAGACCCGGGGCGGGCAACGCAGGACGGCGGGTCGCCCGCGCCGTGGGTGCTTCAGCGCGGTGCCACGGGCCGGCTGTCTTCTGACAGCACGATCTCCACACGGCGGTTCATCTGCCGGCCACCCGCGCTGTCGTTGCCGGCCAGCGGAAAGGCTTCGCCGTAGCCGCGTGCACCCAGCCGGTCGGCGGCCACACCCTGGCCGACCAACCAGTCCATCACGGCGCTGGCGCGCCGCGCCGACAGGGCCTGGTTGGCGGCTTCGCTGCCCTGGCTGTCGGTGAAGCCTTCGATCAGCGCATGGTGTTGCGGGTGCGCCTTCAGGTAGACGGCCAGCTTGTCGATGCTGCGCGCCGGGCCGGGCTTGAGTTCGGCGTGGTTGCTGTCGAACAGCACATCGCCGATGGTCAGCACCATGCCCCGCTCGGTCTGGCGGGCGTTCAGGGCTTTCCAGTCTTCGGCCAAGCGCTCCGCACGGCCTTCGGCCTGGCTGGCCTGGCGCTGGGCGCGGTCGGCGCTGCGCAGCGCGGCCTGGGTGTCGCGTTGCGCGGCCTGCGCTTCGCGCTGGGCCTGCGAGGTTTCGCGCTGCGCGGTTTGCGCCTGCCGCTGGGCGCGGTCGGCCTCGGCGGTGCGCGCGGCCAGGCGCAGCTGGTCGCGCGTCTGCTGGGCTTGGGCCACGTCGGCTTCGGCCACGCGGCGCGTCAGTGCGCTGCGCGCCAAGGCCACCCGCTGCTGGGCCAGTGTGGCCAGGTGCTCCAACTCGTCGGGGTCGGCCGCGGCGGCTTCGGCTGCGGTGGCCCGGGCCAGGGCCACCTCGGCCTCGCGCCATTCCGGCCCGGCCGGGGCCACGGTGGCCGCCGGGGGGACAGCGGCCTGCAATTGGCGCCAGTCGTCCTGCGCCGCGGCCAGGCGCGGATGGGGGGTGGGCGGGGTGCTGCAGGCCACCAGCGCTGCCAGCGCCAACGCGCCCCAGACGAGGCCTGTCCGACCCAAGTGGGCGGCCCGCGGCACGGCGACCGCCTGGGCCCGGGCCGCGGGCAGCCCCCGGGCATGGGGTGTGGAACGAGGGGTTTGCATGAGGGAACTCCTGGAGAAGGTGGTGGGGTGACGGGGCGGCGCTGCAGCCCGGTTGATGCCTGCGCCGCGCCGCAAGGTGGGGCGGTTGCCGGGCCGGGGCCCTGGCGTGTCGCCATGGCCAGGTGGCCGGTTTCAGGGGCGCTGACGCGCCATTTCCTCGCGCAAGGCGGCATTGGCGGCCTGCGTGTCCAGCACGGCCTGGCGGGCCTTGGCGGTGTCGGTCAGCGACTCCGCCAACAGCGCGTCCAGCTCACCTTGCTGGGCCAGGCGCTGCGCGCGCAGGGCGTCGCCGTCGGCGGCGGCCACACGGGCCAGGCGCAGCTTCTCGCGGGCTTGGGCGGTTTGTGCCGGAGCAGCTTGTGCGCTGCCCGCGGCTTCAGCGTGGGCCAGGGCGGCGGCCGCCACGGCCAACTCGGCCGTGGGCAGCGGCGTACCCGCACAGGCCACCAGCAGGCACAGCGGCGCTGCCGTCACCCAGGCCTTCAGCGTCCGACCCGCGGCAAAGCCCCGCGCAGGGACCCCGCCTGGCCAACCCGGCCTGAGCGGGCCGATCGGCCCGACCGGCCGTTTGGCGCGGCGTTGTCCTGGCGGGCCCTGCCAAGGCGGCACCGGCGCTGGCGCCGCGGGCGGCGGCCGCAGCGGCGGGTGCGCGGGGTCTTGCGGCGACGGGGTGGGGTTGGGCGTGGGGGCCGTGGCCGCGGGAGGCGGTGCCGGGGGCTGTGGCATGGCCTGCCAAGGCAGACAGACCATGCAGACGCGTTTGTCGGTTGTCATCGGGGACCTCGGTGGTGGCTGCAAACAGTGCACAGCCTGCGCCGCCCACCGGCGAACGTCTGTTCGCAGCGCCACCTTGGCGCGCCGACCGGCATCGGTGCACGCCGGCTCCCCCTGGACGCTGCCGCACGTTCAGCGGCGGCCGCGTCCCTCCCCGTGGCTCCGTCGGCGTGTCAGCCGTTCCAGGGCGCGGGCGTGTCGGCGCGGATGCCGTACCGCTGCAGGGCCTGCGCGCACAGGCCACGGTCGATGTGGCCGGCACGGGCCAGGGCGTCCAGCGCGGCCAGCACGATGTGCTGCCGGCTCACTTCGAAGTAGCTGCGCAGCGCCGCGCGGGTGTCGCTGCGGCCGAAGCCGTCCGTGCCCAGCACGGTGTACGGGGCGTCGAAGCTGCCGGCGATGGCCTTAGGCCAGGCGCGCACGTAGTCGGTGGCGGCCACGACGGGGGCGGCCCCAGCCAGGCAGCGGCCCACATGGCTTTGGCGCGGCGGGGCTTCGGGGTGCAGGCGGTTGAAACGCTCCACCTCGCGGGCTTCGCGCGCGAGTTCGCTGAAGCTGGTGGCGCTCCACACCTCGCTGGGCAGTTGCCAGTCGGCCCACAGCAGTTCAGCCGCGGCGATCACCTCGCGCAGGATGGCGCCCGAACCCAACAGGCGCACCGCCGCCCCCGAGGCCGGGGCCGCCGTCTGGGCCCGCGGCCAGGCGCCGTACCGGTAGAGGCCACGGATGACGTCGGCCTGCGCCGCAGCGGGCAACGACGGCTGCGCGTAGTTCTCGTTCATCAGCGTGACGTAATAGAACACGTCCTCCTGTTCGGCCAGCATCTGCCGCATGCCGTGGTCCAGGATGACGGCGAACTCGCTGGCGAAGCAGGGGTCGTAGGCCCGGCAGTTGGGCACCTGCGCGGCCTGCACCAGGCTGGACCCGTCTTGGTGCTGCAGGCCTTCGCCGCCCAGCGTGGTGCGGCCGGCGGTGGCGCCCAGCAAAAAGCCCCGTGCGCGTTGGTCGGCCGCGGCCCAGATGGCGTCGCCCACACGCTGGAAGCCGAACATCGAGTAGTAGATGTAGAACGGCAGCATCGGCAGGCCGTGCACGCTGTAGCTGGTGGCCGCGGCCGTCCAGCTGGCCAAGGCGCCGGCTTCGCTGATGCCTTCTTCCAAGATTTGGCCGTTGGTGGCCTCGCGGTAGCTCATCAAGGAGCCGATGTCCTCGGGCTCGTAGTTCTGGCCGGCGCTGCTGTAGATGCCGATCTGCTTGAACAGGTTGGCCATGCCAAAGGTGCGGGCCTCGTCGGCCACGATGGGCACCACGCGCGGGCCCAGCGCTGCGTCTTTCAGCAAACCGCCCAGCATGCGCACGAAGGCCATGGTGGTGCTCATCTCCTTGCCGTCGGCGTTCAGCGCGAAGTCCGCGTAGGCCTGCAGCGGGGGCACGGCCAGGGCCGGGCCATGGCCACGCCGGCTGGGCAGCGGGCCGCCCAAGGCGGCGCGGCGTGCGTGCAGGTAGCGCATCTCGGGGCTGTCCTCGGCGGGCTTGAAGAACGCCAGCGCGGCGGCCTGTTCATCGCTGAGCGGCAGGTTGAAGCGGTTGCGGAAGGCCAGCAGGTCTTCGCGCTCCAGCTTCTTCTGCTGGTGGGTGGTCATGCGGCCCTGGCCGGCATCGCCCATGCCATAGCCCTTTTTGGTTTGGGCCAGGATGACGGTGGGCTGGTCGGTGGTCTGCGTGGCCGCGTGGTAGGCCGCGTAGATCTTCACCAGGTCGTGGCCACCACGCTTGAGACGGTCGATCTGTTCATCGCTGAGGCCCTGGGCCAAGGCGGCCAGCGCCGGGGCCTGCCCGAAGAAGTGCTCGCGGTTGTAGCGGCCGTCTTTCGCGGCAAAGGTCTGGAACTGGCCGTCCACCGTGGTCGAGAACACCCGGGCCAGCGCGCCGGTGAGGTCGCGCGCAAACAGGCCGTCCCAGTCCGAGCCCCACACCAGCTTGATGACGCGCCAGCCGGCACCGGCGAACAGCGCCTCCAGCTCGTCGATGATGCGGCCGTTGCCACGCACCGGTCCGTCCAGGCGCTGGAGGTTGCAGTTCACCACCCAGGTGAGGTTGTCCAACTTTTCGCGCGCGGCCAGGGTCAGCGCGCTCATGCTCTCGGGTTCGTCCATCTCGCCGTCACCGAAGACCCCCCACACCCGGCGGGCCGCAGTGTGCTGCAGACCGCGGTGCTGCAGATATCGCATGAAACGTGCGTGGTAGATGGAGCTGATGGGCCCCAAGCCCATCGACCCGGTAGGGAACTGCCAGAACGTGGGCATGAGCCACGGGTGTGGGTAGCTGGACAGGCCCCGCGCCCCGGCGGCCACAGCGCCGATCTCCTGGCGGTAGTGGGCGATGTCCTCGGCCGACAGGCGCCCTTCCAGAAAGGCCCGGGCGTACACGCCTGGCGCGGAATGCGGCTGGAAGAACACCAGGTCGCCGGCTTCACCGGCCCTGAAGAAGTGGTTGAAGCCCACCTCGAACAGGTCGGCCGCGCTGGCATAGCTGGCGATGTGCCCACCCAGTTCGCCGTAAGCCTGGTTGGCGCGCACCACCATGGCCAGCGCGTTCCAGCGCATCCAACTGGCCAAGCGTTCTTCGATGGCCAGATCGCCCGGGAACAGCGGCTGCTGGGCCGCCGGGATCGTGTTGACGTACGGCGTGCCGCGCACCGGCTGCCAGGCCACCGCGGGGTCGCGCGCCAGGGCCGACAACAGGTCCATCAGCGCCCGCACGCGTTCGGGCCCGCCGGTTTGCAGCACGGCCTGCAGCGCCTCGCGCCATTCGGCGCTTTCTTGCGGGTCGTGGTCGTCCGCGCCCGCTGCGTTGGGCGAGGCGTGGGGGAAGGGGTCGGTCATGGTGTCTCCGTGGCGGTCTTCGGCGCAAGGCTGGGCGCGGTCGGCCCACTTCGCCTGGTCGATGCAGCGGGGCCGCGACGTCGCGGGTTCGCGGTGACGGGGCAGAGGACGTCCGGCATCCACGCCGAAGGCGTTGGAGACACCCCCACCCAGGTTCACCCGCCCGCGGCCTGTGGCCATCGTGCACGCTGGTCAAAACAGCGATCTTCGCACCGCAGCGGCCATGGGGGGCAAGCGGGGTTGCTGGCGGGGCGCAGTGCGCGGGGCAGGTGCCGGGCAGAGGCGGCGAGCGGCCTGAGGACCCGCGCCCTGCAGCGCCGATGCGGCGGTACCCAGGCGCGGGCAGGGGCAGGGGCAGTGGAGATTCGTCTGCGCTGGCTGGCCCCAGCGGCGAAGGGCGCGTCCGCGCCCTAGGCAGCGCAGAAGGTGCGCAATGGCAGCACTAACGCCACAAAGCAAAAAGCCGCCCCATGCAGTCCGTGTCAAAACGGCTGCAACGGCCACCGTCAGCAAAACGCCCTGAACCATCGGGGCGTTTTTGTTTGTGGACGTCAAACCGATAGGCGGCGCGGGACGTGATGCGTTAGCGTGTTTTGGCAAACGCTTAGGTGGCATCCTTACTTGGGCAGTAACCCTGTCATGGCAGTGCCAGTTGCTGCAGCA
>JBKCUM010000235.1:0-30060 GCA_046318395.1 Rubrivivax sp.
TCTCGTCGAGGAAGACCTCCTTGCGGGTCTTCTTGGGCAGCGGGTCGAGGCTCAACTTGAACTGTTCCATGGAGCACATCTTCGCCGCCGATCCAACTTCATGCCAGTCGGACTGACCTGGGGTTTTGCAGACCTTCCCTAGCACCAAGGTAACCCTTCCGCCGAAGAAGCCTACCGGCAGCCGGCGTGCAGCGAACTCATGCAGAGCCGTTGCCTGAGACCTATGCAGGAACACACCTTCGGAAGGCTCGCATGCAATCCATCGGCTGACATCCCAATGTGCAGCGCGTCCTTGGTCGATGTTCAAGCAGGGTCCGCCTGAAGAGCCACGGCGGGCCAGGGATCCACGAGCCAAGCTCGTGCCCAGCATGCCCTGGTTCAGGCGCTTCCGGCCGAACCGATTGCGGGATAGTCCACGTAGCCCTTAGCGCTACCCGCATAGAACGTGCTCTCGTCCCACCGCGCGAGCGGCGCACCGACCTTCAGGCGCGCGGGCAGGTCGGGGCTTGAGATGAAGGCCTTCCTGCCGGACCGAGCCGAGACCGTGGAAGGTAACATGCTCGCCTACGAGGCGGTTGCTGTCATTGGCGAGGTGGCCAACAGTCATCTCTCGAGAGAACCCTACAGCTACCGCAAGGTCGGCCAACGCCCGACATTGCGCGAACTCATCGTCCCATTCGGCTCAAGCGGGTGTGTCCTTCGTTTCGAGATACGCACCCCTGAAGTGGTCCTCGTCATCGGAGCGCGCCATCAGCGTGAAGACGACTACCACTGACCTTCAGCCGAGACGGTGCAGTGGGCTGAACCGGCAGACGGGCTGGGAATCGGCGCAGGTCTCACTTCTCGGAACCAGTCGTTGCGCGTGCTTGAACGAACAGCGAGACCCGTGCTTCGTCAAGGATTGAGACCAGTTCGTTCGCAATCGCGAACTGTTCGAAGGCACCTGTTTGACCATGGTCGGGTTCAACCTCACCTGCGCAGATGCGACCCTGCAAGACCAGCGCGATCCGGTAGGCTCGCTCCAGCAACGCCGCTGTCTTGGTTATCACCTTGACACGGGCATTGCAAACTCAGCGCCCTTGCCAATTGACGAGGGCCAGCGTTGCATCACGCTCTTCTGTTTGGTGTAAAAGCGCACGCCCTCTTCGCCGTAGGTGTGCATGTCGCCGAACAGGCTTCTTTTCCAGCCGCCAAAGCCATGCCATGCCATCGGTACTGGGATGGGCACGTTGACGCCGATCATTCCGACCTGAGCGCGCCGGGTGAACTCGCGCGCAACGTTGCCGTCGCCAGTGAAGCAAACGGCTCCATTGCCGAATTCGTGTGAATTCACCAACTGCAAAGCATCGTCAAGCGTCTTCACGCGCACAACCGCCAACACCGGACCAAATATCTCTTCGCGATAAATCGACATACTGGCCGTTACGTGGTCAAACAGCGTTCCGCCAAGGAAGAAGCCGTTCTGGTGGCCGGGCACCGACATGCAGCGTCCATCCACAACAAGTGCGGCGCCTTCTTCCACGCCCCTGTCGATGCAACTGCGGATGCGTTGGCGCGCGGCGTCGGTAACGACCGGACCCATGTCGCTCTTGGACTCCAGCCCATGGCCCACGCGAAGCGCTCGGGTGGCCTCGGTCAACGCGGGCATTACCGAGTCGGCAGCGCTGCCCACCAGCACCGCCACGGAGATCGCCATGCAGCGCTCACCAGCGGAACCGTAGGCTGCGCCGATCAACGCGTCGACGGCCTTGGGCATGTCAGCGTCAGGCATGACGACCATGTGGTTCTTTGCGCCGCCCAGGGCCTGCACACGCTTGCCGTGGCGCGCCCCTGTCTCGTAGACGTATTTGGCGATTGGAGTGCTGCCGACGAAGGACACGGCCGCTACGTCGGGGTGCGTGAGCAGCGCGTCCACCGCTACCTTGTCGCCCTGAACAACGTTGAAGACACCGTCGGGGAAGCCCGCTTCCTTCATCAGCCGCGCGACGATCAAGGTTGGCGTCGGGTCAATCGGGCTGGGCTTGAGCACGAAGGTGTTGCCGGCGGAGATGGCCACCGGGTACATCCAGGCCGGCACCATCACCGGAAAGTTGAACGGCGTGATGCCCGCCGCCACGCCCAACGGCTGGCGCAGTGTCCAGTTGTCGATGCCGGTGGAGACCTGATCGGTGAAGTCGCCCTTGAGCAGTTGCGGCATGCCGCATGCAAACTCGATGACGTCGATTGCGCGGTCCAGCTCACCCTGGGCGTCGCTGAAGACCTTGCCGTGTTCGAGTGTGATGGCGCGCGCCAGTTCGTCCTTGTGCTGATTCATCAGCGCCAGGAAGCGATTCATCAGCCGCGCCCGCTTGATCGGCGGCGTATCGGCCCAGGCGGGGAATGCAGCCTTGGCGGCAGCCACAGCGGCGTCGATGTCACCAGCATTGGCCATAGCCACACGGCTGGTGATGGCGCCGGTAGCCGGATTGAACACATCCTGTGCTCGGAAGCTGTTGCCCGCATGGGGCTGGCCGCCGATGTGGTGTGCGAGCGCGTTCAGCGTGGGTTTCTCAATGTCCTGCTGTTCGGATTCGATGGGGGTGTTCATACGCTGGCGGCTGTCTCGTAAGTTTGTGAAAAATTCAGGCGACTTCGCCTTGCCGACGGCACTGACGACGCACTGCACAAAGGGACAAAAGAGCGGTGGGCATCAGCTTGGCGCCGTTACCAACATCGACGGGCGAAGTCGAACACGCTCAAACCAGCTGTTCGTGCGCGGCGATCGCTCGCGCCAACCCAGATGCGGCCAGCGGAAGTCAAGGTAAGCCAAGGCGCAGGCCAACCCGATGTCGCCGATGTCAAAACGTGTGTCGGACAAGTCAAACGCGTTTTCTATGTGCGCCAACGCGCGACCAACAGCACGTTCTTGCCGCACCACCCAGTCACGCCACTGCTGTGCAGCCGGTCGCCGCGCCTCGATAACGGCGATGAAGCTCGCGTCGATCAAACCCTGACACAGCGCTGCGCGCGCCAAAGCGTCCGCGGCATTGCCGGCGTCACCAGGAACCAGGCCTGACCCAGGCACCAGGTTTGCCAGCGCCTGAATGATGGTGTCGCTTTCGGTGACCACGCGACCGTCTGAAAACCCCAGCGCGGGCACCTTGGAAAGCGGGTTCGCCGCCGTCAGGTTGTCGGGCTCCTGCCAAGGGTCGACTTCGATCCACTCGATCTGCGGTGCCAAGCCCAGTTCGTGGGCGGCGACTCGCGCTTTGCGAGCGTAGGGCGACGTTTGGTTGAAGAATAGTTTCAGCTTCGCCGCGGACTTGGGCTGGGCCGCAGTGGCCTGTCCAAGAGGCCGCCGCGCCAGCAAGGCATGGGCTTCGCTGACGACAGAACGCACGATCTCTGCTGCGGGGCGCACCGCCTTGATCAGGTCGACGGCTTCGCCGGCGATCACTGCCGCGATGTCGAAATTTCCCGCTTGCCGGGCCGCCAGATAGGCATCACCTTCAGGCTGGGCGTTGCGCAGCAGTTCCAGTTCCAAGCCGCGCCAGCGGCGGGCGTGGTCGTTCAGCAGGCAGCGGCCGGTGAACGGCGCCGGCCAAACGTTGCGGCGGGAGATGTCGAATACGACACCACGGATCGTTTCATCGCCTGATGCGGCGCTGATGCGGCGCTTGGCTTCCGCGTGCCCCGCTGCCTCGTCGCTGGCGTACAACCGTGTGCCCAGCACGACTCCTTGTGCACCCAACATCAACGCAGAGGCCAGGCCGCGCCCGTCGGCCACGCCACCGGCGGCCAGCACAATGGCGTGTTGACCCACTGCATCCACCACCGCCGGTACCAACGCAAAGGTGCCACGTCCCCCGCCGTGGCCACCGGCCTCAGCGCCCTGGGCAACGATGATGTCTGCACCACAAGCAAGGGCCTCATGCGCCATCGCCAAGGTCTGCACTTGACAGATCAACGGGATGCCCGCCGCCTTGGCCGGGGCTGCAAACGGCGCCGGGTCGCCAAAGGACAACCACAGCGCGTCTGGCTTGGCATCCAGCACAAGGTCCAGCAGCTCCGGCTTGCGCGCCAAGCTCCAAGTGATGAAGCCCACACCAAAGCGGGTGCCACGCGCACGCCGTGCGTCGACCAGCACGGCCAGTTCCCGGCGCAGCCAGGCTTCTTCACCATAGCCCCCACCCAGCACGCCAAAGCCGCCGGCTTCAGACACCGCCAGCGTCAACCTGGCATCGGCCACCACATCCATCGCAGCCAGCATCACTGGGTGTTCGATGCCCAAGAACTGCGTCAGTGTTGTTTCGATCGCCATGATTTGCCTTCTGTTGCCGTGTTGTTGTGAGTAATGTAGGCAGCGGGTACATTCTTGGGAATCACTTTGTTTTGACACGAGCATTCTAGAAAGAAGAACACACGATGGAGCTGCTTGACCTTCAGACCTTCATGGCCGTGGCCCAGAGCCAGGGCATCACACGGGCAAGCCGCGAGCTGAATACGGTGGCCTCGAACGTGACCACGCGCATCAAGGGGCTTGAAGAAGACATCGGCGTGCCGCTCTTTGCGCGCCACAGCCGAGGCATGGTGCTCACCGAAGCGGGGCAGCGCCTGCTGCCCTACGCACGACAGTTGCTGTCGCTGTCGGCCGAGGCCTTGGCCAGCGCGCGAGACGATGGCGTCGCCCGAGGGCCGTTCAACATTGGTTCGATGGAAACGACCGCCGCCGTTCGGCTACCGGCCTTGCTGGCGCGCTACCACCGCGCCTGTCCAGAAGTGAAGATCATGTTGGAAACGGGGCCCACCGCCGATCTCATCGACAGCGTGCTGGCTCGCAGTATCGACGTCGCACTGGTCTCGGGTCCGGTGGAGCACCCTGCGCTGCAAACCCAAGCCGCCTTTGTTGAAGAGCTGGTGCTGGTGACTCCGCGCGCCGTGCGAACCACCAAGGACTTTCTTGACGGGGCCGGTCGTGGCTTGACGGCGCTGATGTTCCGCTTGGGCTGCTCTTATCGGCAGCGGCTGGAGCAGGCGCTGGCCGACATGGGCCAGCGCACTTACTCACGGCTGGAGATGGGCACGCTGGACGGCATTCTGGGCTGCGTGGCGGCCGGCGTGGGCGTCACGGTGCTGCCCAAATCGGTTATCGAGCAATCGGCGCTGGCGGGACAATTGAGCTACCACAAGCTGCCCGGCGCCAATGCCAAGGTCAGAACCTTGATGGTCTATCGGAGCGATACACGTTGTGGGGCGGCGTTCGAAGCTTTCAGGGCCTGTTTGAAGGGAGCAAAAGACCTCTAACGCCGGGGCTTCCAACGCTGCCCTAACTGCGCGCTGTGGGCGCTGTGCGAGGTTTACGGCCTGCGTTACAAGGTACTCAGCCGCGATGGAGCGGTCGTTCAGCTTCCACTGAGGCAGCCTCGGGGCGGATAGAAGTACGGCTACCTGCGAAGTAGGCAAACGCGACGGCGCATTCACCGGATCCAAGCACTCCGTTCTGCAGCGAATCTGTGCCAAAGCTTCTTGGGACTGTTGGCTTGCCACCGAGTGCGCTCGACGCTGCCAGCATCGCGGCGCTCCAATCACCTCCTTGATGAGCGTGGCTTGCGGTTGCGCAAAATAAGGGACTGGCTAAGCGGTCGGATACGACCGACTGCTGATGGCCGTCAGCGGGCGGTTCTTGGGCGAGAGTCGAACGACTCCAAACGCTGCAGAACCGACAGTCAAGCCCTCGATACCGCCAGGTGATGGGTCCTCTCCCGTAACTCCAGTGTCCGAACTGAGGCACATCCCCTAACCGGGTCCGTGCGCTGGTGCCCCCGCGATTGGCGCAGCCTCGTCCGGAATTGCGCAGCGCCAGCGAACAGCAGCGCTGGAAGCAGGTGGTGGCGCGCGCGAAGATCAAACCCGACTGAGTGTCGATTCAGCGTCAACGCAGCGCCGATGGAGCGCTGACTGCACGGCGCCAGCACGGCGTGTTGGCGCACGCCGAAAGCCCCACCCGGGTGGGTGGGGCCGGGCACGCGGCGGCCTGCGTGTCAGCCTGCAGGGTCCGGCTGGGCCAGCCCCAACACGCTGCGGGCCTGGGCCTGGTCGGCAGCGCTGCCGTGCACCACCAGCAGGTACTGGTCCACGTTCATGGCCGACTCGAACTTGATGACCTGGTCCTTGGGCATGCCGAACTGCGTCAAGGCCGCGCCCAGCGCCGACAGGCCACCGCCCACCACCGCGCCTTCCAGCGCACCCACCAGGGTGGCCACGATGGGCCCGGCCATGCCCACCAGGCCCAGCCCCGGCAGCACGAACACCGCCGGTGCCAGCAGCAGGCCCCAGATGCCGCCCCAGAAGGCGCCGGTGCCGCCCCAGGCCTTGATGCGGTCGCCCGCGGTGTAAAAGCCCATGGGTTTTTCTTCGCGGTGGTAGCCCTTGCCCACCAGCGAGAGCTGCTTCATGTTGAAGCCTGCATGGCTCAGTTTGCGGATGGCGTCTTCGGCCGCCGTGTGGTTGTCGTAGGACAGGAAAGCCGCGTCAGGATGCTGCATGTGGCCGCCTGCTTCAGTAAACCATGGTCATCTTGTCGACGACCTTGCGCACGCCTGAGCTGCCCCAGGCCGACCGTGTGGCCAGGTCGCGCTCGGCCCAGCTGTGCACGTTGCCGGTCAAGGTCACGTCACCACCCTTCACGTCCACCCCAATGGCCTTGGAGTCGGCCGCAGCACGGCGCTTGAGCGCGGCCTCGATGTCGGACTTGACGACGGTGGCCGACACCGAAGGCTTGATCGCGATCTCGTTGCTGACGCCTGTCACGCCCAGCAGGTAACGCACGCTGTCGGCGGCGTCCTGCCGCTGGTACTGCCACTCCACAGCGCCAGACAGCGTGAGCCAGCCACCTTCCACCATCACCTTGACGGCGTCGGCGGGCAGGGCGCCCACCCAGCTCAACACGTTTTTGGCCGATTCGGCGATGTCGGCGTCGCTGCGCTGGCCCAAGGCCGCCAGTTTCACCTTCATCTCGACGGCCAAGGCCTTCACGCCGTTCACACGCTGGGCGGCGCGCTCGGCGTGCAGCTTCTCGGCGTAGCTGCTGACCTCGCCGGCCAGCGTCACCACGCCGTTCTTCACCTCGACGCCGATGTGGGCGGCCTGCACGGCAGGCTCCCACTTCAGTTCGGCCATCACGTCTTGCTGCAGTTGCGAGTCGGTCTTCATGGTTGTGTCCGGTTCGTTGAGGAGGCCGCAGGCTGCGCCACCGCGGCGGCCGGCACCGTGCGACAGCGAACGTGGTGCGCCAGAAAACCTCATCGGCCGCGCAGGCCCGCGGTCTTCGGTTCCTTCATCGATACTCTGGCCCACGACCGTGCCGGACCGCCCGGACCCCGATTTCGCCCCCAGTTTTCATGCCTAAACGAACGATGGACATTCGCCCGTGGACAGCGCTTGGCGCTGGCGCGCTCCTGGCCTTGGCCTTGGCCTTGGCCGCACCGGCGCCGGTGGTGGCGCAGACCGCGGCGACGGTGCAGCCGAGTGAGGCCGAAGGCCGGCCGATGCGGCGCGTGGCGTTGGTGGTGGGCAACGGTGGTTACCGCGGCATTGCACCGCTGCTGAACAGCCGCAACGACGCCCAGGACATGTGCGCCGCACTGGGACGTCTGGGCTTCGAGACCATCTGTCTGACCGACGTACCCACCCGGGCTGACTTCCAAAGTGCGGTGCGCCAGCTCAGCGCCAGGCTGGAACCCGGCGCCGCCGCGCTGTTCTATTACGCCGGCCACGGGGTGCAGGTCAACGGCCGCAACTACCTGCTGCCCACGGCCATCGCGCCCACCAGCAGTGCCCAGCTGGAAGCCGAGAGTTTGTCCTTGGACTGGGCCTTCGCCGCTTTGAAAGAAGGCCGCGCGGCGGTCAACATCGTCATCCTGGACGCCTGCCGCGACGACCCCTTCACCGGTGGCCGCGGTCCGCGTGTGACGCGCGGGCTGGCCCGCGAAGAACCCCCCACCGGTTCGGTGCTGGTCTATGCCACAGCGCCCGGCGCCACCGCCGCCGATGGCCACGGGCGCAATGGCCTGTTCACCTCGCACCTGCTGGCCGCCATCGAAAAACCGGGGCCGCAAATCGGCGAGATGCTGCGTGGTGTGGCCAAGGCCGTCGAACAAGACGCGCGCAGCGGCTACGGCATCGAGCAGGTGCCTTACCGCAGCTTTTCCTACAGCGGCGTGTTCTGCTTCGCCAGCTGCGACGAGACGCGTATCGCTGAACAGGTGGAGGTGCTGAAACAACAACGGGCCACCGCACAGCGCCGCATCCAGGAACTGGTGGCCCAGAACGCCAGCCTGGAAGCCGCGCGTGCGCAGACGCCTGACACCGACCTTGTGCGGCGTGAGCGCGCAGACCGGCTGGCCGAGATTTCGGCCCTGCGCACCCAGCTCGACGAGCTGGCACAGCAGGCTTCGCAGCTGGATGCCTACCGCCAACGTGTAGCGGCGCTGGAAAAGCAGGCCCGCGACCGCGAACAACAGCTGGCCGATGGCGTGAAAAAAGAAGAAGCGCGCCGCAGCCGGCCGGCCATGGTGCCGGCGTTCTGAACACGCTGGCCTGGCGGACCCCGCCATAATCGCTGGCCGCCTTGGCCTACAAGCCGGGCACCGCCAGCCGGCTTCTCCAGCCGCTTGGCCCAGGTCCCGCCAAAGAATCCGGCGACGCTCACCCCACACCGCAAGGAGCAGCCGAGATGCTGTTGAAAACGCCCCGCGCCCCCTGGCGCTTTACCGTCTTGTCCGCGGCTGCGCTGCAGCTGCTGGTCGGCACCGCCACCGCCGCCGAAAGCGCGCCAGAGCCCGAGCAGTTCAACGTCGTCGTGTCGCAGCGCCTGTGGTTCGCCGACTGGCAACAACAGTTGCTGAACGTGCGCGTGGTGACCGCGCCCACCGCCACCACGCCGGCGGTGGCCAACATCGACTACGTGCGCACCTCGTCGGCCAAGACCATCCCGGTCACGTCCCTGGGCTTCCGCTACGGGCGCTTCCTGGGTGCCGTGTCCAGCTTCACGTCCACCACCTTCGGCACCAACGGCGACACCGCCTCGGGCCAGAGCACTCGCAGCGAGCTGGACCTGTCGGTGGGCTACCAGCTGGTGCCCGGGCTCAGCGTGTCCTACATCCGCAAGTCCGGCAAAACCTCGGCGACCAGCACCGCCAGCACCAGCGCGCTGTTCGGTGGTGACGGCCAGCTCAAGGCCGCTGCCAACTTGCTGGGCGTCAGCGCGAACGCGCCGCTCAGCGAGCGGCTGTCGCTGTACGGCAATCTGGCCGGGGGTCCGGGCCGCCTGACTTACAACCTGACGCCCAGCAACGTCTTGAAGACCGACGCCCGCTATGTCGTGGGTGAGTTCGGCTTGGTGTTCCGCGCTGGCACGGACCTGTTCGACGGCAAGCTCGGCGCCTTGACCTTGCAGCTGGGTTACCGCACGCAGTCCATCCACGTGCCGACCACGGACTACTCGTCGCTCGCGGCCTACGGCTTCACCGTGGTGGACAACCAGCGCCCCGGGCGCACCACCACCGAGGGTGCCGTGGTCGGCGTCGGCCTGGTTTTCTGAACGAGGCCGGGCCGAGCCCGGCTGTGGCATTCGGCAGCGCAGGCAGGGTTTGGCGGGTGGCGTAGCCCATCGACAGGCCCTGCTGGTGTGTACAGCCCTGGGCCCGTGGTGGGCCTGGGCATGCGTGGTGCCGGCATTCAGCCGCGGCGCAGCAGGTCACCGAAGACCGCGTGTTCGCCGTCCCGGCGGTCGGCACCCGGCGCGTCGTACAGCACCAGCCATTGGGGCTGGCCTGGCGACAAGGCCGGCGGCAGCTGGCAAATGGCTTCGGCCCGGTTGACGCCCCGCCCGTGCGGCAGGGCGACCGACTCGGCCAAGGTCTCTTCAAAACGCACAACGTCGTGGTTAGCCGCCAGTGCAGGCCGCGCGCCAGGCCACTTGAACAGGCGGATGTCGCCGTTCAGCACCATGGTGGGCCCGGCCAGGATGAACAGGTCGTCGCCGGCGAAGTGCAGGTCGCGCACGCCCAGACCGTCGAGCTGCAGAAAGTGTTTGCGCACCAGGGTGCCGTCGCTGTCCAGCGGCACCAGCCGCAGGTCGTCGCCGCGGGCCTCGACCTCGATCTCCAGCAAGGCCGACCAGCCGCGCAGCACCGGCCCGCGCAAGCCCAGCAGCAGGCGGCGGCCGTCGACGGCCAGGCCCTCGATGTCGAAACCGTTGTCCTTGCCTGGAATGGCCATGTAGGGCCCGAAGTGGGGGTCGTCGGCCAAGGCACGGGTGAGCAGGTTGGACTGGGCGTCGCCCTTCAGGCGCAGCGCCTTGCGGCCGTCCTGGGCGCGGCGCACCAGGGCCGGCGCGCCTTGCGCGTCGGTTTCGATCGGCAGCCGCGCCAGCAGGCGCCGGTTGCCATCCAGCGTCACCTTGGCCAGGCGCTTGGCGTTGTCGGCGTGGCCGCGGTCGGGCTTGGCGTTCTTGCGTTTCAAGCCGTGCGAGCCCACCACCCAGAGGTAGCCGTCGGCGACGGCCATGCCTTCCAGGTCGGCCTCTTCGTCGGCTTCGCCGGGCAGGTCCAGCAGGTCGGCGAGTGGGAAGTCTTGCACCTCGCCGAAACGCCAGGCCTCTTTGCCCACCGGTTCCAGCCGGCGCAGGCGGTCCAGGCCGCAGGCTTCGTCACCGGCCACCCACAACCAGTCGCCGGTGAAGGCCGCGCCCGAGAGGTTGGTTTGCACCAGCGAGCCTGGGGCGAACTCCATGCGGACGGCGTTGGTGCTGCGGGCGTTGGGCATGTTGGGGTGCTCCGGAAGTGGTGGTGCCAGGCCCAGAGTGTGCAGCCAATGCGTGCACGCTCGTTCGGTCCGTCAGCGCGGGGGTGCCGCGCTGGATCGAAGCCCAACTGGCGCGCGCGCACACCCGGAAGAA
This sequence comes from Rubrivivax sp., assembly GCA_046318395.1. Taxonomy (GTDB): domain Bacteria; phylum Pseudomonadota; class Gammaproteobacteria; order Burkholderiales; family Burkholderiaceae_C; genus Rubrivivax. The sequence goes on from JBKCUM010000235.1 coordinate 10,940, forward strand.
GCTGAAGTTCACGCTGCCGGGGCCCATGACCATCGTGGACACGGTGGCCGACCGTTTCTACGGTGACAAGGTGAAGATGGCCTTTGCTTTTGCGGAACTGCTGAACCAGGAAGCGCTGGCACTGCAGGCCGACGGCGTGGACATCATCCAGTTCGATGAGCCTGCCTTCAATGTCTACATGAATGAAGCGACCGACTGGGGCGTGCGCGCCCTTGAACGCGCGGCGCAGGGCCTGCGCTGCACGACAGCAGTGCACATCTGCTGCGGCTATGGCATCAAAGCCAACACCGATTGGAAGAACACGCTGGGCCAGGAATGGCGGCAATACGTGGCGGTGTTCCCGGCGCTCGCGCGCAGCCGCATCGACCAGGTGAGCCTGGAATGCATCCACTCGCATGGGCCGCCCGACCTGATGAAGTTGCTGGCCGGCGAGGACGTGATGGTCGGTGTGATCGACGTGGCCAGCGATGTGGTCGAGACCCCCGAGGAAGTGGCCGACACCATAGGCCGGGCCCTGGCCTTCGTGCCCAAGGAGCGGCTGTTTCCGTGCATGAACTGCGGCTTGGCGCAGATGGCGCGGGACGTGGCCTGGCGCAAGCTGAAGGCGCTGGCCGAAGGCAGGAAGCTCGCCAAGGCGCGGCTCAACGCCGGCTGACACGCCAGACCGATGGCGGATGGCCGGAGGGCCGGATGGCCGATGTCCATTCGGCGGTTGAACGGCTGGTTGGCCCGCGGCCTGTGTGCAGGCCCCAGTGCCAGTGCCTGCTGAGTTTCTAGAGCGCCACCGCGGCTTGCGCGTTGGCGCTCTTTTGCATGGTTGGCGCCCATGGCGCCGTGGGCCGACTCGTGGTTTGTGCGCATGTCGATGGTGTGCCCGCCGGGCAAGAAGGCGCGCAAGATAGGCGGCTGCCGCACGCTTGCCTCGTCGGGCGCGCAAGCCCGGCCCGCGCCGGTGGTCAGGCCCATCTGGTGCAGGCCGGGACTCGGGTTCGCCCTAGGTTCTGCCCAGCCGCCCCTGTCACGGCAGGGACACCGCACCGCAGCATCGGCTGCCTAGAATCAAAATAGAACGATCGTTCATTTTTTGAACCAACGCTGCAGGAGACGCCATGGGCGCCAAGTACGAAGTGCACGGCAATATTGCCGTCATCACGCTGGACAACCCGCCGGTCAACGGCCTGGGTTTTGCCACCCGCCAGGCTTTCAGCCAGGGGCTTGAACAGGCGCAGGCCGACGCCGCGGTGGTGGCCATCGTGGTCACCGGTGCCGGCAAGGCGTTCTCCGGCGGCGCAGACATCAAAGAGTTCGGCAGCCCCAAGGCCATTGCCGAGCCCAACCTGCTGTCGCTGATCCGCCAGACCGAACTCTGCAGCAAGCCCGTCATCGCCGCCGTGCACAGCGTGTGCATGGGCGGGGGCCTGGAACTGGCCCTGGGCTGCCACTACCGCGTGGCCGCACCCGGCACCAACGTGGCCTTGCCGGAAGTGAAGATCGGCCTGATTCCCGGCGCCGGTGGCACGCAGCGCCTGCCGCGTGTGCTGGGCGTGGAGACGGCGCTCAACATCATCGTCAGCGGTGAACCCGTGAAGAGCGAGGTGCTGGCCGGCCTGCCGGGCCAGAAGCTGTTCGACCGCCTGATCGATGGCGACCTGTTGGCCGGCGCCATCGCTTTCGCCCAGGAAGTGGCCGCCGTGCGCCCGCTGCCGCTGGTGCGCGACCTGAAGGTGAAGCACCCCAATGCCGACGCCTACTTCCAGTTCGCGCGCAACATGGTCAAGGGCATGGCGAAGAACTTCCCCGCGCCGGCCAAGTGCGTGGACGCGGTGCAGGCCGCCGTGACGCAGAAGTTCGACGACGGCATGGTCACCGAGCGCGAAATCTTCAGGGCGCTGATGCTGACGCCCGAGTGCAAGGCTCTGCGCCACGCCTTCTTCGCCGAACGTGCCGCGAGCAAGATCCCCGACGTGCCCGAGACCACCCCGGTGCGCAACGTGGCCAAGGTGGGCGTCATAGGCGCCGGCACCATGGGCGGTGGCATCACGATGAACTTCCTGAACGCCGGCCTGCCGGTGACCATGCTGGAAACCAAGCAGGAAGCGCTGGACCGTGGTGTGGCCACCATCCGCAAGAACTACGAAGCCCAGGTGAAGAAGGGCAAGCTGAAGCAGGACAAGTACGAGGCCCGCATGGCCCTGCTGACCACCACGCTGAGCTACGACGACCTGAAGGACGCCGACCTCGTCATCGAAGCCGTGTTCGAAGAGCTGGGCGTGAAAGAAGCCGTGTTCAAGCAGCTGGACGCCGTGGCCAAGCCCGGCGCCAGCCTGGCCAGCAACACCAGCACGCTGGACGTCGACAAGATCGCCGCGTTCACGAAGCGCCCGCAAGACGTGGTGGGCATGCATTTCTTCAGCCCCGCCAACGTGATGAAGCTGCTGGAGGTGGTGCGCGGCGCCGCCACGGCCAAGGACGTGCTGGCCACGGTGATGGGCATCGCCAAGAAGATCCGCAAGACCGCGGTGGTGTCGGGCGTGTGCGACGGCTTCATCGGCAACCGCATGATCGAGCAGTACAGCCGCCAGGCCGGTTTCCTGCTGGAAGAAGGCTGCACGCCGGCCCAGGTGGACAAGGCGGTGGAGAAGTTCGGCTTCGCGATGGGCCCGTTCCGCATGGGCGACCTGGCCGGCAACGACATCGGCTGGGCCATCCGCAAGCGCCGCTACCAAGAGAAACCGGGCATGCGCTACAGCAAGACGGCCGACCTGCTGTGTGAGATGGGCCGCTACGGCCAGAAGACCGGCGCCGGCTGGTACGACTACGTGCCCGGCAAGCGCGACGCCATCCCCAGCGCCGTGGTGGTGCAGATGATCGAAGACCACCGCAAGGAACTGGGCATCGCGCCGCGCAAGATCAGCGACGAAGAGATCGTGCACCGCCTGGTGTTCTCGCTGGTCAACGAAGGCGCCAAGATCGTGGAAGAGGGCATCGCCAGCAAGGCCAGCGACATCGACATGGTCTACCTCACCGGCTACGGTTTCCCGCTGCACCGCGGCGGCCCCATGTGCTACGCCGACACCCTGGGCCTGTTCAACGTGGCCCAGGCCATGAAGGGCTTCGCCCGCAACCCGCACGACGACGCTGCTTTCTGGGAACCCGCGCCTTTGCTGGCGCGCCTGGTGGCCGAAGGCAAATCGTTCAGCTGAGCACCGAGGAATTCACATGAGCAACGCCGTCATCGTTTCCACCGCCCGCACCCCCCTGGCCAAGAGCTGGAAGGGCGCCTTCAACATGACCCACGGCGCCACCCTGGGTGGCCACGCCGTGTTACACGCCGTGCAGCGCGCCGGCATCGACCCCGGTGCCATTGAAGACGTGCTGATGGGCTGCGCCACGCCCGAAGGCGCCACCGGCAGCAACATCGCCCGCCAGATCGCGCTGCGCGCTGGCCTGCCCATCACCGTGAGCGGTGTCACCATCAACCGCTTCTGCAGCAGCGGCCTGCAGACCATCGCCATGGCGGCGCAGCGCATCATCGCGGGCGAAGGCGACGTGTACGTGGCCGGCGGTGTGGAAAGCATCAGCTGCGTGCAGAACGAGGCCAACAAGCACATGCTGGTGGACCCAGCGCTGATGAAGGCCAAGCCCGAGATCTACTGGAACATGCTGCAGACGGCCGAGAACGTGGCCAAGCGCTACAACATGCCCAAGGATCGCATGGACCACTACGGTGCCGGCAGCCAGCAAAAGGCCTGCGCCGCGCAGGAAGCCGGCTTGTTCAGCGCCGAGATCGCGCCCATCACCGTGACCATGGGCGTGGCCGACCCCGTGCTGGGCCTGCGCAGCAAAGAAGTGACCGTCAGCGCCGACGAAGGCCTGCGCCCGGGCACCACCTACGACAGCATCAAGGACGTGCGCACCGCCGTGCCCGGTGGCGTGGTGACGGCCGGCAACGCCAGCCAGTTCAGCGACGGCGCTGGCGCCTGCGTGGTGGTCAGCGAGCAGTACGCCCAGCAGAAGGGCCTGCAGCCGCTGGGCCGCTTCCTGGGCTTTGCCGTGGCCGGCTGCGAGCCCGATGAAATGGGCATCGGCCCGGTCTTCGCCGTGCCCAAGGTGCTGAAACGCCTGGGCCTGAGCGTGGCCGACATCGACCTGTGGGAGCTGAACGAAGCCTTCGCCGTGCAGGTGCTGTACTGCGCCGACACCTTGGGCATCCCCATGGACCGGCTGAACGTCAACGGCGGCGCCATCGCCGTGGGCCACCCCTACGGTGTGAGTGGCCAGCGCCTGGTGGGCCATGCGCTGATCGAAGGCAAGCGCCGCGACGCCAAGCGTGTGTGCGTCACCATGTGCATCGGTGGCGGCATGGGCGCGGCGGGTGTGTTCGAGGTGCTCTGAGCACCGCCTGGCCCCACCCACCGGAAGCACCGCGCATGACCGACCTGGACACCCTGCGCGGCTTCTTCCGCTCGGCGCCTTTCATGGTGGACCTGGGTGTTGAACCCTTGGCCGTCGCGCCCGGCCAGGTGACCACCGAACTGCGCGTCCAGAACAAGCACCTGCAGCACACCGGGCAAGTGCACGCCGGTGTGTCCACGGCCTTGGCCGACCACAGCATGGGCGCCGCCGCCCAGACCCTGGCGCCCGAAGGGCACTGGGTGCTGACGGCCGAACTGAAGAGCAGCCTGCTGCGCGCGGCCCAGGGCCAGCGCCTGGTGTGCGAAGCCCGTGTCATCAAGGGCGGCCGCAGCCTCAGCTTCACCGAAGCCGAGGTCTGGGCCGAAGACCAACAAGGCCAGCGCACGCTGGTCGTCAAGGCCTCGGCGACGATGGCCGTGGTGGCGCGGCGCTGAGCCGCGGCCGCAACGCCCCTTTCCAGAGAACCCCATGCGCGACACCGTCGACTTCCTGCTGCACGACTGGCTGAACGTGGAGGCGCTGCTGCAGCGCCCGCGTTTCGCCGACCATTCCCGCGAGACCTTCGCCCAGGTGCTGGACACCTGCGAGCGCATCGCCCGCGAGAAGTACGCGCCCTTCAACCGCCTGGTGGACACGCAGGAGCCCCACTTCGATGGCGAGAAGGTGGTGCTGCCCCAGGCCACGCACGACGCCTGGTCCGCCTACGCCGAGAGCGGCATGCTCAGCGCCGCGCAGGACTACGACATCGGCGGCATGCAACTGCCCTACACGCTGGAGGCCGCGGCCAACGGCTTCTTCGGCAAGGCCTCGGTCAGCATCGGCGCCGGCATGTTGACCACCGGCAACGCCAACCTGCTGATGGCCCACGGCAGCCCGCTGCAGCAGCAGGTGTTTGCGTTGAACGAGTTCAGCGGCCGCTTCAGCGGCACCATGTGCCTGAGCGAACCGCAGGCCGGTTCGTCGCTGAGCGACGTGGCCACCAAGGCCACACCGGATGGCGAAGGTTTCGAGGCCGACCCGCTGGGCCCGCGCTTCCGCCTGCGCGGCAACAAGATGTGGATCTCGGCCGGCGAACACGAAATCACCGAGAACATCATCCACCTGGTGCTGGCCAAGATTCCTGGCGCCGATGGCAAGATCATCCCGGGTGTTAAAGGTATTTCGCTGTTCATCGTGCCCAAGCACCTGGTGGACACACAAGGCGAGTTGACCGGTGAACGCAACGACGTGGCCTTGGCCGGCCTGAACCACAAGTGCGGCTGGCGCGGCACCACCAACACGCTGCTGAACTTCGGCGAGGGCAAGTTCAAGCCGGGCGGGCAGGGCGGGGCCATCGGTTACCTGGTGGGCCAGCCCGGCCAGGGCCTGCGCTACATGTTCCACATGATGAACGAGGCGCGCATCGGCGTGGGCATGGCCGCCACCATGCTGGGCATGGCGGGTTATGAAGCCAGCCTGGCCTATGCCCGGCAGCGGCCCCAAGGGCGACATTTGGTCGCCCCTGCAAAGGACGGCCGGCCGATGACGGCCGCCGGCAAGGACGCCGCCGCACCCCAGGTGCCCATCATCGAACACGCCGACGTGAAGCGCATGCTGCTGGCGCAGAAGGCCTACAGCGAAGGCGCGCTGGCCCTGGCGCTGTACTGCGCCCGCCTGGTGGACGAACAGCACACCGGCGACGAAACCGCCGCGAAAGACGCGGCCCTGCTGCTGGAGGTGCTGACGCCCATTGCCAAGAGCTGGCCCAGCGAGTGGTGCCTGGAGGCCAACAGCCTGGCCATCCAGGTGCACGGCGGTTATGGCTACACGCGCGACTTCCCGGTGGAACAGTACTGGCGCGACAACCGCCTGAACATGATCCACGAAGGCACCCACGGCATCCAGGGCCTGGACCTGCTGGGCCGCAAGGTGGTGATGGACGGCGGCGCCGGCCTGAAGCTGCTGGCCACGCGGGTCAGTGCCACCATCGAAGCCGCCGGCCAGGTGGCTGGTTTCGCCGAACCGGCCAACGCGCTGGCCGCTGCGCTGCAGCGCCTGGGCGCGGCCACCAAGGCCGCCTGGGCCACGGGCGTGCCCGAAGAAGCCCTGGCCAACGCCACGCCCTACCTGCAGGCTTTCGGCCATGTGGTGTTGGCCTGGGTGTGGCTGGACATGGCCCTGGCCGCGGAACAGCGTGGCCCTGAAGCCCTGCGCCCCGGCAAGCGCGCGGCCATGCAGTACTTCTTCGCGTATGAACTGCCCAAGATCGACGCCTGGCTGGGCGTGGTGGCGCGCCGCGAGGCCGTGTGCCGCGAGATGCAGGACGCCTGGTTCTGAGCCGTGGGCCAAGGGTTGACCCGGCACAGGCCGGGCTTTCGCGGGGGCGCTGTAAAAAGGCGGGCAGGGCGCCGCACCTGGCGCGTTGCACACCCGAAGGAGCCTGTCCATGAAACCCGCCACCGCCGAAACCTTGAGCTGGGTGCTGACCTACGCCGGCCTGCTGCTGGGCGTGCTCGGCCTGTTCCTGCGCACCACGGCACCCGCCTTGGCCACCACCTGCTGGGTGGTGGGTGGGGGCCTGGTGATCGGGGGCGTGGTGGCGGTCTACCTGCGTTCACGCATGCGGCCCTGAAGGCGGCCACGCTGCACCGACCCGGCTCTTCAGCCGACACTTTTCAAACAGACCCACCAACAGGAGACACCCCATGGGCACCCCCATCCAACAACTCTTCGACCTGACCGGCAAGACCGCCCTGGTCACCGGCGGCTCGCGCGGCCTGGGCCTGCAGATCGCCGAAGCGCTGGGCGAAGCCGGCGCCCGTGTGGTGCTGACGTCCCGCAAGGTGTCTGACCTGCAAGAGGCCGCGGCCGAACTTCAGGCCAAGGGCATCGACGCCCAGTTCATCGCCGCCGACGCCAGCGATCCGGCGCAAATCCAGGCCGTGGTGACCGAGGCCATCGCCATCCTGGGCCGCATCGACATCCTGGTGAACAACGCCGGCGCCACCTGGGGTGCACCGGCCGAGGACCACCCGCTGGAAGCCTGGGACAAGGTGATGAACCTGAACATCCGCAGCATCTTCCTGTTCTCGCAGGCGGTGGCCAAGCACAGCATGATCCCCAACGGCGGCGGCCGCATCATCAACGTGGCCAGCATCGCCGGCCTGGGTGGCAGCAGCGAGATGAAGTTCATCGCCTACGGCACCAGCAAGGGCGCGGTGGTCAACTTCACGCGCACGCTGGCCGGTGAATGGGGCCGCTACAACATCAACGTCAACGCGCTGGCCCCGGGTTTCTTCCCCAGCAAGATGACGGCCGGCGTGCTGAAGACTTTCGGCGCCGACAACCTGGCCGCACGTTCGCCGCTGGGCCGCCTGGGCGACGACGACGACCTGAAGGGCGCGGCCCTGATGTTCGCCAGCGCCGCGGGCAAGCACATCACCGGCCAGATCCTGGCGGTGGACGGTGGCGTCAGCGCCGTCAGCGACTGAGACCCATCCCCCCTAACGCCTCAGGTTCACGGAATGAGCGGCAAGCTGAAGTTTCCTGTCCACATCCCCTTTGTGGAGCAACTGGGCCTGGAGCTCTGGGGCTTCGGCAACGGCCACGCCGAACTGCGCGTGGACCTGGCCGAAGCCCACCTGAACAGCTGGGAAGTGGCGCACGGCGGTGTGCTGATGACCATGCTGGACGTGGCCATGGCCCACGCCGCGCGCAGCGTGCACAGCCATGAACCCGGCCAAGGCCCGGGCGTGGCCACCGTGGAGATGAAGACCAGCTTCATGCGCCCCGGTGAGGGCGAACTGCGCGCGGTGGGCAAGCTGCTGCACAAGACCAGCACGCTGGCCTTCACCGAGGGCAGCGTGTTCGACGACAGCGGCCGCCTGTGCGCGCACGCCACCGGCACCTTCAAGTACCTGCGCGCCTTGCCCACCCGGGGCCGGCACAGCAAGGCCCTGCAACGCACCGAGGGCGCTGATCCAGCGCCCCCACCCGGCACACCCCCCGGCACCCCTGCCGACTGAGAACCCCGACATGACCACGATGAACACCCAAGTGCACCTGGTGTCCCGCCCGCAGGGCGAGCCCAGCACCGACAACTTCAGCTTGGTGCAGGCGCCCTTGCCGGCACTGCAAGAAGGCCAGGTGCTGGTGAAACACGCCTTCCTGAGCCTGGACCCCTACATGCGCGGCCGCATGAACGACGGCAAGAGCTACGCCCAGCCGCAGCCGCTGGACGCGGTGATGATCGGCGGCACCGTGGGCACGGTGGTCGAGTCGCGCCACCCGAATTACACCGCCGGCGACGCCGTGGTGGGCATGGGCGGCTGGCAGCAGTACGCGGTGGTGGACGCCACCCAGCCCGGCGCGCTGCGCAAGGTCAGCACCGAACACGTGCCGCTGTCGGCCTACCTGGGCGCCGTGGGCATGCCCGGTGTCACGGCCTGGTACGGGCTGGTGAAGATCATTGAACCGCAGGCCGGCCAGACCGTGGTGGTCAGCGCGGCCAGCGGCGCCGTGGGCGGTGCCGTGGGCCAGCTGGCCAAGGCGCGCGGTTGCCGCGTGGTGGGCATCGCCGGTGGTGCCGACAAGTGTGCCTACGTGGTGAACGAACTGGGCTTCGACGCCTGTGTGGACTACAAGGCCCACGCCGACGCCAAGGCGCTGTACCAGGCGCTGAAAGAGGCCACGCCCGACGGCGTGGACGGCTACTTCGAGAACGTCGGCGGCCGTGTGCTGGACGCCGTGATGGCCCGCATGAACGCTTTCGGCCGCATCGCCTTCTGCGGCATGATTTCCGGCTACAACGGCGAGCCCATCCCGCTGAGCAACCCGCAGCTCATCCTGACGCAGCGGCTGAAGCTGCAGGGCTTCATCGTCAGCGAGCACATGGCCGACTGGCCCGCGGCGCTGAAAGAACTGGGCACCCTGGTGGCCACCGGCCGCCTGAAGTACCGCGAGACCATCGCCGAAGGCCTGGCGGCTGCACCCGAGGCCTTCCTGGGCCTGCTGAAAGGCCGCAACTTCGGCAAGCAGCTGGTGCGGCTTTGAGCCCAGCGCCTGCGCCAGCGTCGGCACCGGCCCTGCAGTGGCAGTGGTGCCGCTTTGAGGGCCTGGGCCTGCAGGGCCTGTACGACGCGTTGGCGCTGCGCTGCCGCGTGTTCATCCTGGAACAAGGCCCCTACCAGGACCCCGATGGCCTGGACCAGCGCAGCTGGCACCTGCTGGGCCGCGATGCGGCCGGCGTGCTGCGCGCCTACCTGCGCGTGGTAGACCCGGGCCTGAAGTACCCCGAGCCCAGCATCGGCCGCGTGATCACCGCGCCCGAGGTGCGCGGCACCGGCGCCGGCCATGCGCTGGTGGCCGAAGGCGTGCAGCGCTGCCTGGCCGTGTGGCCGGGGCGGGGCATCCGCATCAGCGCCCAGGCCCACCTGGCCGGCTTTTACGGCGCCTACGGCTTTGTGGCCGTGGGCGAGCCCTACGCCGAGGACAACATTCCGCACATCGAGATGCACCGCGCCCCCGGCTGAAGCCCCGCCCACCCACCGGTGGCACAGCGGCCCGAAGAAGGCCGCGCCCCGCGCCAGGAGACACCCCATGACGGCCACGCACCAGGTCTTCAACCAGAGCACGCCGCTGCAGGACGTGAACCTGTTCAGCCGCAACCGCCCGCTGCAAGACGCGCTGCGCCACCACGCGCCGCGGCTGGACACGCGCGCGCTGCAGGCCCTGGGCGCCGAGGTGGGTTCGGCCACGCTGCAAGCCCACGCCCGCCTGGCCAACACGCACGGCCCGCAGCTGCACACCCACGACCGCTTCGGCCACCGCGTGGACGAGGTGGAGTTCCACCCCAGCTACCACGCGCTGATGGCCAGCGCCCTGGGCCACGGCCTGCACGGCACGCCCTGGGCCCGCGGTGCTGACGCGCACATCGAGCGTGCAACCGGCTTCATGCTGTTCACCGAAGCCGAACCGTCGGTGCTGTGCCCGGTGAGCATGAGCTACGCCGTCACACCGGCCCTGCGCGGCAACCCGGCGCTGAACGCCGACTGGGCGCCCAAGCTGGCGGCCACGGCCTATGACGCACGCTTTCTGCCTTTCCAGCAGAAGACCACCGTCACCATGGGCATGGGCATGACGGAGAAGCAGGGCGGCTCCGACGTGCGGGCCAACACCACACAAGCCCAGTTCGACGGCCACGACGCCTGGGGCGAGCGCTGGCGGCTGACCGGCCACAAGTGGTTCTTCTCGGCGCCCATGTGCGACGCCTTCCTGGTGCTGGCACAAACCAGCCCCGACCCCAGCGGCCTGAGCTGCTTTTTCCTGCCGCGCTGGTTGCCCGACGGCACGCTGAACGCGCTGCACCTCCAGCGCCTGAAACACAAGCTGGGCAACCACGCCAACGCCAGCAGCGAGGTGGAGTTCCACGGCGCCGCGGCCTGGTTGGTGGGCGAACGCGGGCGCGGCGTGCCGCAGATCCTGGCCATGGGCGCGCTGACCCGGCTGGACTGCGCCCTGGGCACGGCCGGCCTGATGCGCCAGGCCCTCAGCCTGGCCCTGCACCACTGCACCCAGCGCCGCGCTTTCGGCCGCGCCTTGGTGGACCAGCCGCTGATGCGCAACGTGCTGGCCGACCTGGCCCTGGAGAGTGAAGCCGCCACCGCCCTGGCGCTGCGCCTGGCCGCTGCGGTGGACCGCAGCGAACAGGGCGACGCCGCCGAGGCCGTGATGCGCCGACTGCTGACGCCCGTGGCCAAGTTCTGGGTGTGCAAGCGGGGCAGCGCCTTCGCGCAAGAGGCCATGGAGTGCCTGGGCGGCAACGGCTATGTGGAAGCGGCCGGCGAAGGCGTGATGGCGCGCATCTACCGCGAGATGCCGCTCAACAGCATTTGGGAAGGCGCCGGCAACGTGATGGCGCTGGACCTGCTGCGCGCACTGCGCGGCGCCCAGGTGGCCGAGGCCCTGGCCCAGGAACTGCAGCCCGTGCGCGGCCAGCACCCGGCGCTGGACCGCGCCATCGCCCGCGTGCTGCACCAACTGGACGCTGTGCCCGAAGAAGCGCAAGCGCGCGCCCTGGCGCGCGAGCTGGCGCTGGTGCTGCAGGCCGCCTGTCTGCGCCAGCACGCGCCGGCCTTCGTGTTCAGCGCCTTCTGCGCCAGCCGTTTTGAGCAGGCCGCCGACGTGTTCGGCCTGCTGCCCGCCGGTGTCGACCTCGACGCCTTGATCCAACGTGCCCAACCTGACGAGGTCTGACCATGGCCGACGCCCGATCTTTCATCCTGCACCACTACGACGGTTCGCCGTTCTCGGAAAAAGTCCGCCTCATCCTGGGCCACAAGGGCCTGGACTGGGTGTCGGTGAAGGTGCCGGTCATCATGCCCAAGCCCGACGTCACGGCGCTGACCGGCGGCTACCGGCGCACGCCCATCGCCCAGGTGGGCGCCGACATCTACTGCGACACCGCGCTCATCGCCCAGTTGCTGGAGCAGCGCGCGCCCACGCCCAGCGTGTTCCCGGCCAGTGCGCCCCTGGCCCCGGTGCTGGCACAGTGGGCCGACAGCACGCTGTTCTGGACCGTCATCCCCTACACCATGCAACCCGCTGGCCTGGCGCACGTGTTCGCCGGCGTGCCGCCCGAGGTGCTGAAGGCCTTCGGCGCCGACCGTGCACCTTTCACCGCGGGCATGAAGCGGCAGAGTGCGGCCGAGGCCACGGTGAACCTGGGCGCCTACCTCGCCACGCTGCAAGCCCAGTTGGCCGACGGCCGCCCCTGGTTGTTCGGCGCCGAGGCCAGCATCGCCGATTTTTCGGTGGCGCACTGCCTGTGGTACGTGCGCAAGGGTGGGCCGCTGGCCGACATCGTCGCCCAGCACGCGCAGCTGGACGCTTGGCTCAGCCGCGTGCTGGCCATCGGCCATGGCCGCCCTGAAAAGATGAAGAGCGAAGACGCCGTGGCGCTGGCTGCGGCAACCTCCACCTACGCCGCGTGCCAGGTGCCTGCCGGCGCGGGCTTCGAGGCCGGCCAGGCGGTGACCATCACCCCCATGGACTACGGCTGCGACCCGGTGCAAGGCGAACTCGTCGGCCTGGACGCCACCGAAGCCGTGCTGCGCCGCACCGACGACCGCGCCGGCACCGTGCACGTGCACTTTCCGCGCGCCGGCTACCAGATCAAGGCGCTCTGACCGCGCCGCCGTTTCCACCCCGTTTCGAACACCCCCCACAGGAGACCCCCATGACCCTCAGCACCGGCCAAACGGCCGTCATCACCGGCGCCGGTTCCGGTTTCGGCCTGGAAGCCAGCCGCATCGCCGCCGCGCGCGGCATGAACCTGGTGATGGCCGATGTGCAGCAAGACGCGCTGGACCGCGCGGCCGAAGAAATGCGCGGCCGCGGTGTGCAGGTGCTGGCCCAGCGGGTGGACGTGGCCAAGGCCGATCAGATCGAGGCCCTGGCCGCGGCCACCATGGCCCGCTTCGGCGCCCCGCACTTCGTGTTCAACAACGCGGGCGTGGGCGCGGGTGGCCTGATCTGGGAGCACACGCAGAAAGACTGGGAATGGGTGGTGGGCGTGAACCTGATGGGCGTGGCCCACGGCGTGCGCGTGTTCACCCCGCTCATGCTCGCGGCCGCGAAGGCCGACCCCGCCTGGCGCGGCCACATCGTGAACACGGCCAGCATGGCCGGCCTGCTGAACGCGCCCAACATGGGTGTGTACAACGTCACCAAGCACGCCGTGGTGTCGATGAGCGAGACCCTGCATCAGGACCTGGCGCTGGTGACCACCCAGGTGCACGCCCACGTGCTGTGCCCGTACTTCGTGCCCACCGGCATCCACCTGAGCGAGCGCAACCGCCCGCCCGAGATGGCCACCCCCGGCCACGGCCCCACGAAGAGCCAGCTCATCGCGCAGGCCATGAGCGAGAAGGCCGTGACGCGCGGCAAGGTGACCGCCGCCGAAGTGGCCCAGTGGGTGTTCGACGCGTGCGATGAAGGCCGCTTCTACATCTACAGCCACCCCGGCGCGCTGGGCGGCGTGCAGACGCGGCTGGAGGACGTGATGCTGGGCCGCAACCCCAGCGATCCCTTCAAGGACCGGCCGGACATCGGCCAGCGCCTGCGCGACGCGTTGCGGGATGCCGACTGAGCCGGCGTGAACCCCAGGCGCCGTGGCAGAGTCTTTCCTGTCGCTGAACCGCTGGAGCCTGTTGTGACGCTGAAGCACCAACATCTGCTGGCCGGTGCGCTGGTGGTCGCCTTGAGCCTTGGCCTGCAGCTCGCGAACGCCACGGCCGCTTCGGCGGCCCACGCGCCCAAGGCTGCGGTGGCTGTGCCCGCGGCCGAGCCCGTCACCCTCACCACCCCCACCGGTGTGCTGCACGGCACGCTGCAGCGCCCGGACGGTGCCGGCCCCCACCCGGTGGCGCTCCTCATCGCCGGCTCGGGCCCCACCGACCGTGACGGCAACTCGGCCATGCTGCCCGGCCGCAACAACAGCCTTATGTTGCTGGCCCAGGCCCTGGCCGAGCGGGGCGTGGCCAGCGTGCGCTACGACAAGCGGGGCATTGCCGCCAGCGCCGCCGCCGGCCCGCGCGAAGCCGACCTGAGTTTCGACACCCTGGTGGACGACGCCGCGCGGTGGGTGCAGCAACTGGCCGCCGACGCCCGCTTCACGCGGGTGCTGGTGGCCGGCCACAGCGAAGGCGCGCTGGTCGGCACCCTGGCCGCGGCGCAGTCGCCCACAGCGGCGCTGGTGCTGCTGGCCGGCCCTTCCGAACCCGCCGCCACGGTGCTGCGCCGCCAGCTGGCCGGCCGCCTGCCGCCGTCTCTGGCCGACCGCAGCGAAGCGCTGCTGAAGACGCTGGAAGCCGGCCGCACCGACCCCGACGTGCCCGAGGCGCTGAACGTGCTGTACCGCCCCAGCGTGCAGCCCTACCTCGTCTCGTGGTTTCGCCACGACCCCGCGCAGGCCCTGGCCCGGCTGAGCCTGCCTTGCCTCATCGTGCAGGGAACCACCGACCTTCAGGTGCTGCCCGACGACGCGCGGCGCCTGCACGCCGCCCGCCCCGGCTGCACGCTGGCGCTGGTGGACGGCATGAACCACGTGCTGAAGACCGTGCCGGCTGACCCGGCCGCCCAGCAGGCCAGCTATGGCAACCCGGCATTGCCGCTGGCCGAGGGGCTGCAACAGTCGCTGACGGCCTTTCTGACGCAGCCGGCCGTGACCCAGGCCCTAAGGCCTGCCGCACGCTGAGCGGCAGGCGCCGAGCGGACCGAGCCCGTCCAACCCCGGCCACGGTCAGATTCACCTTTTCCAGCGCCGCCCCCCGGCGCAGAATTCGCCCATGTCCGACACCACTCCGTTGCCCGTCGTCCGCCGCCTGCTGGTGGATCTGGACACCCCGCTGCCCGCCGGCTGGAACGGCGGCGACGCCTTTCGCACCGCCGTGTTCGACGCGCTGTCCTTCAGCTTCCCGGCCGGCGAGCAGGTCTTCATCGACTCGGTCAAGAAGGGCCTGGCCGAACTGCCGCCCGAGCAGCGCGAGGCTTTCGAGCCCGAGGTGCGCGCCTTCATCGGGCAAGAGGCCACGCACCGCCGGATTCACGTGCGCTACAACGAGCACCTGGAGCGCCGTGGGCTGGTGAACCACTGGGAGCGCCGCATCCTTCGCCG
Source organism: Rubrivivax sp. (assembly GCA_046318395.1). GTDB lineage: Bacteria > Pseudomonadota > Gammaproteobacteria > Burkholderiales > Burkholderiaceae_C > Rubrivivax. The sequence goes on from JBKCUM010000235.1 coordinate 26,010, forward strand.
CCGCGAGCGCCAGCTGGAACCGCTGCAGCCGCGTGCCTGGCTGGCCGTCACGGCGGCCACCGAGCACTTCACCGCCATCCTGGCCGAATACCTGCTGACCGAACCCGTGCCCCTGGCCGGCGCCGAGCCGCGGCTGCGCGACCTGTGGCAATGGCACGCCAGCGAAGAGAGCGAGCACCGCAGCACCGCCTTCGATCTTTATCGTGCCCTGGGCGGCAACGAGGTGTGGCGCCGCCGCACCTACTACGTCGTCACCTGGCACTTCACCACCGACCTGATGCGTCAGGTGCTGCACCACCTGCGTGTGGAAGGCCAGTTGTGGCGCTGGGCCACCTGGCGCGAAGCCGGCCGCTTCCTCTTCGGCCGCGGCGGCGTGCTGCCGTTCTGGCGGGGCCGCTGGGGCGATTACCTGAAGCCCGACTTTCATCCCTCACAGGGCGATGGCGCCCCGGGCACCGCCTGGCTCGCGGCGCACGCCGACCTGGCCCCTCCCGTCAACGCCCGCGCGGCGACCTGAAGCAGCAAGGACATTCCCATGGGCAAGATGCGCAACTCCCTCAACGCCTTGGCCGTGCTCATCGGCGCGTTCGAGGACCGCACCGAGAAGCTCAGCGAAGAGATCGCCTCGCTGGCCACCAACGTGCAAAAGACCCTCGAGCGCGTGTACGGCGGCACCGAGCTGCTCTACATGTACCTCACGCAGAAGGCCAGGAAGGAAGGCACCACCGTCAAGGCCTGGGCGAAGGACGACCTCAAGGCGCACTTCGACAGCGAGGTCAACAGCCTCATGAAAGGCATCGAATCGGCGCGTGGCGACGTGCTGACTGCCTTCAAGAAGCAGGAAGACACCGTCGACATCAAGCTCAAGGGCCACCTGGCCGACATCCAGCGCGCGCTGGACCTGGCCGCCGAACTGCGCGTCACCCTGGCCAAGAAAAAGAAGAAGCTCCTTACCTCGAAGAAGTACAAGAGCAAGCTGGCCGGCTACGAAAAGCTGCTGGACGGCCTGGAGGCCACCCTGAAGCAATCCGTGAAGGCCGACGCCGAGGCCGTGAAGTTTGCCGTCTCAGGCAACCCCAAGCTCATCGAGAAGCTGAAGGTCACCTCCGCCACCAAGATCTCGGCCATCGAGATGACCAGCTGGCTGGGCATCAAGAAGGAACTCGACAGCATCGCCGCCGTCGACGGCAAGCAGCTGGCCAAGAAGTTCAAGCGTTATGGGAACGAGATCAAGCAGCTGCGCGACTGGGTGGGGGAGGCGGAGGAGATGGAGGCGGAGGCGGGGGATTGAGGGGGGTAGGCCGTTGTCAGCTGCGTTTTTCCGCCCACCGGCGAGAGAGAGCGCTTCGATCGAGGCGTGTTCAGTAGGGGCAGAGACCTCTGCGCCAGAGGCGCCCAATGGCTCCAGCGGTACACAGCATCTTGGCGCTTACGGTTTGCAGATGGGGGCATTGGGTTGAAGATTCACGATCTTGCGTGACCCGTCGGGTTCGATGCGCGCTCCAACCGCATTGCATTCGAGCATCCTTCGGTCGAACGCGACGGTGATCTGATGTTGGCTCCGGGCCGCGAGCTCCACTTCGGCCGACACCTCGCAGAAGATGGTGCCATGTGAACCGATGAATCTCAGCGCGTACAGGCCGGGATCAAGGCGAACCTCAACGACATCACTTTGAGTGGGGTCCGGTGAGCCGATCATGTCGGCGCATGCATACGTTAGCGGTGCAGCGTGAGAGGGAGGCTCACGTGTTTGCGGAGGTGGATCGAAATGCGCGAGCATCATGGGCAAGCGAACGGGCTCGCCGCACGTCTTGTCGCTGGCAATCGGCCGTATGAACGCGCCAAGGTGGATCAGGCCAATACCTGGGGGCCTCTGTTATTGCAGGGCCCATGTTGAGCGACGAGATGCGGCTGGCTGGTCAGTCAACTGGTGGAGGTGGGTGAAATCAGACTGCTGGGAGACTAGGGAACGTAGAGCCGCGTTAGCCGAGACACGATGGTTTGCGCAGCAAAATTGTCTTAGAAGCGCTGGATAAGCACTCATCAAGGAGTGACCTGATCGGCAAGCCCTTGCTGTAACGCTAAGCAGGCCGTAACCTGCGTGCCTCGGTGTCTAACGTTTGGAATAGCCTATCCGATTCCCCCCGTTTTCATTGCGAACGATCGCTAATCAGCATCTTCTCTTGTAACGTGACAACGAAGGGGTTTCCCATGGATTCAGATTATCGGGCGGAGTATCACGGCGCCTTGGCGGCCCTCAGGTCCTGCGGATGCCTCGAGGATGTTGAGGGGTTTACAGAGCCGAAGGCTGTCGATGATGATAGGTGCTTCTTGAAAGCTGTTGAGATCGCAAAGAGCTTCGATCATCCTGTTGCGGCGCACTTTTTTTGCACGATTTTTCAACATTTCCGTCGCTCTATAAAGATTGGTGACATTATTCTCTTGTTTCGCGATCTCTTGAAAAAAGGTCAGGTTAATGCTGCATTGACCGCTCATTACCCCGTTAGCAGGCGGTTCTCGATGGAGTATTTTCCTCTGGTGAAGGAGATTGTTTTGGATCGCAGCCTGCATCCAGTCCGAGCTGTTTTGCTCTCCCCGATCGGCAGATTTCGAAAGCGGGAGGATATGCGGGAGTTTTGCTCTGCGATACGCGAGCAACCTGAACTCGCCGCGCATGCGAAGGCTTGGTTTTGATACTTGCGAGATTTCGGTCAGCCAGATGCCGTATTCGTCCTGGGGCTGAAACGTCATCCCCGCACAACATCTCGGCCCGCGTAAGTGACGGCCCTGCAGGCTGGATACCGCTGGCAGAATTACCCAGAAGGTGACTCAAGTGCGCTCCGTCTTCTGAGAGCAGTCGGCACTAGTGCAGCGAAGGTTACGTGATCTCGTTGCGCGCCGGATCCCGGTGAGCTGCACCGCTGGCATGACGGCAGTTCGCGAGCAATCAGGTTCATGCCGAGACGATCAGACACGGCTCCCGCAAGGCAAACCGCGGGGGTGCGCCCTCGCCAAGGCAGAATCGGGACGACCCTGAACCCGTCCCCATTCCTCAGCGAGCCCGCCCCATGGAAGTTCCTGTCCTGCAAACGCCCCAGACCACCAAGATCCACCTGATCGGCGGTGAAAAGGGCGGCGTCGGCAAGTCGATGGTGTCGCGCCTGCTGGCTCAGCACTTCATCGACAGCCAGCAGCCTTTCGTGGGCTACGACACCGACCGCTCGCACGGTGCGCTGATGCGCTTCTATGCCGACTTCGCCAGTCCCGCGCTGGCCGACCGCTACGAGGCGCTGGACCAGATCATCGAAAGCGCCGTTGACCAACCCGGCCGCCGCGTGCTGGTGGACCTGGCCGCACAGACCCACGAGCCGCTGGTGCGCTGGATGGACGAGTCGGGCGTGCTGGACATGGCCGACCTGTCGGGCCTGGTGCTGCAGTACTGGCACGTGATGGACTCGGGCCGCGACTCGGTGGACCTGCTGGAGCGGCTGCTCGACCGCTTCGGCCTGCGCCTGCGCTACACGCTGGTGTGCAACGAGCTGCGCGGCGACGACTTCGGCCTGCTCGAACGTTCGGGACAACTCGAGCGTGCCGTCGGGCTCGGCGCCAAGGTGATCCGCCTGCGTCGCCTGCACGACGCCGTGGTGCAGAAGATCGACGCCCGCAATGCCAGCTTCTGGTCGGCCCGCAACGTCACCGGTCCGGAGGGGCCGGGGCTGGGGCTGATGGAGCGGCAGCGGCTGAAGATGTGGCTGACGCACGCCTACGGCGAACTGGCCAAGGCCGAACCCTGAGCCGGGCCGGGTGGCCTGCGACGCCGCGGGCGCGGTCCTGACCTGAACCCTTCCGCCGTACGCGGCACTGCGAGACGGCGGGCGGCAGGCCGAAACAGGCGGGCGGCGGTGGCCGGGATCATCCCTTGGCCCCCCCGGCAGGAATCGAACCTGCATCTGGCGCTTAGGAGGCGCCCGTTCTATCCATTGAACTACGGCGGGGTGGGTCAGGGCGGGACCACGGTGGATTTTCTCATGCTGGCATTGGCGGGTGTTTC
>JBKCUM010000236.1:0-2365 GCA_046318395.1 Rubrivivax sp.
CCGCAAGGCGGCATACACCCCCAGCGGAATGCCCACCGCCAAGGCGATGAAGGCGGCGGTGAGCGACAACTCCAGCGTGGCAGGGAAACGCTCGGCGATCAGCGCAGAAACCTTGCGGCCCTGGCGCAAGCTGAGGCCGAATTCACCTTGCACGGCGTTGCCGGCGAAGTTGGCGAACTGCACGACGAAGGACTGGTCGAGCCCCAGGTCTTTGCGCAGCTGGTCGCGTTGCTCTTGTGTGGCGTCCTGCCCCAGCAGGTTGGTGACCGGGTCACCCACATACTGGAACAGCATGAAGGCGATGAAGGCCACTGTGACCATCACGACGATGGCCTGGGCCAATCGGCGAAGTATGAAAACGAGCATCGTGTCTCAAGTCAGCTGCGGTGGCAGCAAAAGCTGCTGATGATCCGCAATAAGCATGCCGGCCACAAAGGGGGAAACACCAGATTGGTGCACAGCCCTGGGGCGCGGCGACCGGGTCAGTGGAAGGTCACCGGCCCGTACCAGGTTTCGGCGTGGCCGCCGGTGTTGTCGGTGTCGGTCATCACGGCCACGGCTTGCAGCGGGCCGGGGTCTTCTCCGAAGGCCAGGATGAAATCCGCCCGCAGGTTGCGCCGATGGTCTCGCCAACGCATCAGGCCATCGGCACCGGCGTCCAACACGATCTTGCGGATGCGGTCGGAACGGGGGTTCACCACCACCGAACCCACCGGCGCACTGGCGTCGTACACGTACATCAGCGTGGCGTAGGGCGGCGGCTCTCCGGTCAAGGCCTGCATCAGTTCAAACTGCATGCGGGTGCGCATCGGCAGCTTGGACACGTCGCCGCCGAAAGCAAAGACCACCCGCGCGGCGGCGTCTTCACTGCCCACCTGGCGCACGTCACCACTGGCCAACAACTGCGGCACCCACCACGAGAAGCTGACGTCACCCAGCGAGGATGCCGGCCGCTCCAGCCGCTGGCGCAGCAAGCTGGCCGAAGAACGTGCTTCGGCGCGCACCGCGGAGCGCCCATCTTTCGACACCACCTTGTAGTGGGTGGGCGGTTTGCCAGGCAGGCTCACCGGCCACCAAGCTGCACCGGCCAACTGCACCGGCACCGCCGCAGCCCGGCCCGGATCGGCGACCAGGTCCTCGCTGTGCGGCCCTTCTCCGGGTGGGACCGCACAACCGACCAAACCCAAGGCCAAGACCGCCCCCACCGCGACGCGCCGCACCGACATGCCCCCACACCCCCAGGGGCCAAGACCCCCAAAAAAGAAAGGCCGCCCGGAGGCGGCCTTTGTAGCCGAACAGGGCCTGCACGCAGCAGGCCACTGGATCAGAAGCTGTGGCGAACGCCCAGTTCGAAACCGGTCGACTTGAAGCCGCTGATCGAAGCCACCGACGGGCCGGAGGCGCTGGTGGTGAAACGCAGGCCGGCGTCGTTGTCCACCACCGAGTAGTGGGCGTACACGGCGGTGCGCTTGGACAGGTCGTACACATAACCCAGAGCCAGCTGGGTGGCTTCAGCACCCTTGATGGTGCCTTGGGTCACTTCGGTCGTTCCGTAGCTGACCTTGAAGGTGCCAGCGCCCATCGGGATGTTGGCGGCGATCAGCATCATGGTCTGCTCGTTCGAGCCTTGTTCGTTCATGTGGTACTGGCCCATCAGGGTCATGAAACCAAAGTTGTACGAACCGCCGACGTTCATGGCCGTGTAGTCGTCGATCATGTTGCCGGTCTTTTCCGTGATGCCGTAAGCGACAGCCACGTTCACAGGACCAGCGCCGTAACCCAGGCGACCACCGAAGTACTTGTTGCCACCAGAGCCTTCGCCAGCGGCGACTTGCACTTGGCCGTACAGACCACCCATGGCGGGCAGGAAGTAGCCGACGGTGTTGTTGGCACGCACGGTGGTCGTGGCGCCAGAGCCGATCGGGCTGGCGCCCGCGATCAGGTTGGTCTGCGAGCCCACGCCGTTGGTGCCGAACGGATCGAACACGTTGTGGTTCCAGAAGGTCGGGGTGTAATCACGGCCCAGGCGGATTTCACCGAAACCGCCCAGCAGGCTGAGGGTCGAACGGCGCTGCCAGGTCTGGCCCGTGCCGCCGGTGTCGGGGGACATCGCGCCTTCGATCCAGAAACCAGCGCGCATGCCACCACCCAGGTCTTCCACACCGCGGAAGCCCAGACGGCTGGAGGCGTTGCCGTCCGTGCTCAGGGACTTCATGGTGCCGGCGGAACCGTTGTCTTGGTTGCGCAGCGACAGATCCACCACGCCGAACAGCGTGACCGACGATTGGGCCGAAGCGGCGCCGGCGAACGCGGTCAAAGCGGCCAGAGCGAGCAGGGATTTTTTCATTGCGACTATCTCCTAGGT
>JBKCUM010000237.1:0-9028 GCA_046318395.1 Rubrivivax sp.
TCCAGTTCAGGCGCAGGCCATCGTCGTTCCAGTGGCCGCCGAAGAAGCCGCGGTACAGCAGCGGCCTTTCAACGAAGTCGTCGGCGTGCGGGTGCTGTTGGTTCAAGTAGCCGATCTGCGAGGCAAAGCGGCCTGCGCGCGCCTGCAGGCCCGCTGGCAGGCGCGTGGTCTCTAGCCACGCCTCTTCAAGGCTTCGTTCAAGCTGGCCCTCGTGGGTTTCGAACATCGCACCCACATGGGCCTTGAACCAGCTGCCCACGGGGCCGCTGGCCGTCAGGTCGCTGTGGCCCAGCTGCAGGCCTTGGTCGCGCGCGCCCAGTGCCAGCGCGCGTGAACTTTGGGTGACATCGACGACGGCACCAAACTGCCAGTCCGCCGTGGCCTGGGCGAAGACCGCGGCCGGCGCGGCCCACAGTGCAAGCAAGGCGACCGGGGTGGCCAAGGTCCTGCTGAACATGGTGCTGCTCATCGGGTGATGCCCAACCAGGTCAGGGCCGCGGGCACGTAGCCGAGGTCGCGGCGCGTCAACACCGCGCCGGTGAGGCTGTTCACCACCACCAGTTGTTTGGCCACGGGGTCGGTGATGTAGAGCTCGTCCTTGGCGCCGTTGCTGGCGATGGCCGGCCAGGGTGCCGCCGTGGGCATGGTGGGGATGGCCCCGGTCACGCGTGCCAGGTTCACCCAGGCGCCGGCCTGGCGTTGGCTGACGGTGAGCGTGCCCTGGTCGTCGACGATGAAGAAACGCTGGCCACTGCGGTCAAAGCCATGGGCCCGGCGCACGCGGCCGCTGGCCCAGCCCTCGGGGCTGAAGTTGCTGACCACGGCGGTCTCGCCGTTCACCGCGTAGAAGCGTGTGGTCACGACCGCAGGAGCCACCCCTTCGGTGGCGATGCCGATGAAGTGGTTCGGCAGCCGCGGGTGGCCGGCGATCGTGCCCACGCGCAGGTCGGTGCTCAGCAGTTGCCCGTCGCTGACGGTGGTGTCCGTCAGGTGCTTCACCAACATCATGCCGCCCTGGCAGCCCACCAGCGTGCTGCTGCCCGAACTGAAGCTGCCATGCATGCCGCTGCAGGTGGTGGGCAGTTCACGCACCAAGGTGTAGGTGGCGCCGCTGCGTTGGTGCAGCGCCAGCTTGGTGGGCAGGGTGTCGGTGCCGGGGCTCCAGCCTGCCAGCAGCTTGTTGCCCATGGGCTCGGCCAGGCCGTGCATGGGGGTGCTGAGGTCCAGCGAGGCCACCACGTTGCCGGCGGTGATGGAAGCCTCGGTCAGCAGGCGCACGCCGGCGTTCTGCACCGGTGAGGCGGCGCTGTTGCCGTCCATGAAAAACGCGGCCTGCAGGCCGGCTTGCAGGTCGTAGTGTGTCGGTCGCGCACCGGACAGCACGTAGTCCAGGGACTTGGAGGCTTGTTTGTAGTCGTGCAGGTGATCGCCGTGGTCTTCTTGCCAGATGCCACCGTCGACGAACTGCACCCGGTCTTGCGTGCGCTGCGGCACCACGGCGTAACGACCGCCTGGGCTGGTGTACACCGCCGAGGGCACGTTCGCCAGCACATGGCTGGCTTCGACGTTGCCGCTGTCCAGGTCGTGGATGCGCAAGGTGGTGGCGTTCGACTCCGTCACCGCGAGGCGGCCTGCCGTGTCGATGCTGACGGTCTCGTGCCCGTGTTCTTCTTCTTCGCTGTCGATGCCGCCGCCGCAAGCGGCCAGCAAGCCTGTGGCGACCAGGCTGGCCAGCAGCCAGCGGCGAAGGTGTTCGGGGGGCTTGGGGTGGTTCATGGTGCAGTGGCTCCTTTGTGTGTGCTGTTCTTGGGTGCAGGGCTGGCTGGTGTTCAAGCGGTGGCGCCGCTGTCGCTGCGCTGCCATTGCGGAAACGGGTCGGGCAGGTCGCGCCAGCCCTTCAAGCCCTGGGGGCCGGGCCCACCCTTGCGTGTTTCGGTGTAGTTCAGGTGCATGGCCTTCCAGGCGGCTTCGATGGCGGGCCGGTCCAGGTGGCGGCCTATGAAGACCACCTCGTTGAGCCTGTCGCCATAGGGCGCCCGCCAGCGTGCGTCGATGTTCTGGCGTTCGGCCGTGCCCTGGGCTGGCCAGCGTTCGCGCGGCGCGGCGGCCCACCAGCGGCCCACCGGCTCGTGCGTGGCGGTGTTGCCGGCGCGCGAGTAGCTCACCACCCAGTCGGGGCGGCTGGCCAGCCACACATAACCTTTGGCGCGGATCAGGCCCGGCAGCGGCATGTCCATGAAGGTGGAAAAGCGCCAGGGGTGCAGTGGCAGGTGGCTGCGCAGCACGAAGCTGGTGATGCCGTAGGTGGCGGTCTCGGGCGTGTGCTGGCCTTCAAGCTCGCGTGCCCACCCGGGCATGGCGCTGGCGCGTTCCAGGTCGAACTTGCCGGTGCCCAGGATGGCCTTCAGCGGCACACGGCCGTGGTCGGCGTAGACGACTTCGGCCGTGGGGTTCAGCGCCTTCACGACGGCGGTCACTTCGTCTCGCCGCGCGGCATCCACCTTGTCGATCTTGTTCACCACCACCACGTCGGCGAACTCGATCTGCTCGGTCAGCAAGGCCGCGAGGCTGCGTTGGTCGTCGTCGCCGGCCACTTCACCGCGCTGGCGGAGCAGGTCGGTGCTGCTGTAGTCGGCCAGCAGGTTGTGGGCATCGACCACCGTCACCATGGTGTCGATGCGCGCCACGTCGTTCAGCGACTCGCCCTCTTCGCTGGTGAAGTCGAAGGTGGCGGCCACGGGCATGGGCTCGCCGATGCCGGTGGACTCGATCAGCAGGTGGTCGAAGCGGCCTTCCGCGGCCAGGCGTTTCACCTCCAGCAGCAGGTCTTCGCGCAGCGTGCAGCAGATGCAGCCGTTGCTCATCTCCACCAGCTTCTCGTCGGTGCGTGACAGCGCCGCGCCGGCGTTGGCGGCGCCACGTTCCACCAGCGAGGCGTCGATGTTCACCTCGCTCATGTCGTTGACGATCACCGCCACGCGCAGGCCTTCGCGGTTGGCCAGGATGTGGTTGAGCAGCGTGGTCTTGCCGGCGCCTAGGAAGCCGGAAAGCACCGTGACAGGCAGGCGTGTGGGTGGCATGGGTCGGGCAGGCTGCGTGGACATGAAGAGATTGTAATGAGTTTGCATTATCATTAAAAACCATTTCATCGACCTGACCCACCTGACCCACCAGGGGCGGCTGCAGCCGTCTGGTGCCGATCTGTTCCCGTCCCCTTCGGGTTGTGCGGGGCTTGCGGGTCTTGCCATCGGTGCAGCGCAGGCCCCGCACCTGCCTTTGTCCACCCCACCGCCGCATGTTGAAAACGCCGTTCCTGCCCGCCACCCCCGCACCACGCCCGCCCGGTGTGGCCCGCCTCGTTTTGCCAGCGGAAGGCCGGGCATGCTGACGGCCGGTGCGGCCGTGCGACTGGCTTGGGCCAGCGTGGCCATTGCCGCGCTGTGGCTGGCCGTGTGGTGGGCGCTGGGCTGATGGCGGCCGTGCGTGTGCACGACCTGACCGTGGCCTACCGCGGGCACCCGGCCGTGCACCACCTCAGCGGCAGCTTCGCGGCCGGGCAGTTGACCGCCGTCGTGGGCCCCAACGGCGCTGGCAAGAGCAGCCTGTTGGGCGCACTGGGGGGCACGGTGCGCCACTACCAGGGCCTTGTGGAAGTGGACACTGCGCTGCGTGTGGCCTACTTGCCGCAGGCATCGGCACTGGACCGCAGTTTCCCGGTGCAGGTGGCCGAGGTGGTGGCCATGGGGCTGTGGTCGTGCATCGGCAGTTTTGGCGGCTTGCACGCCGAGCAGCGGCAGCGTGTGGAGGCGGCGCTGGCCGCCGTGGGCCTGGGCGGCTTCGGCCGGCGTTGGCTGGCTGAACTGTCGGCCGGCCAGGCCCAGCGTGTGTTGTTCGCGCGTGTGCTGGTGCAAGACGCCGGGCTGATCTTGTTGGACGAGCCGTTTAACGCCATCGACGCCCGCACCACCGCCGACCTGCTGGCCCTGCTGCACCGCTGGAAGGCCGAGGCGCGCACCGTCATCGCGGTGCTGCACGACCTGGACCAGGTGCGTGAACACTTCGAGCAGGTGCTGCTGCTGGCCCGCGAGCGCGTGGCCTGGGGGCCGACGGCTGAAGTGCTGCAGGCCGAACACTTGTTCAAAGCACGCCAGATGGCCGAAGGTTGGGACGAAGCCGCACCGCGTTGCAGGGTGGCGCCATGAGCGCGGCCTGGACGGCCGTGTTCGGGCCCTTCATCGAATTCCCGTTCATGCGCAGGGCGCTGGTGGCCACACTGGCCTTGGCCCTGGGTTGTGCACCCATAGGTTGTGTGCTGGTGCTGCGCCGCATGAGCCTGGTGGGCGACGCCATGGCGCACGCCGTGCTGCCTGGGGCGGCGGCGGGCTTTCTGCTGGCCGGCTTGTCACTGCCGGCCATGAGCCTGGGCGGTTTTGTGGCGGCGCTGGCGGTGGCGCTGGCCGCCGGGGCGGTGACGCGCAGCACGCCACAGCGCGAAGACGCCAGCTTCGCGGCCTTCTACCTCATCGCCCTGGCGCTGGGCGTTCTGCTGGTGTCGCTGCGTGGCAGCCAGGTGGACCTGATGCACATGCTCTTTGGCAGCGTGCTGGCGGTGGACGACGCGGCGCTGCTGCAGATCGCCGTGGTGGCCAGCCTCACGCTGTGGGCGCTGGCACTGATGTACAGGCCGCTGGTGCTGGAGAGCTTTGACCCCGGTTTCCTGCGCAGCGTGGGCGGGCCGGGTGCGCAGGCGCACATGCTGCTGCTGGTCTTGCTGGTGGCCAACCTCGTCAGCGCCTTCCAGGCCCTGGGCACGTTGATGGCCGTGGGTCTGATGATGCTGCCCGCCGCGGCTTCGCGCTTCTGGGTGGCGGGTCTGCCGGCGATGGCCGCCTGGTCTGTGGCCATCGGCGCCGTCTCAGGTGCGGCCGGCTTGCTGTTGAGCTACCACGCAGAACTGCCTTCAGGCCCCTGCATCGTGCTGGTGTGCGGTGGGGCCTACCTCGTATCGGTGCTGTTCGGCGCCCGTGACGGCGTCGTCACGCGGCGTGTACGCGCCGGGGTCCACCAAGTCCGTTGTCCACCATGAAAACTGTTCTTCGCCGCCGCCTCTTGCTGGGCACCGCCGCCGTGGCCACCACGCCACCGTGGTGGGCCCAAGGCCAAACGCCCGCACCGCGTGTGGTGGCCAGCTTCTCCATCCTGGCCGACATGGCGCAGGCCCTGGCGCCGGCCGGTGTTCAGGTGACGGCCCTGGTCGGACCCGACGCCGATGCCCACGTCTACGAGCCCAGCCCGGCCGATGGCAAGCGCCTGGCTCAGGCCGACCTGGTGCTGGTCAACGGCCTGGGCTTTGAAGGCTGGATACAGCGCATGGTCAAGGTCTCGGGTTACCGCGGCCCGGTCGTCGTGGCCAGCCAGGGCATCACGCCGCGCGGTGGTGCCCAGCATGGTGTCGATCCCCACGCCTGGCAGGACCTGGGCCTGGCGCGGCACTACATCAACAACCTGGTTGCGGCTTTCACGCAGCGCTGGCCAGCGCACCGCGACGACATCAGCAGCCGCGGTACCGACTACCTGGCGCGCATGACCAGGCTGGACGCCCAGGTGCGCGCCTGGCTGGACCTGGTGCCGCGGGCGCAACGCCGCGTCATCACCTCGCACGACGCCTTCGGCTACTTCGGTGCCGCCTACGGTGTGGACTTCCTGGCGCCCCAGGGCTGGAACACCCACAGCGAGCCCTCGGCGGCCGCCGTCGCACGGCTGATCCGCCAGATCAAACAACAGCGCGTGCGCGCGGTTTTTGTCGAGAACATCAGCGACCCGCGCCTGGCCGAGCGCATGGCACGCGAGGGCGGTGTGCGCATCGGCGGCAGGCTGTACTCCGACGCCTTGTCCAAACCCGGCGGCCCCGCGGCCACCTACCTGCAGCTGTTCGAACACAACGCGCGCAGCCTGGCCGCGGCCCTGCAGGCCTGAAGCCTTCAGCGTGTGCCGTTGACGCGCTGGCAGCGTTCGATGTCGCAGGCCGTGGGCAGCGTGGCGCGGTACTCGGGCAGGGCTCGCCAGTCGACACCACCGCGCGTGCTGCAGCTTTGGTCGTCGGGGCCGAAGCGGTAGTAGCTCATCACGTCCACACAGCGGCGCGAATGCGCCACCAGGCCGAAGAAGTGGCCCATCTCGTGGCTGATGGTCATCTGCAGCGTGTCGCCGGCCGGGTGGCGCGGGTTGCGGTCGGCCAGCAGCTGGAACATGGCGGCACTCAGCCACAGGCGGCGCTGTCCCAGGTCGGCCAGCGCAAAGTGGCCGCGCGTGTGGGTGTCGCTCCAGGCCACCTGCACCGCACCCGCGGGCCCCGGGGCTTCGGGCGGCAGCAGCGTGCCCGGCACGCCGCAGGCCGACCAGGCCTGGGTGGCGCGCGCCAAAGCCTGGCGCACCTGGCTGGCGCTGAACCAGGCTGGCGCGCCGGTGTGGGTGTACGCCAGCTGCACCGGGCCGCTGGCCGGGCGGTCGCGGCCGTCGGGCCAGGTGGTTTCTTCGCCCGGCAGGCAGCTCGCCATCTCGGCCGCGCGCACCGCCTGGACCTGGGCCACGTCGGGGCGCGCGGCCGCAGGCCCCAGGCAGACCACCCACCACCCCAGCAGCCCCAGCCAGCGGCGGATATGGACCGGGTGGCGGGGCATGGTGTGGGCGCGGTGGGCGGCAGGGGCGTCAGAAGCGGTAGGCGAGGCCGGCGCCGACGTGGTTGCCGCTGATCTTCTGGCCGAACAGCGTGTAGTCCTCGGCCACATAGCGGCCGTACACGCTGAACTTGTCGCCGGTGACGAAGTACTCGCCCTGCAGCACCAGGCCGACCTTGCTTTCAAAGCCGAAGTTGCCCACCGACGAGGCCGCGCCGGAGCTGTTCACCTCGGCGCTGGCCGATTTGCGCAGACCGCCACCCAGGCGCACGTTGTCGCTCACGTGCCAGAAGCCCAGCAGTTCCACCGGGTTGCGCTTGAACTTCACGGAACCGTTCTTGGCCGTGGTGTCGTCCACGTGGTAGCCCACGTTGCCTTGCAGGGCGAAGGCGCCGGTCTGGTACTCGAAGCCCAGCCACAGGTGCACCAGGCCACCGCTGCGCACGTCTTGGGTGCTGCCGTCGGTGTAGGTCACGGTGGCCAGCTTCTCGCCGCCACCGGTCAAGGCGGTGCCCAACGTGAAGCGCAGGCCGTCGGCGGCCACGGCCGGGGCGGTGAAGGCGGCGGCCAGGGCCAGCGCGGCCAAGGGGCGGGTGATGTGGTGCATGGAGAACTCCCTGTGTGTTGAAAACCGTGGCCAAACCACGGGCCAAGCCGCGATGACAGCGCGGCGGGCGGGCGGGATTCTAGGGAGCGTGTGTGGAGCGCCGGTGTCTGTGTGGCGCCGTGGCGACGGCGGGCTTCAGCAACGCTGTGGTGGCCTGGGGCGGGCCCGCCTGCGTGCTGGCCCGCTGCCCAAGCGGCGCCGTCTGTGGCACCGTGCAGGGCGGTGTTGGCCCAGGGTGCCGCGCCGGTCCGCGCGGGCGGCACCGGGCTGCACCCAGTGCACCGCTGCCTGTCCCCCGCCCCTGCGCCGCCACCCTGCCAAGGAACCGCCCCATGCACGCCGCCGCTACCGAAGCCCTGGGCCACCGCCTGTTCACCCGCTGGGCGATGGCCGTTGCCGTCGCCGGGTTGTGGGGCTGTGCACAAACGGTTCCAACGCCGGCCGGGCCGGCCCCCACGGTGCTGCCCGCCAGCGCCGAAGCGGCGCCGCTGCCCACCGCCTGCCCCGCGGGCTTGCCCGAGGCCACGCGCTGCTTGGCCGGTCGCGATGTGGCCGGGGCTTTCTACCTGATCGCCGTCCCCAAAGACTGGAACCAGCGCCTGGTGCTGCACGCGCACGGGGGGCCGCTGCTCGGCGCGCCACGGCCCGAGCGCGCGGGGGAAGACCTGCAGCGCTGGGCGGTCGTGGTGAAGGCGGGCTACGCCTGGGCCGGCTCCACCTTCCGCCAAGGCGGCGTGGTGGTGCGCGCCGCCGCGGAAGACACCGAACGCCTGCGCCAGATCTTCGAACAGCACGTGGCGCGCCCGCAGCGCACGGTGCTGCACGGCCAGTCCTGGGGCGCCAGCGTGGCGGCCAAGGGCGCGGAAATGTTCACGCGCACAGCCGATGGGCGCCGGCCCTACGACGCCGTGCTGTTGACGTCAGGCGTGTTGGCTGGTGGCACGCGCGCCTACGACTTCCGGCTGGACCTGCGTGTCGTCTACCAGCACCTGTGCGGCAACCACCCGCGCCCCGACGAGCCCGCCTACCCGCTGTGGATGGGCCTGCCGGCCGACAGCAAACTGACCAACACGCAGCTGGCCGAGCGCACCCGCGAATGCCTGGGCCTGGGCCTGCCGGCCGCACAAAGAACCCCGGAACAAGCGCGCAAGCTGAAGACCGTGGTGGACGTGCTGCGCATCCCAGAACGTTCGGTGCAGGGCCACCTGAACTGGGCCACCTTCCACTTCCGCGACATCGCGCAGCACCGCACGGGCGGAGGCAACGTGTTCGGCAACATCGGCGCCGTCTACCAGGGCAGTGCCGACGATGCCGCGCTGAACGCGGCCGTGCAGCGCTACGCCGCCGACCCCGCGGCCGTGGCGCGCTTTGGCGCCGACACCGACCCCACCGGGGCTGTGCCGGTGCCCATGCTGGCGGTGCACGGCGTGGACGACCCCATCGCGTTCGTCGAGATGCAGCACCGCTTCCGCCAGACCGTGCAGGCCGCGGGCGCCGGTGAGCGCCTGGTGCAGACCTTCACGCAAGACAGCGAACACAGCTACCTGGCCGACCCGGTCTACCCGGCCCTGCTGGCCGAGCTGCTGGCCTGGGTGGAACAAGGCCAGCGGCCCACACCGCGCACCGTGGCGGCGCGCTGCCAGCAGCTGGAGTCGGCCTTCGGCCCCGGTTGCCGTTTCCTGCCGGACTCCCAGCCGCTGCCGTTGGACAGCCGGGTGGTGCCACGGCAACGGCCTTGAGGGGC
>JBKCUM010000238.1:0-4962 GCA_046318395.1 Rubrivivax sp.
GTACTCGACGTGCGCGGTGTTGATCGTGATGCCACGCGCCTTTTCTTCCGGCGCCGCGTCGATCTGGTCGTAAGCCTTGGCTTCGCCGCCGAACTTCTTGGCCAGGATCGTCGTGATCGCCGCCGTCAGCGTGGTCTTGCCATGGTCAACGTGACCGATCGTGCCCACGTTCACGTGCGGCTTGGTGCGTTCAAATTTACCTTTTGCCATGTCGGAAGCTCCTGGCTGATGAACTCAAGCGAGTCGGATGAGACGAGTGAGGTGGTGCCCATGGCGGGAATCGGACCCGCGACCTCTCCCTTACCAAGGGAGTGCTCTACCACTGAGCCACATGGGCATCGTTACGGGCTTGCACACCCAGCTTGCCGCCTGAAGCGCAAGCCCGTAACGATGAAAAAACCAACCTACAACTGACTGTCGACGCCGCGAAAGTCCATTCCGGCCTGAACACCTTCCGTGGAGCGGGAGACGGGAATCGAACCCGCGTCATTAGCTTGGAAGGCTAAGGTTCTGCCATTGAACTACTCCCGCATGGCAACCGCATGAACCGCCCATCAGGGCGAACTCTGCGGCCGCTTGACGCCGAGATTCTCTGGTGGAGGAGGCTGGATTCGAACCAGCGTAGGCGTAAGCCAACAGATTTACAGTCTGCCCCCTTTAGCCACTCGGGCACCCCTCCGGGAGAGCCAACGACTATAGCACAGTTATTTTTCCTTGCCAGCAACTTTCCACCAATCGACCAAAGATTCCGTGGCCGAGAAGTGGCTGCCGTCGGCCATGAACTGCTTGTACATGTCGTGCGACGGGTGACGTGCGCGCAGCACGGGCACCTGCGCCAGGCGGCCCGCCGGACAGGCGGCGTCGAAGAAGGCATTCGCCGGTTTGCCCCACAGCATGAAGGTGGGCGGCGCCGGTTGCTCACACAAAACCTGAACGATCTGCGCAGTGAGCGCCTGCCAACCACACGCCATGTGGCTGCCGGCCGTGCGCACCTCCACCGTCAACACCGGGTTCAGCAGCAACACGCCTTGGGCGGCCCAGTGGTCCAGCGTCCACACCTCGGGCCGCTGCCAACCCGGGCGGTCGGCGGCCAACACCTCGAACACCCGCCGCAGCGAATGCGGCTTGCCGTGGCCGGCGGAAAAGGCCAGCCCGTCGGCATGGCCGGGCCGCGGGTAAGGGTCTTGTCCGAACACCACCACCTTCACACCGGTCGGCGGCAACAGGCGCAAGGCGCGGAAGGGATCGGGTGGCGCGATGGCGCGGTCGGCGGACGCGGCCTGCACGGCCGCCACCACGGCGGCCTGGGCGGCCGGCGTCCAGCCCGGCAGCGCCGCGCGCCAAGCCGCCGGCAGGTTTTCGAAGGCGGCCGGCAGGTCAGCGGCGGTCCGGACGGGCGCGCGCTCGCCGGGGCCGCCGCCGGCCGGCGGGTCGGCGTCGAACAAACCCGGCTGCATCAGCCGAACAGCGCCGCCAGCGCCTCGCCGGGGTCGGGCGCGCGCATGAAGGCTTCGCCGACCAAAAAAGCGTGCACCTGGGCCGCACGCATGCGTTGCACATCGGCCGCGTTCAGGATGCCGGATTCGGTGACCAGCAGCCGATCGGCCGGCACGCGCGGCAGCAGGCCCAGCGTGGTGTCCAGCGTCACCTCGAAGGTCTTGAGGTTGCGGTTGTTGATGCCCAGCAGCGGGGTCTGCAGCCGCAGCGCGCGGCCCAGCTCTTGGCCGTCGTGCACTTCCACCAGCACGGCCATACCCAGGGCGTGGGCGCAGGCTTCCAGGTCGGCCATTTGCGCGTCGTCCAGGCAGGCGGCGATCAGCAGGATGCAGTCGGCCCCCAACGCCCGGGCCTCGAAGACCTGGTAGTCGCTGACCATGAAGTCCTTGCGCAGCACCGGCAAGGCGCAGGCGGCCCGCGCCTGTTGCAGGTAGGCGGCCGAACCCTGGAAGAAGCGCTCGTCGGTCAGCACGCTGAGGCAGGCGGCGCCGTGGCGCGCGTAGCTGGCGGCGATGTCGGCCGGCACGAAGTGTTCGCGCAACACGCCCTTGCTGGGACTGGCCTTCTTCACTTCGGCGATGACGGCGGGCTGGCCGGCGGCCACCTTGGCGCGCAAGGCGGCCTCGAAACCTCGCAGGTCGGCGCGGCGGTCGGCCGACTCGGCTTCTTCACGCCAGCTGGCCAGGCTGCGGCGTTGGCGGCCGGCGGCCACCTCTTCGTGTTTGACCGCGACGATGCGCTGCAGGATGTCGCTCATCTCACACCGGACGGAACTGGTTGCTGACGCGGATGAACTGGCTGAGCTTGGCCATGGCCGCGCCCGAGGCCACGGCCTCGCGGGCGCGCTTGACGCCCTCGGCCACCGAAGCCGCCACACCGGCGCAGTACAGCGCGGCGCCGGCGTTCAGCAGCACCACGTCGCGCACGGGGCCGTCTTCGTTGGCGAAGACACGTTGCAGGCACTGCACCGACTCTTCCTTGTTGGCCACCTTCAGCACGCGGCTGTCGTAGACCGGCAGGCCGAAGTCGCTGGGGTGCACCACGTACTCGCGCACCTGGCCGTCTTTCAGCTCACCCACCATGGTCTCGCCGGACAGCGAGATCTCGTCCATGCCGTTCATGCCGTAGACCACCATCACGTGCTCGCTGCCCAGGCGCTGCAGCACACGCACCTGGATGCCGACCAGGTCGGGGTGGAACACGCCCATCAGCTGGTTGGGCGCACCGGCCGGGTTGGTCAGCGGGCCCAGGATGTTGAAGATGGTGCGCACGCCCAGTTCCTTGCGCACTGGCGCGGCGTGTTTCATGGCCGCGTGGTGGTTGGGCGCGAACATGTAGCCGATGCCGGTTTCGGCCAGGCAGTTGGCCACCTGGTCCGGGCTGAGGTTGATGTAGGCGCCCAGGGCCTCCATCACGTCGGCCGAGCCCGAGGTGGACGACACGCTGCGGCCGGCGTGTTTGGCCACGCGCGCGCCCGCCGCGGCGGCCACGAACATGGACGCCGTGCTGATGTTGAAGGTGTGCGAGCTGTCGCCGCCGGTGCCGACGATGTCCACCAGGTGGCTCTTGTCGGCCACCACCACGGGCGTGGCGAACTCGCGCATCACCTGGGCGGCGGCGGCGATCTCGCCGATGGTTTCTTTCTTCACGCGCAGGCCGATGGCGAAGGCCGCGATCATCACCGGCGACATCTCGCCGCTCATGATGCGGCGCATCAGCGCCAGCATCTCGTCGTGGAAGATCTCGCGGTGTTCGATGACGCGGGTCAGCGCTTCGGTGTTGCCGATGGGCATGGGGGCTCCTGCAGGCTTCAGAGGGTGGCGCGCAGCACCTGCAGCGCGCGGGTGATGTCGGCAGCGGACACGTCAAGGTGCGTGACGAACCGCAGCTTGTACAGGCCGGTGCACAGCACACCGGCGGCTTTCAGGCGGTCCACCACGCCGGGCGCCTTTTCGGGCGCCAGGTCCACGAAGACGATGTTGGTCTGCGGCATCTGCACCGTCACGCCCGGCAGGCCCTGCAGGCCTTCGGCCAGGCGGCGGGCGTTGGCGTGGTCTTCGGCCAGGCGGTCGACGTGGTGGTCCAGCGCGTACAGCGCCGCCGCCGCCACCACGCCGGCCTGGCGCATACCGCCGCCCAGCATCTTGCGCACGCGGTGGGCGCGCTGGATCAGCGCCGCCGAGCCCACCAGGGCCGAGCCCATGGGCGTGCCCAGCCCTTTGCTGAAGCACACCGAGACGCTGTCGAAATGCTGGGCGATCTGCTGCACCGGCACGCCGCTGGCCACCACGGCGTTGAACAGGCGCGCGCCGTCCAGGTGGGTGGCCAGGCCTTTGCGGCGGGCCAGGGCCGTGGCCTGTTCGATGTAGTCCAAGGGCAGCACCTGGCCGCCCCAGGTGTTTTCCAGCGCCAGCAGCCGGGTGATGGCGAAGTGCGCGTCGTCGGGCTTGATGGCGGCTTCGATGTCGGCCAGCGGGATGGACCCGTCGGCCAACTGCACCAGCGGCTGCGGCTGGATGCTGCCCAGCACCGCGGCACCCCCGCCCTCCCAGCGGTAGGTGTGGGCCATCTGGCCGACGATGTATTCCTCGCCGCGCTGGCAGTGCGCCATCAGGCCACAGAGGTTGCTCATGGTGCCGGTGGGCACGAAGAGCGCGGCTTCTTTGCCCAGCATCTGCGCGATGCGCGCTTGCAGCGCGTTGACCGTGGGGTCGTCGTGGAACACGTCGTCGCCCAGCGGTGCGGCGGCCATGGCCGCGCGCATGCCGGCCGTGGGCTGCGTGACGGTGTCGCTGCGCAGGTCGATGGGTTTCAAAGCGGTGGTGCTGCTCATCTCATCGCCCCATGTGCAGGAAGTTCTTCAGCATGGCGTGGCCGTGTTCGCTGAGGATGGACTCCGGGTGAAACTGCACGCCCTCCAGCGGCAGGCTGCGGTGGCGCATGCCCATGATCTCGCCGTCGGCCGCCGTGGCCGTGACCACCAAGTCGGCCGGCAGGCTGGCCCGCTCCACCGCCAGCGAGTGGTAGCGGATGACGCTGAAGCGCTCGGGCAGGCCGTGGAACACGCCCTGCTGGTCGGTGGTGATGGTCTCAGCCTTGCCGTGCAACTGCACCTGGGCGCGCACCACCTTGCCGCCGAGGGCGGCGCCCATGGCCTGGTGGCCCAGGCACACGCCCAACATGGGCAGCTTGCCGGCGAAGTGCTGGATGGCCTCGATGCAGATGCCGGCCTCGGCCGGACTGCAGGGGCCGGGCGACAGCACCAGGCGTTCGGGCTTCAGCGCGGCGATGCCGGCCACCGTGATCTCGTCGTTGCGGAACACACGCACGTCTTCACCCAGTTCACCGAAGTACTGCACCAGGTTGAAGGTGAAGGAGTCGTAGTTGTCGATCATCAACAGCATGATCAGAACCCTTCCTCGACCAGTTCCGCGGCGCGGATCAGCGCGCGCGCCTTGTGCTCGG
>JBKCUM010000239.1:0-2404 GCA_046318395.1 Rubrivivax sp.
CACCTAAGCGTTTGCCAAAACACGCTAACGCATCACGTCCCGCGCCGCCTATCGGTTTGGCGTCCACAAACAAAAACGCCCCGATGGTTCAGGGCGTTTTGCTGACGGTGGCCGTTGCAGCCGTTTTGACACGGACTGCCAGGGCTGCTTTCTTCTTGGTGGCGGCGCAGCGAACCGCGCCAGCCTGCCGCGCGTTTTAGACGCTGCGGATGTTCGCGGCTTGCAGGCCCTTCTGGCCTTGCTTCACTTCGAACTGAACCTTCTGGTTCTCGGCCAGGCTGCGGAAGCCGGTGCCACCCTGGATTTCGCTGAAGTGAGCGAACAGATCCTTGGTGCCGTCATCGGGGGTGATGAAACCGAAGCCCTTGCCGTCGTCGAACCATTTGACGGTGCCAGTTTGCGTAGTCATTACTTAAATCCAATCAGAAAACGCTGCGCCAGCACATGCTGTCGCAGTGCAAAGCCACGCAAGAGAATCACCAAGCAGGGATTTCGGTCAGCAGCCCGTTGAAGCGGCGCCGGGGAGGCGCCTGGGGCAGCGACAGGAAGACCGTCAGACAATGGTCTTGGGCAAGTTCGCAGCCCCGATTATGGGGCCAGCGAACGCCCGTTCAGAAAAATAGTTTCAGGCGGCGGCGGGCGCCGACGGCCGGCCGCGGCCAATGCCGTAGTGCTCGAAGCCCAGCGCCTGCATCAGCTTGGGGTCGTACTGGTTGCGGCCGTCGAACACCACGGGCTGCTTCAACGCGGTCTTGATAGCGTCGAAGTCCGGCGTGCGGAACTCCTTCCACTCCGTCACCAGCAGCAGCGCGTCGGCACCCACCAGGGCCTTGTCGGCGTGGTCCACCAGGCTCAGGCCTGCGGGCAGCGTGCCACCCAAGGCCCGCAGGGTTTCGTGCTGGGCCACGGGGTCGTAGGCGGCCACGGTGGCGCCACGCTGCAGCAGCGCCTCGATGACCACCAGCGACGGCGCCTCGCGCATGTCGTCGGTGTTGGGCTTGAAGGCCAGGCCCCACAGCGCGAAGTGGCGGCCGGCCAGGTCGTCGCCGAAACGGGCCACCACCTTGTCCACCAGCAGTTGTTTCTGGCGGTCGTTGGCGGCTTCCACCGCGTTCAGCACCTTCAGGTCCACACCGTGGTCGGCCGCGGTGCGCACCAGGGCCTTCACGTCCTTGGGGAAGCAGCTGCCGCCGTAGCCGGCGCCGGAATACAGGAACTGCACGCCGATGCGCGGGTCGCTGCCGATGCCACGGCGCACCTGCTCGATGTCCACGCCCACACGTTCGGCCAGCAGGGCCAGCTCGTTCATGAAGCTGATGCGCGTGGCCAGCATGGCGTTGGCGGCGTACTTGGTGAACTCGGCGCTGCGCACGTCCATCACCATCAGGCGCTCGGT
This sequence comes from Rubrivivax sp., assembly GCA_046318395.1. Classification (GTDB taxonomy): domain Bacteria; phylum Pseudomonadota; class Gammaproteobacteria; order Burkholderiales; family Burkholderiaceae_C; genus Rubrivivax. The sequence goes on from JBKCUM010000239.1 coordinate 1,397, forward strand.
GCTGCGGTTGAAGGGCGCGTACAGCGCGCGCATCAACAGCGTGGCCTGTTCGTCGTCCGAGCCCACGATGATCCGGTCGGGCTTCATGAAGTCCTCGATCGCCGCGCCTTCTTTCAGGAACTCGGGGTTGCTGACAACGGCGAAATCCACCTTCACACCGCGCTTGGCCAGTTCGGCCGCCACGGTGGCGCGCACGGTGTCGGCCGTGCCCACAGGCACCGTGCTCTTGTCGACGATGACCTTGTAGTCGGTCATGCGCTCGCCGATGGACTTGGCCACGGCCTTCACGTACTGCATGTCGGCCGACCCGTCTTCGCCGGGCGGCGTGCCCACGGCGATGAACAGGATGGTGCCGTGGTTCATGGCCCGGTCCAGGTCGGTGGTGAACTGCAGGCGGCCAGCGGCCACGTTGCGCTGCACCAGCGCGTCCAGGCCCGGTTCGTGGATGGGGATGCCGCCTTCGTTGAGGATGCGGATCTTCTCGGCGTTCACGTCCAGGCAAACCACATGGTTGCCCATTTCGGCCAGGCAGGCGCCCGTGACCAGACCGACGTAACCGGTGCCTACGGTGGTGACTTTCATCTTGGATTCGAGGCCTGAAGCCTGGGTGCAATGAAACTGGCGCGGAGTTTAGTGCCGCACCTGTGACAGCACCGACCGTCGCGGCCCGGTCTGGCGCGCATAAGGCGCCTGTGTGTGACGTTCGACCACCCCCACCCCACATCCGAAGCCTCCGCAGGGCACCACCCCCCTTGATTGAGCACCCTGGCACGCCGGCTCCGTCGGGGTGGCTAGGGAAAACCGCCATAGGCCGGTGTTATGGTTCTTGGCGTCACCTGGGCCAACAAGGCCTGCCTGCAAAGCACCATGACCAAAAAAGCACTCATCACCGGCGTCACCGGCCAAGACGGCGCCTACCTGTCGGAACTGCTGCTGGACAAGGGCTATGAAGTGCACGGCATCAAGCGCCGCGCCAGCCTGTTCAACACCGACCGCGTGGACCACCTG
>JBKCUM010000240.1:0-4305 GCA_046318395.1 Rubrivivax sp.
GGCCATGACCCTGGCCCTCACGGCCTGCGGTGGCGGCGGCGGTGGTGCGGCCGAAGCCGCCACGCCCACGCCGCCGGCACCGCCCGCCCCCACCCCACCGGCCCCGGCCCCCACCGGGCCCACGGTCAACGTCAGCTTCGCCAACGTGGCCGTGCACGACCCCTCGGTGCTGCGTGTGAACGGCACCTGGTACGTGTTCGGCTCGCACCTGGCCGCGGCCAAGAGCAGCGACCTGCTGAACTGGCAGCTGGTGGCCAGCGGCGTGGACAACAACAACCCGCTGTTCACCAACGTGCTGACCACGCTGGCGCCCACCTTCGCGTGGTCGCAGGTCAACGGCCTGTGGGCCGCCGACGTGGCCCAGCTGCCCGATGGCCGCTTCGCGCACTACTTCAACAGCTGCAAGGGCGACTCACCACGCTCGGCCATGGGCATCGCCTACGCCGCCAGCGTGGAAGGGCCCTACACCCAGCCGCAGATCTTTCTGAAGAGCGGCATGTGGGACGAGATCAGCGAAGACGGCAAGACGGTCTACGACGCCCGTGTGCACCCCAACGCCGTGGACCCGCAGGCCTTCAAGGACCAGGCCGGCGCCTGGTGGCTGCTGTACGGCTCTTACTCCGGTGGCCTGTTCATCCTGGCCCTGGACCCGGCCACCGGCTTGCCCCAGCCTGGCCAAGGCTATGGCCAGCACCTGGTGGGCGGCAACCACGCGCGCATCGAAGGCGGCTACATCCTGTACAGCCCGCTGAGCCAGTACTACTACCTGTTCATGAGTTTCGGCGGGCTGGACGCCAACGGCGCCTACCACCTGCGCGTGGCGCGTTCGCGCAACCCCAACGGCCCCTTCGTGGACGGCCTGGGCCGCGACATGCGCCAGTGCAAGAGCGACCCCACCAAGCCGCTGTTCGACGACGCCAGCATCGCGCCCTATGGCCAGAAGCTGCTGGGCAACCACCAGTTCGCGCTGGCCGCGGGCGAAACCGGCACGGCGCTGGGTTATGTGTCGCCGGGCCACAACTCGGCGGCCATCGACGCGGCCAGTGGCCGCCACCTGCTGTTCATGCACACGCGCTTCCCCGGCCGCGGTGAAGCGCACGAGGTGCGGGTGCACGAGTTCCACCTGAACGCCGAAGCTTGGCCGGTGGTGGCACCGCTGCGCTACGTGCCGCTGGCCATGAACCCCACAACGCTGACGCCGGAAGTGAGCGCAGCAGACGCTGCTGGCAGCTACAAGCTGGTGAACCACGGCAAGGACATCACGGCCAGCGTCAAGGCCTCGGTGGTGGTGAGCCTGCTGGCCGACGGCAGCCTGGGCGGGGCGCTCAGCGGGCGCTGGTCGCACGACGGCAGCAACCGCGTCACCGTCACACCCACCGGCCAGGCGGCCTTCAGCGGTGTGCTGTCGCGCGGCTGGAACCCCAACACCAGCGCTTTCACGGTGTGCTTCAGCGCGCTGTCGGCCGAAGGCGTGGCGCTGTGGGGCCTCCGCACCGGGCCTGCGGCTTAACGGCGCGAAGGCGCCTTGGCCACCGCCACAGCACCCCACCGACCGGGGGCCGCCTGGCCTTGGGGCACACTAGGCGTTTGCCGCGCCCTGGCGAGCGCTCACCATGCCACCTAGCAGCGAATCGATGGACCCCAAGTCGCGCCCAGAACAGTCGGCCTACCGACGCAAGCCCGATGGCAAGAGCATGCACGGCCGCATCGTGCGCGAGCTGGGCCTGCGCATCGTGGCCGGCGAACTCAAGCCCCACGACCGCCTGCCCAGCGAAGCCGCGCTGCTGGCGGCTTACGAGGTCAGTCGCCCGGTGCTGCGCGAAGCCGTGCGGGTGCTGGTGGCCAAGGGGCTGGTGGTCAGCAAGCAGCGCGCCGGGGCCATCGTGCGCCCGCGCAACGAGTGGCACCTGCTGGACCCGGACGTGCTGTACTGGCTGATCCAAAGCAAGCCGCAGCCCGAGTTCGTCAGCACCTTGCTGACGGTGCGCCGCATCTTCGAACCCGCCGCCGCAGCCTTGGCCGCGCAGATGGCCACGCCAGCGCAGCTGGCGGCCGTGGCAGAAGCCTACGAAGGCATGGCCGCGGCACGCACCGCCGAGGCGCTGCTGGAACCCGACGTGGCTTTCCACCGCCGCATCGCCGAGGCCACCAACAACGACCTGCTGGCCTACATCGGCAACATGCTGTCGCTGGCGCTGCGCGAGTCCATCAAACTCAGCAGCCTGCACCCGGACACGCACAACCTCTCGCTGCCGCGGCACAAGGCCATCCTCACCGCGCTGCAGAACCGCGACCCGCTGGCCGCGCGCCAGGCCACCCTGGTGCAGCTGGACGAAACCCGCGAAGACCTGGCCACCGTGGTGGCCGGCCAAGTGCCGCTGCGTTAAGGCCGCAGCCAGCCTGGGCGCCCGGGCCGGCACAATCGGGGCCCGCCGCGCATCCGCGCGGCCTGTCACCCTGCAAGAGAGTTCCCAACATGGCGATCCAGTGGTTCCCCGGCCACATGCATGCCACGCGCAAGGCCATCGCCGAGCGCCTGCCCGAGATCGACGTGGTCATCGAACTGCTGGACGCGCGCCTGCCCGGCGCCAGCGCCAACCCGCTGCTGGCGGAGATGACGGCCGGCAAGCCCGCGCTGAAGGTGTTGAACAAACAAGACCTGGCCGACCCCGAGACCACGGCGCTGTGGCTGGCCCACTACCAGGCCCAGGCCGGCACCCACGCGCTGGGCCTGGACGCCAGCGAACCCGCGCCCGCGCGCCGCCTGGTGGCCGCCTGCCGCGAACTGGCGCCCAGCCGCGGGGGCATGGTGAAGCCGCTGCGCGTGCTGATCTGCGGCGTGCCCAACGTGGGCAAGAGCACGCTGATCAACACCCTGGTGGGCCAGCGTTCGGCCAAGACCGGCGACGAACCCGGCATCACCAAGGCCGAACAGAAGATCCTGCTGGCCAGCGACTGCTACCTGTTCGACACGCCCGGCATGCTGTGGCCGCGCATCAGCGTGGAACAGGTGGGCTACCACCTGGCCGCGGGTGGCAGCGTGGGCCGCAACGCCTACGACGAAGAAGAAGTCGCCATGGCCCTGCTGGGCAGCGTGCGCGCCCGCTACGGCGACCGCCTGCAGGCGCGCTACAAGCTGGCCGACTTCAGCGCGCTGAGCGACGAAGCCCTGCTGGCCGAGGTGGGCCGCAAACGCGGCGGCCTGCTGCCCGGCGGCCGTGTGAACCTGCAGAAGGCGGGCGAGGTGGTGCTGAACGACTTCCGCGCCGGGGCCTGGGGCCGCATCACGCTGGAAACGCCAGAACAGTTCGCACAGTGGGCCGCCGCCGGTGAAGCCGCCGACGCCGCCCGCGCCGCCAAACAAGCCGCGCGCAAAGCCGGCCGCAAAGACAGCCGCCAGGCCGATGCCGAAGCACGCCGCGCCTGGGTGCAGGGCAGCGAAGCCCCAGCCGACGGCGAAGAAGACAGCGACGACAGCGACCCCACCCTGGGACAGCCTGGCGGCTGAAGGCCGCGGCCTGCCGGCGGACCGGGCGGCGCCGTGGCAGGCTCACACCACGAGCCTGTGGCGCGGCAAGCTCTGGCTTCCGCCACCTACCCCGCCGCACCATGTTCCGCTGGCCAGACCGAGACACCCTGCGCTTCGAGGGCGACACCGCGCCGCCCTGCAGCCCCGCCGACCTGCCGGCACTGTCCCCGGCACAGCACCGGCTGCTGACCGAACCCTGGCCCGGCAACGAAGGGCGGGCGGATGGCGCCAACAACGCCGACGCCAACGCCGCACCCTGCCCCTGGCCGCTGACGCTGGACGCACGGCCCCTGGCCCTGCTGGTGCAAAGCGCACACGCCGGCCACCGCGTGCACGAGTTCATGCGCCTGCAGCACCCCGGCGACCTGTTGCGCGGCCTGTGGGTGCAGTGGACCGAAGACACGCCGGCCGCGCCGCTGGACCGGGCGCCGGACGCGCCCCGCCTGAACACCGTGCTGCGGCAAAGGCTGGACTTCTTCACCCGAAGCACCTTCGCCCGCCAGCCGCGGCTGAGGGGCCTGGCCTTCGCGCACTTCGACGCGCTGTGGCTGCCCGGCGGCTTGCCGGCGTCGCACTGGGACAGGCCTGGCGAGATGCCCCCCGACGAAGCCGCTTGGCAGCGTTTCCGCCAAACCCCGTTGTGGCCCGCGCGCCTGCAAGCTCTGATGGACACGGTACAGACCCTGCACGCCCGGCTGCGCTGCAGCCGCGACCCGCTGCTGCAGCACGAGCTGGCCCGCATCGACCAAGGCCAGCACTGGCGCGACCAACAACCC
>JBKCUM010000241.1:0-79784 GCA_046318395.1 Rubrivivax sp.
TGAAGTAGCTGCTATTTACGAGGTCACACCCCAGGGCATCAGCAAGGTGTGGTTCGTAAGCGGTGCATAACCAAGAGTACGCCAGCAGTCGCAGGTCACGAGTGCAGCCTAACCCCTCGCTCAAGCGGAGAGCCAACGGCGCGCCGCCTGGCCCGCGAGGCCGTGCTGGTTATCATCAGCCTCGCGGGCCAGTCGTCACACCGTCGCCTCCCGCTTAGCTCGAACGTTAGGCCTCACAACCGCCAGCAGCCAGAGAATGCAAAGAAGCGTCACGACCATACGCAGAAGCAGGTTACCCGCACTGACGCTCATGGGTAGCCCAAGCGATCCAACTGTTCTATTGGTGCACGGCGCAAACGCATCCAAAACCTGTTGGCGCGCGACTCTCGATGAACTTCAGAACATCGGCGTCAGTGGCGCAGCAATCGACCTTCGGGGTCACGGCAACAGCGAAGGCGTCGATCGACTGCAGCAATACCAACTTGCCGATTACGTTAGGGACGTCACTGATGCTCTGGACGCCCTGCCTACAGTGCGGCATCTTGTTGGTCACTCGATGGGAGGTTTGGTCTGTCAGCTTGTGGCAGCTAGCCGCAAGCTGAACAAGCTGACACTCGTTGCGTCGTCCCCGGTCGAAGGCATGCGAGCGGAGGCATCTCGCATGTTCCTTAGGCATCCTGCGACCTTCACTGCAGCAATCTGGAAGAGGAGCTTCTTGCGTCTGTACCAGAACCGCGCAGTTGCAAGGTCGCTGCTATTTCATCCCGCAACAAGCGATCAGACCGTCTCCCTATTCTTGCAGGATTCCCAAGAGGAGTCTTGGCTTGCGGCTTCTCAAATGAAAACCATCCTACCGTCACCAAAGGAAATTGATTGTCACGTCGATGTCCTGGCTGGTGAGCGCGACTTCATGGTTTCTCGAAAGGCATCAGAAGCCACGGCAAGAGCCTATCGCACGCGGCTACACGTTGTACAACGCTGCGGGCACATGATCCCATATGAAGCAGACCCTGCTGAGCTTGCAAGACTACTCGGAGCGAATCCCGGTGAGGCCTAACACCTCGCTCAACCGGACCAGCTACGGCAGGCCGGTTAGCTCGAACGTTAGGCATCACACAACACATGGACTCTGTCGTCGTCTTCTTCGCGCACGCAACGCAGGCCGATGTGGAGGCCGCGGCGGCCAAGCTTGGCCTCAGGGACGGGACGGTGACGCGCGGTGAGACGAACTTCTACTTCTGGCCCTATACCGGCGAAGAGCAGTCCGCCGAGCTTGAACCGAGTGAACGCGACACTCTCGAAGCAACGTTCGGCAGGGCCCCGGAGTGCGCATTCCTTGTCTCCAGCCGCCACGGAGAGGCCGCTCGGTTCGCGCTTCAAGTAGTCGGCAATTTGATGAGTCAGTTTTCACCATCGGCAATGGACGACGACTTTGGGCAACTGATGGTTGCCGAGGAAGTACTCGCGGCAGCTAGAAAGAACCCACCGAACGGCATCTACTTCTCGCGAGAGCAGCAGTGAGGTTCAGAGCCAAGCAGCACGGAATCCAACCCGGTCGCCCGGCTGCGCGCTGAACGGTCGGGATGATGGGTGACAGATAGTCCGGGTTGATGGGTTACACGCTGCGCTTCAGTCTACCGAGTGCATCCTCGATGCGCATGAAGCGTTCATTGAGTCTTCCCAGCCTGTAGTTGGCGAAGTAGACATCCCATTGCCCGTCGTCGACTTCTTCCAATCCGACGTGCTCTCCAATCAGCACGCTGCTGACGTTGACCCACTTCTTGCGCCACCGGATCCCTCCGTTGGCACTGACATAGCGGACTTCAAACCGGTCAGGGTACTCCGGACTCAACAGCTTGCTCGGCATCTGTCTCAGCGACGGCTCGTGCACGTCGCTTGGCGTGAGTCCGTCGTGTGCTTCGTGTGGCCTGTCTTCGTTGAACTCTCTGCGCCAACTGTTGAACTTGCGCTGCTGCGCCGTCGCGTTGGCCGCCGGGGGCTTCAGCGTCTCGTCCTTCAAGGTTCTGTGCATGCGCTCGTGTCTGCCGTTCTGCTGCGGCTTGCCGGGCTCTATCAACTCTGGCGTGATGCCCAGTTTCAGCAACCATACCGACAGCCTACTCAGCCTGCCCAGGCTGTAGGCCGCGAACGGTACCCCGTTGTCGCTCCTGAGCCGCTGCGGCATGCCGTGCGCCTTGAACACCTTGGTCAGCACCGCCTTCGTAGGCTCCAGCTGTGTGCCCTCCAGTCCCTGGCACGCCAGCAGGTAGCGGCTGTGGTTGTCGGTCACCGTCAGCGGGTACAGGTACTTCCCGTCTCCCGTCCTGAACTGCCCCTTGAAGTCCACGCTCCAGCTGTCGTTGGGCTTGTTCACCACCATGCTCGGCCTGCCTGGATGCCCCACCGGCCTGGGCCTCTTCTTGGCCAGCACCAGGTCGTTGCGCTTCAAGATCTCCGCCACCGTCGTCCGGCTGGGCAACTCCAGCCACGGCTGCCACTTCTGCAGCGTCCAGATCAGCTTCTTCGGCCCCCAGCTCGGATGCCTCAACCGCTGCTGAACGATCTCCTGCTCCACCTCCGGACTCGTCCTGTGCGGCGACCGACTTGGCCCATGGCTGCGCTCCCACAGTCCGTCAGGCCCCTCCTCCAGGTATCTGTTCACCCACTTGTACTCCGTCTTGCGGCTCACGCCGTACCTCGCGCACAACTCCGTCATCTGGTGCTTCTGGCTCTTCCAATCCAGAATGAATGCAACCTTCGCATCCATGGTCGTGGTCTCACTCCAAGGCATCGGACTCCTCCTTCCAGGAGCCCATCGTCCATCGGTGTGTCACCCATCTACCCGGACCAATCTGTCACCTATCAACCCGGACCGTACCGCAGTGAGGCCTAACCCCTCGTTCAACCGGACCCGCTACGGCAGGCACCGTAAGGCCGGGCTGAGGCACATGGTGCATCATCTCAGCCGGGCCTTACGGTGCCTGCCTGCGCTGGCCGGTTAACTCGAACGTTAGGCATCACAAAGACCATGAACGTTGCGCTCGACGCTCCAAATGCGGTTCCGTACTTCACGGACATGAAGACTACGCTTGATGCCGCTGAAATCAAGACGACGGATTTCGATTGGTACGTCAGCGATCTAGAAACGAACTACTCGATAGACGCGTTGCCGGCGAGCGCCGGATGGATGACAGGCCAAGAACTTGAACAAGCATTGGCCGCGCCTGGGCTTCAGTTTATCTGGGCAATCTTCAGCGCGTTTCCAAAAGGTACGCGTTTTGAAGTTCTCGGAGAGCCATGCGATGGTCAATTTTCGGTCGGCGTCAACATGCGATGTGGAGGAGAACGGACTCTATTCGTTGTCGGCTGACTACTTCGCTCAGTATTGGACCAGACCCGGGTGGCAGGCGCACCTGCTTCGATGGAATGACTCCATTGCTGGGTTCGCGCTCGTCGAAACCTCCGAAGCCGTGGCCGGAGCCATGGAACTGGCCGATCTCTTCGTGCTGCAAAGATTCCGCCGCCGAGGCATCGGTCAACAAGTCGCGCGCCACTTCATGTCGACTCGCCAAGTGCCATGGACGGTGGTCATCTTTGACGAGGCGCGCGATGCGCAAGCGTTCTGGAGCGCGCTCTTCAAAGACCCGCGTCTGGCTCCGTCGCGACAGGTTCCCGATCCCGACGGAAGAGACGTGAAGACTTACGTGCTGGAGCCGACGTTTGCGGCCTAGCCCATCGGTCGATGGCGGGCCCGACGGCACGTTACCGGGGCCGCGTCACCTCGAACCTCAGGCCTCGCCACGAGGCTTCTTCCCTTGGCCACCCGAGATGTACAGCCAACCCCCCCAAGATATCCCCAGCCCGATCGACCTTCAGACAGCGTCGGATGCACGCGCGTGGGCAGCGTCTGCAAACCGAGTGCGCCCATGGCGAACAGCCTTCTTTGAAGCCATCGTGGAGAACATAGATCCATCGAAGCCGGTTCGAGTCCTGGAACTGGGATCGGGGCCGGGCTTTCTTGCCGAACTAGTTCTAGGCAAGCGACCACTTGTTGAGATGATCCTCCTGGACTTCTCCGAGCCAATGCACGTCCTTGCTCGGGCGCGATTGAAGAGCCACGAGACGCGAGTTCAATACGTTCAACGTAGCTTCAAGGAGGATCACTGGATGGCAGGCCTCGGCGCCTTTCACCACGTGATCACGAACCAAGCTGTGCATGAACTTCGGCACAAGCGCTACGCAGAGCCTTTGCACAAGCAGGTTCGGTCCATTCTTCTGCACGAAGGAACGTACTTGATCTCCGATCACTACTTCGGGGAGGATGGCATGAAGAAAGAGGACCTGTACATGACCGTGGAGGAACAGCGCCAAACACTTGTGGCAGCTGGCTTCACACGGGTGGAAGAACTGCTGCGCCATGGTGGCATGGTGCTGCACAGCGCGGCCTAGCCGCTGGCTCATGCGCTGAGCCAAGGGCGCAACGCCTGGCCCGCGGGGCTGTTCTGTTTATCATCAGCTCCGCGGGCCAGAGGTATCAACAACCCCTCCTGCTTGGCTCGAACGTTAGGCTTCACTGCCGATCCCACGTCCCATCAACCAAAGACTGCCGAACATGCGAAACGTTTCCCCCTTGGTCTTGGCCATCGCTACCGCACTGCTCGTTGGCTGCGCATCGTCGCCGAGTGGCACCTCGAGCTCCACCCCACCAGCCACGCCCGCCCCCGCCCCCGCAACGACGGCAGCACCTGCCGAACGCATGGCAGCACCAGTGAAGATCCCTGCGGCGTCTTCGCGCAAGGTGGTGTTGGTCATGACTGGACCCAAGAACGTGGTTGAGTCCAAGGACTGGCCAGAGATGAAGCGGGAGTGGAAGGACACATTCTCCGAACACGCCAAGGGAGCCGGCATTTCCTTCACTTTCGCTGATGCAGCGCCGCCCGCGGGCAGCGAAGATGGAACCCTGCTTTTGGTCAACGTCGCCGACTACCGCATCGTCGGCATCGGTATGCGGATCCTGTTCGGAGTCATGACAGGCAATGCATTCATTGATGCGCAAATCGCCTACAGCAATCTGCGCGACGGCAGCAAGTTCGGTGAGCAGCAATACAACACGAGTTCTTCCGCCTGGGGCGGTGTCTTCGCGAAGGTCACGCCACAGCAAGTCGATCAAATCGCCACCGGCGTCTTCGCAGAGCTGAAGGCCGCGAAGTAACTTGCCATCACAAGGTGGCGCCCAGCCTCTGGCTCGAACGGTGCGCCACCTGCAAACCAGCAGGCTCGGCCTGGCCTGGCGGTACGCGGTACGCGGTACATTTTTGCCAGTCTGGGCCTGTTGGTCCGCCGTTGCCTACCCGGGCGACTCGAAGGTTGGACCTCACCAACAGACTTACCAGGAACGCATGAATCAATTCCTACGCTTCTTGCCCGTGTTCTTCGCGCTCACACTGGGCGCGTGCGCTTCAAATGAACCCGCAGCAACCGCGACAACAGCGCCCCCTGGTTTTGTTGTCGGCTCGATCACACACGAAACCTCGAACGGCTCCTATCGCCTGGGCATCGCTGGCAAGCCAGGACAACGCATCAGAGAACCCAGTGTTGGCGGGGGACTTTTGCCCTTCAGCAACCAAACGGACGATGACCTCAAGGAGAAGGGCGGCACCTTCGAGCTGGAGTTGCCGCCCGGTGAGTACCGCATCGTTCGTTGGTCCATTCGGCGGGGGTCGACGGACACACAATCTGCACAGCCATTCGAGATTTCCTTCACCGTCGAATCGGGGAAGATCAGCTACCTCGGCAACCTCCACTTTGATCCGCATTGGGAGAACGTCTCGCTTCGAGACCGGGCCTCGCGCGATATGCCCATACTCCTCAAGCGCACGCCCAAGTTGGCCACCCTTGAAGTCGCGTACACCATTCGCAAAGATGCCAACTTGGAACGACTGGGCAACGGCTACAAGAGCCGCAGCGACATTCCCTTCATCATGCCCCTACCCGCCCGGTAAAGCCTGACCCATCGCTGGTCAGCCCCGGTCACACCGCATCTTTGGCACGGGCGGCGCTGCGTGTCCGAGCCCAGCAAGGCCGGCGTCGCTGGCATCAACGGCAATGCGGTGCACGACCGCCCCACGCGGCGCCGCTGGACCACTGCAGGCCTGTCGCCTGCACAGTTCAACCAAGGCCATTTCAAGGGCTGGCGCGTATCCAGCACATCCGGGGCACTTCAGCCATGACCATCGAGTACAGAACTGCCCTGCCCGAGGACGCAGCCGAGTGCGTCCGACTCCGCGGACTCACACGAGAGAACGCGATTTCTGAGCACCGACTCGCAGAGATCGGCATCACCGCTCAGACTTGGGGCGATGACATTCGATCTGGCGCGCTGCCCGGCTACCTTTGCTTGGATGACAAACACGTGGTGGGCTATTGCTTCGGCGCAGCGAAGTCTGGAGAGGTTGCGGTATTGGTGGTCATGCCAAGCCACGAAAGCCGTGGCATTGCGCGCCACCTGCTGGGTCTGGTCTGCAACGCACTGGCCCGCCTTGGGCACCACCGCCTCTTCTTGGGTTGTTCATCCGACCCCAAGGTTCGTTCACATGGTTTCTACAGGCATCTGGGCTGGCGCAGCACCGGCCAGCTTGACCAGTACGGAGACGAACTGCTGGAGTTCTACCCGCCTTCATGCACCGGCGACCGACAGACAGCGTCACCCTGTTGAGCCCAAGCGCCGCCGGGTCGGCGTGTTGTGCGCCGGTGTCGCGCGCAGCACGGGCGCGTGCTTGACATCAGCCACGGGCTGTACGCACAAATCATCAGAATACGACCCATCTCGCGTAGAGGAGGGCAGCTGCTTCTACCGACATTTCAGCGCTGCGCATTTCAAACACAACGTCAACATGATCCAAGCTTCTCGAACGCTCTTTGCCAGTGCCGTGGTGGCACTCTTGGTCGGCTGCGCCGGCACCGACTTCAAACGTCCCACCCCAGAGGCCCTGCAAGTCGGCAAGTCAACGGCCGCGCAGGTGACGGCGGCCATGGGCGGCCCCGCCCCGCAGACGGGTGAGGTGCTTCGCAACGGTGAAAAGCTGAAGTCGGCGCGTTACGCCTACGCGGAAGGCGCAGGGACTGGCAAGTACCCCGGCGTCGTGCCTGCGCGCGCCATGCTGTTCTTGCTCCACAACGACCTCTTGGTCACCGAGGAGTTCGTCAGTTCGTTCCAGAACGACGCCACCGACTTTGACGACAGCAAAGTCTCGGCGATCGTGAAGGGCAAAACCACCCGGGCTGAGGTCATCCAGTTGCTGGGCACACCGAACGGCAACGCCGTCCACCCTTTCGTCAAGAACAAAGGTGAAAGTGCAGTGATCTACAGCTACTCGCACGCCAAAGGCAGCGCGTTCAACATGAAGTTCTACAACAAGAGCCTCATCGTTTCGTTTGACGCCGCAGGCGTTGTCACCGATCTGGAGTACGCCTCCAACGGGGAGAAGTGAGGCCCGGCCCTTCGCTGAAGCGAAGGGCGAATCGCTGGCAGCCTGGCCCAGGAGGTCGAACGTGTGACGGTCGGACTCCTGGGCCAGCACTTTCTGTTGACAGCTAACTTCAAACGTTGTTTCTTGGCGAGTGCCGGCCAGCATGGCGATGGGTGTCTCGCCAGCGTCGCCAGACTGGCGGAGCGCCCCACGCCGCCACGGCGCCGGTCTGCGCAAGCCCAGCGGGCGTGCAGGCCCACAACCTGGCCACGCTGCCCGTGTACGCCACCGCACCGACCCGCCCCTGCGCTGAAGCCTAGCCTTGTCTCGCGCCGGGCTTTGGCCACCCAACTCGGCGAGCGTGCCAGGACCATGGCCACCCCGGCCCAGCGCCACAAGGCCTTGCGCCCACCCCGCCCGCCCCGCCGCGGACACCCCAAGGAGACCGCCCATGATGGTGACCCCACGAATCCGGCGCCACAGCGCGCATGTCTACCTGCCGGCCCTGGCCGCAGCGCTGGCGACTTGGGGGGTGTCGCCCGCCACCGCAGCACCGGCGGCCTACCAGTGGGGCGGCGACGTCACGCAGGTGAGTTTCGACCCCGTCGACCCCACGGGCGGTGCGGTGCAGGCAGGTTCGAGGCTGGGCTTGACGCTTCGTTTCGACACGGCAACGGCCGATGCCTTGGCCGACCCACACACCGGCGCCTACGCTTTCACCGGCCCCCCTTTCGGCGTGTTCGTTCAACTGGGGAGTTGGGCGGTGGTGCTTCGCAACATCACCATCGCCATCGTCGATGGCACGGGCAGCGACCCCGACCAGTTGCTCGTGTACGCCACCGAGGGCCTCGACGCCGGGCTCAGCGACTTCATGAGCTTTTCTCTGGTGCTGCAGGACGACAGCGGCAGCGCCTTCAACAGCGACGCACTGCCCACCACCCTGGACAGTCTGGGTGGTTTCAACGTCGCCGACTTCGCCTTCCGCCAGCAGTTCACAGACACGATGGGCCAGTTCGTCCAAGTGGACATGCAAGGCCATGTGGTGCCCGAACCCACCACGGTGGGTCTGGTGCTGTGCGGTTTGGCCGGCGGCTTGTTCGGGCGGTACCGGGCCCGACGGTTCTCGGGCCGGAACTGAAACGGCCGCCCATCGAATCCAAACCAGGAGATACATGCCATGTTCCATCGTCACTTCGCTTCCAAGGTACTCAGCGCCGCCGTCTGCTTCGGGTGGGCCTGCCCCACGCTGGCCGTCGACGGTGTGGTGCTCATCGACCAAAGCCGCGCGCTGGCAGGCGGCGTGACCGCGGGCGATACGCCCGGCTTCCCGGTCACGATCACCCAGTCCGGGAGCTACCGGTTGGCCAGCGACCTGAACGTGGGTGCGCTCAGCGCGACGTCCCACGCCGTGGAGATCGTGGTGCCGGTCAGCGGCAAGGCTCTGGATGTGCGCATCGACCTCAACGGCTTCAGCCTGCGCGGTGTCGATGTGTGTACCGTGGTGGCCGATGGCCAGGATGGCACCTTGAACTGCACCAGCGCACCAGGCCAGACCTTTGGCGTGGCCAGTCGCAACAACGTCGGAGGCAGCCTCACCGTTGTCAACGGCACCGTGCGGGGCTTTTCATCGGGCGGCGTGCTGTGCAACGAGGCCACATGCCGCATCGAGGGCCTGCGCATCTCGAACAACGGGCAGTTGGGCATTTGGCTGACCGGCAGCAACCCGGCGTTGTCGTCGATCGTTGGCAACCTGGTCTACGCCAACGGGGGCAACGGCATCGTGGGCGGCGCGGGCGTGGTGCAAGGCAACGTCGTTCGGCGCAACAAGCTCGACGGCATTGCCGCGGGCGGCCTGGTCAGCGGCAACACGGTCGCAGAGAACGGGCGCTACGGTCTGTCTGGCAACGCCGGGTATGTGGGCAACGTCTTCTACGCCAATGGCCTGGCCAACATCGCCCCCTTCGCGGCTGCCGTGCCCTTGGGCCTGAACCAGTGCGGGGCGGGCCTCTGCCCTTGATCAGGCTGACCCTCCGGCCGTTGCCCACGGTGGTGCCACAGATACGGGCCTGCAGGCCGCACAGTCGCTGAGGGACCGGTCCGCGAATGCGCGCAGCAAAGCACAGGGCGCGCGTTCGCGATCGTTGTGCTGCGGTTGCAGACTCCCGGTGGTCTGGCGTGGTGGGCCACGACAGCTTTTCAGCGCTGACACGGCGTTTCCGACCGCCCCGGCTATCCTTCAGCCCGCGCGGTCGCATGCGCACGTTGACCACGTGCCCGCCCACCGCCAAGTGCGGGGTTCAACGGGGTCGCCGCCCCCGCCCCCACCCACACCACCCCGGGGGTTTCATGAACGCTGTCGACGTGCTGGCCGCCTACCTGAGGGCCTACGAGGCCAAAGACCTCGACGCCGTGGCGGACCTGCTGACCGACGATGTCTGTCTGCAGGACTGGCACCTGGTCGCGCGTGGCAAGCCGGCGGTATTGGCCGAGACCCGGCGGAACTTCGCCGACGCCGAACACCTGCAGATCGATGTGCTGCAGTTCTACGAAGGGCCGGGGTGTGCCGCTGCCACCCTGCACATCGTGGTGAACCGCAGCGTCGAGTTGGACGTGGTCGACACCGTGGTCACCACCCCGGACGGCAAGATCTCCGCCATCCGCGCCTACAAGGCCTGATTCGGACGGGCCGGCGCACCAGGCCTCTACCCGGCGCGACATCGGCACGCTCTGGGCGCGTGGGCCTTTCTGGTCTACATTCGCGCCGTCGTCACCGGGGAATGGCCAACGATGCTTCGGAGCACCCTGTCCATCGGGCTGGCTTGGGCCGCCGCAACGCCGTGGGGCGCCTGTGCGGCCACGGCCGAGCGCACCACGTTCGACTGCAGCCAGGCGCAAGGCGAGGTCGAACAGCTGGTCTGCAGCGATGCACGGCTGTCAGCGCTGGACCAACAATTGGCCGCCGCTTACCAGTCGGCCTTGAAGAACGCTTCCGGCAGCATGGCGGGCCAGTTGCGCACCGAACAACGCGGCTGGGTGAAGGGCCGCAACGACTGCTGGAAGGCGCGCGCAGGCACCACGTGGATCACCGCCACATGGACCGTCGACAGCGTGCGCGGCTGCGTGGAGGCGCAGTACCGCCTGCGCACCGCGGAGCTGCAGGCCGTGTGGCGCCTGCGGCCCCCGAAGACGGTGGCTTACACCTGCGAACTGCAGCCGGCCAACGAGGTGGTGCTGAGTTTCTTCGACACCGATCCCGCCACCTTGCGCCTGGAGCGCGGCGACCGCAGCGCCACGCTGTGGCGCGTGGGTGAACCCGAGCCCGCCCGTGCGGCCGGCACCAGCCTATACGAAGGCCGGAACGTCAGCGCCGAACTCGCCCCCCCTGCGCTGAGGCTCACCACGCTGAACACCACCACAGGCCAGACCGAGGCGCTGCAGTGCCTGGCCCGCTGAGGTCACTGCGGCCCACCGGGCCAGCCCAACCTCCGGCCCCCGCCCACAACGGGCGGCTGGCCATGGCCGCCCGCTGCCCCGCCTGCACCGCCCGCCGTGAAGCCCGGTTCACACCGGTGCGCACACCATGACCCACCTGCGCCGCCTGGCCGCCTTCGGGCTGGCCACCACCCTGCTCGGCTGCGCCAGCACCGCGCCACCCGTGCCCTCACTGGCCGGGACACGCTGGCACATCGAAGCGTTCCAGTCGATGGACGACGCCCAGGGCACGCTGCGGCCCCAGGACCCGACGCGCTGGACCTTGGCCTTCGGCGCCGATGGCCGTGCAGTGCTGCGGCTGGACTGCAACCGCGGCACCGCCACTTGGCAGGCCCAGCCGGCCGCCACGTCCACCGCTGAGCGCGCCTCGGGCCAGTTGCAGTTGGGCCCGTTGGCCACCACCCGGGCGCAATGTCCCGAGGAAGCGATGACGCAACGCCTGCTGAGAAGCTGGCCCTACTTACGCAGCTATGTCATCGAAGGAGGCCGCTTGCACCTGAGCTTGGTGGCCGATGGCGGCATCGTCACCTGGGCACCCGCGCCTTGAAGTGCCCCACCCGCCCCGCCGTACCCGACTTGCAGGAGCTCTGATGTCCAAGCACCGCCCCTGGCTGAACATCGCCGTCCTGTTGCTCGCCTTGGCCGGGCCGTCCGCAGCGGCGGGCACCGTGCCCACCGACGTCGCTTCGCTGGGCTATTCGCCCCAGCACATGGACCGTTCCGTGGACCCCCGGCAGGACTTCTACCGCTACGCCGCAGGCCAGTGGCTGAAGACCACGGACATCGCCCCCAGCGACGCCGACGTGGGGGGGGTCACGCTGCTGGCCCACCAACTGGACCGGCAACTGCTGACCTTGATCCAGCAGGCCACGGCCACGACCGGTGCCGCCAAGGGCAGCCCGACCCAGCAGGTCGGCGACTTCTACAAAGCCGCGATGGACAACGCTCGCCGCGACGCCCTGGGCTTGCAGCCACTGGCGGCCGACCTGCAGCGCATTGCCGCGGCGGGCCCGACAGCGGCAGACCTGGCGGCGCTGGCCGGTCGCTTGCAAGACGCCTACGGTGCTTCGCCGCTGCTGAACACCCTCGCGATGCCCGACGCCAAGGACAGCGGCACCCTGGTGCTGGTGCTGACGCCCGGCGCGCAGATGCTGGAGCAAGACGAGTACGCCAAGCCCGAGTCGCAAGCCCTGCGCGATGCCTACCGCCGCTACATCGCCGCCTTGCTGACAGCGGCCGGCGACACACAGGAAGCCGCGGCCGACCACGCCGCCCGCATCCTGGCGCTGGAGTCCCGCATGGCCGCGGCCATGATGTCGCCGTTGCAGATGCGCGAGCCGGCCAACATCTACAACCTGATGACGCTGGCCCAGGCCCAGGCCCTGGTGCCAGCACTGGACCTGCGGGCCTTCCTGAAGGCCCAGGGCATTGCAGCGCCGCCGCGTGTGCAGGTGGTGGACGTGCAGGCGATGAAGGCGCTGCAACGGCTGCTGACCACCCAAGCTGCGGCCGACGTGAAGCTGCTGTTGCGCTGGTGGGTGCTGGCCAGCCGGGCGTCCGAGCTCGGACAGCCTTACCGTGGTCTGGAAGCCGAGTTCACACGGGCACGGCGGGGCCTGAAGGCCGCACCGGCACCCGACCGCGTGGTCACCCAGCAGATCGGCGCACAGCTGTACCACCCGCTGTCGCAGCTGTACGTGCAGGCCAACTTTGCGGCGTCCACACGGCGCGAGATCACCGAGATGGTGGGCCACCTCAAGGACGAATTCGCCGCCCGCCTGCGCAGCAACACCTGGCTGGACGAGGCCACGCGCCGTGCCGCGCTGGAGAAACTGGCCAAGATGGACATCCAGGTGGGCTACCCGGCCCAATGGGTGGACTTCAGTGGGCTGGACATCCGCCCCGACGACCACTTCGGCAACGTGCAGCGCGCGGCACGTTTCGCCTTCCAGCGCGAAGTGCAGCAGGTCGGCCGGCCGGTGCTGGGCAACCGCTTTGCCGTGGCCACCAAGACCACGCCCATCGCGGTGAACTCGGCCTACAACTTCACCACCAACAGCATCGACATCACGGCGGCCATCCTGCAGCCGCCGTTCTACAAGCCGGGTGCCGACGTGGCCGCGAACTACTGCGCCATCGGCGGCGTCATCGGCCACGAACTCACACACGGCTTCGACAGCCTGGGCCGGCAGTACGACGCGACAGGCAACCTGCGCAACTGGTGGACGCCGGACGCCGACCGTCGCTTCCAGCAACGCACCGGGGTGCTGATCGACCAGTACAACCGCTACGAGATCCTGCCCGGCCTGATGCACAACGGTGCCCTGACCGTGACCGAAAACACCGCCGACCTGGGCGGGCTGACCCTGGCCCACGCAGCCCTGCGGCGCTACGCGGCCCGCCAGCCACTGCCGGTGGTGGACGGCCTGACGGCCGAGCAGCGCTGCTTCGTGGCCTGGACGCAGATGTGGGCCTTCAAGGCCCGTTCGGAACGCCTGCGCTTCTTGGTGTCGGTGGACGTGCACGCCATCGCTTCGGTGCGCGCGGTGGCGCCCCTGCTGCACCTGGACGCCTTCCACGAAGCGTTCGGCACCCGCCCGGGCGACGGCATGTGGCGTGCGCCGCAGCAACGGGTGGTCATTTGGTGAAGCACGACCGCATGGCGCGGTGGGCCGCCCCCTTTCGCACAGGAGAACCCCAAGCATGACCGCGCACACCGCCAACGCCTTGGCGCCCGCACAGCGCCTCGGGCGGCTGGAAGACCCCGGCAGCGACTTCCCCTTCTACAACGGCATCCCGGTGGGCTTCACCGGCTGGCAGTGGTGCGCACTGGTGCTGGGCGTGGTGGCGGGCTTCGCGGCCTTGGTGTGGCCCGTCGCCTGGCCATCGGTCCCCTTGGGTGCGATGGTGCAGGCGCTGTTGTTCGTGGCCATCCCGTTGGCCGTGCTGGCGCGGCTGGCGCCGGGCCATAGGCGGGTGCTGTTCGGCCGGGTGGGCTGGCGTGAACTGCGGCTGATGCTGGGCTTCGCCGTGCTGAACATCGTCGTCAGCGTGGCCGTGGGGTCCTGGGTCCAGACCTTCACCGAGGTCACGCCCAACGCGGCCGCGGCACAGTTGGCGGCCATGGACACGCTGAAGCGCCTGGCGTTCTTCGCCAAGACGCTGCCACAGTTGTTGGGCGAAGAAGTGCTGACCGTGCTGCCCTTCCTGGCCATGCTGACCTGGCTGACCCAGCGTGCGGGCGTGGGCCGCCGCCGTGCGGTGCTGGTGGCGTGGCTGGTGTCGGCGCTGCTGTTCGGGCTGATGCACCTGCCCACCTACGGGTGGAACTGGGTGCAGTGCATCGTCGTCATCGGGACGGCCCGCCTGGTGCTGACGCTGCCGTGGATCCTGACCAAGAACCTGTGGGTGTCCACGGGCGCTCACATCGTCAACGACTGGATGCTGTTCGGCATGGCGCTGGCGGGGGCGGGACTGGCGGCCCAGACTTGAAGTGCCGGGCCACGTTGGCGCACACACCGCTGGTGGTTAGACTGCCCCTCGGTGAGGACGCGGCGCTGCCCCTTGGCAGACGGACCCTGACAAACACCTGCGGAGGAGTTGGACGATGCCGACCTTGAAACCTCAACGGGCCCTGGCCGCGCTGACGGCGCTGGCCTTGGCCGCAGGCAGCCTGCCCGCGGCCGCTGGGCAGCGCGAGATCCGCTGCGACAGCCGCGGCCTGGGCCACAACTTCTGCCGCGTCGACACCGACGGCCATGTCGAGCTGGTCAACCGGCACAGCCTGTTCTCGTGCCGCGAAGGGCGCTCCTGGGGCTACGACGGGCGGGGCGTCTGGGTGGACAAGGGCTGTTCGGCCACCTTCCGCGTGGGCCGGCACAACCGCAACGACAAGGCCATCGCCGGCGCTGTCGTGGGGCTGGCCGCCTTGGCCGCCATCGCCGCCACGCGGCACAAGGCCGAAGCGGCCGAGGTGGACAGCTGGGCCGTGGGCGCGTTCTCGGGTGAAGACACGCGCGAGCGGGTACAGGTCAGCCTGCGCATCTTGCCGGGCGGGCAGGTCACGGGGCGCGCCGGCGAACAGGACATCACCGGCCACCTGCAGGGCGCGCGCCTGGAAGCCGGCCGGCAGGTGTTCCGCATCGAACGCATGGGCACCGGTTTTGTCGCCGTCGATGAGCGCGACGACACGCACCGCGTCACCTTCAACCGTGTAGCCAGCGGGTACTGAACATGCCTTTTCAACCAACACTTGCAATCCCCGTCCGTGCCACTTGGCGGGCCAGCGCCTGGGCGCTGGGCCTGTGGTGCGCCACCGCGGCTTGGGCACAAACCGCCGGCGAAACGCCGGTCTCTGCCTGGGCCGACCCCCAAGGCCTGAAGCGGGCCAAGGTGGTGGACACCGTCGCGCCCATCCTGCGCCCGCCTGCGGTGGACACCTTGGCCACCGTGCGCCAGCGTGGCGTGCTGCGCGTTGGCGTGGTGCAGGTGGCCCCCATGGTGATGCTGGACCGCAGCAACACCTACGTCGGCTTCAGCGTGGACCTCGCGCGCCGGCTGGCCGCCGACCTGGGCGTGCGCGTCGAGTTTGTCGAAACCTGGTGGAGCGAGGTCATCCCGCAGCTGCTGGACGGCCACAGCGATGTGATCATCACCGGCCTGTGGATGAACGTGCCACGCGCCCTGGTGACCAACTTCACCCAGCCGACGGCCAGCGAAGGCATGTACCTGATCGCCAGCAAACCGCTGGCCGGCCAGCGCCGCAGCCTGGACGCCTTCAACCAGCCCGGTGTGAAGATCGCCGTCTCCACCGACCCCGCCCAGCAGGCCGTGGCCAAAGCGCGGTTCCCACGCGCCACCGTCACGCCGGTGGACGACGACCCGCTGCTGGTGGTGACCGAAGGCCGCGCACAGGCCGCGTTGGTGGCCACACTGGCGGCCGACGCGGTGGTGGCCTCGGCCCCGCAACGTTGGTTCCTGCCGTCGACCGAACCGCTGGCCCGCACCTCGGCCGGCATGGCCGTGCGCAAGGGCGACCCCGACTTCCTGGCCTTCCTGAACACTTGGCTGGACATGCAGCGCGAAAGCGGCTTCCTGGCCGAACGCGCGCGGCACTGGGCCACATCCACCGCCGGGTTCCGCTGACGGCGGCGTCAGCCGCCGGTTGCCTCTGACCGGCGGCGCCAGCCGCCGGTTTCCTCTGAAGAGCGGCGCCAGCCACCGCTCAGGCGTCGTCGCCCTGCACCCGACCGTGCGGCTGCAGCGGCGGCTGTGGCTGGCGCGCCGCCCAGGCGTCTTCCGGGGCCACCACCTGCGGCACGGGCGGGTCGCTGCGGTAGTGCGGCGACATGATCTGCACGCCGTTTTCGTTGAACACGTCCAGCACATGGGCGTGCAGTGCACTCATGGCCTGCACCCGGCGTTGGGCCCGCTGGGGCTGCCAGGGCGCCGACAAACGGTACTCCACGTAGAAGTCGGACAGCGCCGTCTGCACCACCACCGGCGGGGGCGTCTGCACCACCCCGGGTGTGCGGCGCGCCGCCTCGTGCAACAGGGCG
This sequence comes from Rubrivivax sp., assembly GCA_046318395.1. GTDB lineage: Bacteria > Pseudomonadota > Gammaproteobacteria > Burkholderiales > Burkholderiaceae_C > Rubrivivax. Next base: position 16,520 of record JBKCUM010000241.1, read on the forward strand.
TGCACCTGCCGCCAGGGTGTGCTGTAGCCGATGGTGACGCTGGTGTGCAGCAGGACCTGCCCGCCCTGCGCCAACCGGGAGAAGTTGCGCACCGGGTGGCTGAAGATCACGCTGTTCGGCAGGCTGACTTCTTCACCCAGACCGGTGTGGATGCGCGTGGCGAACAAGCCCAACTCCGCCACCGTGCCTTCGGTCTCGCCGATCTTCACGTACTCGCCCACGCGCAGTGAACGCGAGTACATCAGCGAAAAGCCCGACATGGCCTGGCCCACCACGCCCGAAGCACCCAGCGACAGCATCAGGCCGGCCAGCACGCTGACGCCCTTGAAGGCGTCGCTGTGAGCACCCGGCAGGTAGGGGTAGGCCATGGCCAGCGCGAACAACCAGATCACCACGTTCACCAGCCGCCGCGTCGGCATGGCGGTGTCGGCGTCCAGCCAACCCAGCAGGGTTTCACCGCGGGCCACCCGCTCCAGGAACAGGCCGCTGGCCCGGGTGGCCAGCCGCGCCAGCACGAAGATCAGCACCGCCACCACCAGGCCAGGGGTCGCGCTGGCGACGGCGCCGAAGAACTGGTCGGCCATGTCCAGCAGCCAGGTGGTGGACCGCTCGCCCCAGGGCCGCGTGTAAGCAAACTGGCGCAGCACAAAGGTCAGCCACAGTTCCACCAGCAGCAGGCCCAGCGCCCAGGCCAGCAAGGCGACGAACCAGCGCAACCCGGCCCGCACAGGTTGCAGGTAAGGCGCCCAAACGCCTGGCTGGTCGCGCACCGCCCCCACCAGCTTCACACGCAGCCAACGCTGGCCGCGCAGCAGCCCCCACAACAACGGCCAGGCCAGCGCCGTGGCCGCCACGGCGTAGGCCGCCGCCACACCCAATTTGCGCGGGTCGCGCATCTCGCGGTGTTCGGCCACCGCCAGCTGCAACCGTTGCTGCACCTGGTGCGCGGCCGCAGCCAACGCACCACTGCCGCGGGCCGCAGCCACGTCGTGGGTGGTGATGAAAAACACCGGGCGGCCGTCGATGTCGAAGCGCACCGCGTTGGGCGCGTCGGTACGGGTGATCTCCCCGGGTCCGCCGGCGGCCAGCGCGTCGGCCATGGCCTGTTGGGCCATCAATGCACGCTCCGCCGCGGTGCCGCCCAGGTCGTCGGCGCGGAAGGCCACCACCGGCCGGTTGTTCAGGTAGGCCTGAACGGCGGGCGCCGGGGGGGTCGATGTACCGGTCGGGGCGTCCAGCACGCGGCCAGCGGGGGTGGAAGGGGCTGCACCTTGCGCCCAAACACCAGGCGCCATTGCGCCACAAGCCAGGGCCACCCACAGCAGCCAGGCCCAGGCCAGAACCGGTCGACGGCGCCGCATGGCTGGGCGGTGCAAGGGGCGTGGTGGCACGGGGCGCGCTCCAGGTTGTCGGCGTGCCGCGGAGCTTAACGAAGCCGCGCGCCGGTCCGCCAGGGGCACTTCCCCCACGCCACGGGGTGGCCCAGCAGGCGCCTGCTTATGATGCGCCGGCGCTGTCCCAGGGCCAGCGGCCACACCACGTCCACACCCGGCCTGCCGATGCCGGACACCCCACACCCCACGCCGAGACGCCCATGCACGCAGCGGTTCTGCAGTTCTGGTTCCACGAGGTCACGCCCGCGCAGTGGTGGAAGGTCGACCCCGCGTTCGACCACCTGGTGCTGCAGCGTTTCGGCGACCTGCACGCCCGGGCGGCTCAGGCGGAACTGTTCGGCTGGCGCGAAAGCCCCCATGGGCGGTTGGCCGAGGTCATCGTGCTGGACCAGTTCTCCCGGAACATGTACCGGGGCCAGCCCCGGGCCTTCGCGGCCGACCCGCTGGCGCTGGCGCTGGCCCAAGAGGCCGTCGCCGCGGGCGACGACCTGAAGCTGCCGGTGGACCAGCGGGTGTTCCTGTACATGCCCTACATGCACAGCGAGTCCCGGCTGATCCACGAGACCGCCGAACGCCTGTTCAGGGCCACCGGTGCCGAGAACCAGCTCAGCTTCGAGCTGCGGCACAAAGCCATCATCGACCGCTTCGGCCGCTACCCACACCGCAACCAGATCCTGGGCCGCGCCTCCACCGAAGAGGAACTGCGCTTCCTCACCGAACCCGGCTCCAGCTTCTAGGCCCGGGGCCGGCGGCGGCTCTGGCACTCAGCGGCCGCGCACCGGCAGTTCACCCAGTGCTTTGCGTTCTTTGGTGCGGCTGCGTTTGTCGGCCGCAGCCTGGCTGCGCGCCTCTTCCTCGGCCGTGGGGGCCGTGGGCAGCGGCCTGCGTTGTTCGGCCATCGCGGGGCTGTAGGCCAACCATGCGCTTAGAAAGTTAGCACCCACAGGGCCAGGCCCGAACGGCCCCAGATGCGCTGGTGTCGTCCGGTTGGTGCAGGCGCGCACGGCCTTCACAGGGCGCGCTGCCACCGCACCACCGCCCTGCCTACTGCTGCGCGCGCCGCGCTTTACCGGCGCGACACGGTGCGGCCCAGCGCCTTCACACAGCGCCGCTACCATGCCCAGGCACACGGCCTTGGCCGTGTGGCCGCAACCGCCCAGGACACCGCATGGACCGCCGACACTTCACCAGCAGCCTGCTGGCCGCCGCCACCACGGGTTGCGCCCTGCCCGGCCGCACACCCACCGCAGACCCCTTGCGCTGGGACCCCCGCCGCTACACGCCACAGCAGGTGGCCGTGGGCGACCAGGTGCTGCAGGTGCGGGCCTACGAAGGCCTGCCCGTCGTGGCCCGTCCCTTGGAGCCGGACTACCAGGCGCTGAACCTGTACGTGCCCGAGCCCTACTTCCAAGGGGGCCGGGTGGGCGCCTTCTCGGCCCGCACCGCGCCCATCTTCCTGCCCAACGGCGTGGGCGGCTACATGCCGGCCAAACCGGGCAGCTGGGTGCCGCGGTCGGGCCCAGCGGGCGCCAGGCCGGCCGCCGCCTCCGCACCTGCGGGTACCGCGGCCCCCATGGCCAACCCGGCCACGCCCAGCGCCGCGGCGCAGGCGCTGCTGCGCGGCTACGTCGTGGCCGCACCGGGTGCCCGGGGCCGCACCCTGCGCGCGGCCGACGGCCGCTGGACCGGCAAGGCCCCGGCGGCCATCGTCGACCTGAAGGCCGCGGTGCGCTGGCTGCGGCACAACGCCGACCAACTGCCGGGCCAGGTGGAGCGCATCGTGTCCAACGGCACCAGCGCCGGTGGTGCGCTGTCGGCCCTGTTGGGCGCCAGCGGCAACCACCCCGGTTACGACGCCGAACTGCAGGCCCTGGGCGCCGCCCCCGGGCGCGACGATGTGTTCGCGGTCTCGGCCTTCTGCCCCATCACCAACCTGGCGCACGCCGACGAATCCTACGAATGGCAGTTCCACGGACACCGCAGCTACCGGCAGGTGGCCACGTCGATGTTGGACTTCCGCGCGCAGCGCCAGGAAGTGCTGATGCAGTTGGACGATGCGCAGTGGGCCCAGTCGGACACGCTGCGTTCGGCGTTCGTGGCCTACGTCAACGGCCTGGGCCTGCACACGCCGGAAGGCCAGCCGCTGACCTTGCTGGCCGACGGCAGCGGCCCGCTGCGCGACCACACCGTGGCCTTGCTGCAGGCCGCCGCACAGGCCGCCCTGGACGCCGGCCAGCCACTGGGCCAGACCCCGGCGCTGACGGTGCGCGACGGCCGCGTGCTGGCCTTGGACTTCGCGGCCCAGGTGCAGGCCATGGGCCGCATGAAGGGGCTGCCGGCGTTCGACGGCTGGTCGCTGGAGACGGGCGAGAACCAGCTCTTCGGCCAGGCCGGCGTGGACAAACGCCACTTCACACCGTTCTCGCTGCAACACAGCCGCGTGCCTGGCGCCACGCTGGCCGAACCCGAGGTGGTGCGCCTGATGGACGCCATGGCCCAGCTGGGCGACGCCCGCTCGCGCGTGGCGCCGTTTTGGCGCATCCGCCACGGCAGCCAAGACCGCGACACGGCCTTGGCCGTGCCGGTGCTGCTGGCGGCTGCGGCCCGCCGGCGCCAGGCCCGCGTGGACCTGGCCCTGCCCTGGGGCCGGCCGCACAGCGGCGACTACGAACTGGACGCGCTGTTCGCCTGGGTCGAGCAAGCCCTGGCCAGCGGCTGAAGCGGCCGACCACACACGCCACCGGGTGCGGCCGCGGGGCGCCATGGCCTGGGCACGACCCGGGTCGCGCTGACGCGCCCACGGTGCGGTGTTGGCCAGGATTGACGCGGCAGCCAGCCTTCAGCACGATCGCTGCAAGCGCTTTCAAACCCCGCCGCCCCATGTGCCCAGCCCCCGTTCACCGCCCCGACCGCCCACCCAGCCACCACCCACGCCTTGGGGTCCTCAGCCGGTGGACGCTGTGCGGCGCGGCACTGTTCGCGCTGGGCCCCCTGGCCCAGGCTGCACCGCCCCGCGACCCAGCCCTTGCGGCCGCCGCCTGCGCTGCACCACCGGCCGGTCACCAGGCGGTGTCGCGCCGCCAGCACCAAGACCGCCTGCACGGCTTCTGGCTGGGCCTGAGCATTGGCAACTGGACCGGCTTGGTGACGGAGATGGACAAGATCGGCGGCGAAGGCCCCGCCGGCCGCTTCTACACACGCGCCGACTGGGGCCAACCCGACCAGCCCAGCATCTGGGGCCAGGGGGTGCCCAGTGCCCTGTCGCCCACCATCGACTGGGTGCTGCGGGGCCCCGCCGAGGTGTGGGGTTCAGACGACGACAGCGACATCGAGTACATCTACCTGCAGTTGATGCTGAAGAGCCCCAGCCCACTGCTGACTGGCGCGCAGATCCGCCAAGGCTGGCTGCGCCACATCTACACCGACCGCGACACACCGCACCGCAACGGCGAAGGCCAGCCGGAGAACTTCCTGTGGGTGTCCAACCAGCAGGCCTTCGACCTGATGGCTCAGGGCTGGCTGCCGCCGTTCACCGGCCTGCCGCCGCAGAACCCGCACCACGACATGATCGACGCACAGCTGACGACCGAACTGTTCGGCGCGTTGGCCCCGGGCCGGCCCGACGTGGCCCGACAACTGGCCTACCTGCCCATCCACACCACGGCCTCGGGCGAAGCCGCCGACATCGCCCAGTTCTATGTTGCCCTTCACGCCAGCGCCGCGGTCTTGCCCGCCACCACGGTGGCCGACCGCGCGGCCCTGCACCAGGCGCTGCTGGCCATGGCGCTGCAGGCGCGCGGCGCCCTGCCCGCCAACCAGTACCCGGCGAAGATGTTCGACTTCGTGCTGGCGCAGTACCGCGCCGGTGTGCCCTGGGAACAGGCGCGCGACGCGCTGTACCAGCGCTACCAGGTGCAGCAGGCCGACGGCTACGAGGTCACAGCGCGGCGCTTGTACTGCAACGGGTGCTTTGCCGCGGGCATCAACTTCGCCGCCAGCCTGCTGAGCTACTTCTACGGCGAGGGCGACATGCGCGAGACGCTGAAGATCGCCGTGCTGGCGGGCTGGGACTCCGACAACCCCGCCGCCACCTGGGGCGGCCTGTACGGGCTGATGCTAGGCCCCGCCGGCGTGACCCAGCAGTTCGGCCACCCGCTGTCGCAGCGCTTCGACATCCACCGCACCCGCAAAGGCTTTGCGAACCGCGGGCAGACCGACTTCGGCACCATGGCCCGGCAGGGTGTGGCCGTCACCGACAAGGTGGTTGCGCAGCTGATGCAGGGCCGGCGCAGTGCCGATGGCCGCTGCTGGTGGATCCCTGCCGCCCCGCGCCCGCCAGCACCCACCCCTTGACGGTTGGCGCCAAGCGACCAGCGCGCCCGCGGGCGCACCGCCCGCTGCAGCGGCCCTTCAGCGCAGGTGCCCTGGCATCGGCATGGGCTGGGCACCGTTCAAGCCCACCGCCATCAGCACGGCCCAGGCCAGCACCACCAGGGCACTGGCCAGCCAGACCAGGCGCCGCTGCGCCGGGGCCGACACCGCGGGCAGCCGGCTCAAGGCCCAGCCGAACAGCGGCAGCAACTGCTGCGCGTGCATGCCGAGGAAGTGTGCGGGCCGCAGGTCTCCGCTGGCGTGCCAACCCACCACCGGCACACCGCTGCCGGCCGGGGCCTGCACACCGCCCAGCACCATGCCGGCGCCAGCCCCCAGCAGCAAGGTCAACCACAGGCCGTGCACCACGGCCTGGCGCCACACGGCGGGCACATCGGTCCGGCCGTGGCGCTGAATCTGCACCGCCAGCACCGCCTGCGTAGCACACAGCAGCAGCGCACCCACGCCCATGGCCTGGTACAGCAGCGCGTGCAGGCGGTCGCTGACGTTGTAGTGCGAGGCCTGGCCCAACGCGGCCTGCAGCGTGATGTAGGCCACCTCGAACACCCCGGCCAGCACGATGCTGCCGACGACGAAGCGCACCGCGCGGCTGCGGCGCCGTGCTTCCGGCAACAGGCCGATGAACAGCGCAGTGGTGGCCGCGAACAAGGCCAGCGAGGCCATGAACTTCAGCGGCTTGATCCACACGTTCAGCCCGTGCACCTGGCGGCTGTCCAGCCACAGCCCCAACGCGGTGGGCACCATGGCCACCACCCACAGCAGGGCCAGCAGCGTCAACGTGCGCTGGTGCTGCCAGCACAGGCGCAACAACCCGGCAGGGCCCGGCCAGGCCGGGGTGGAAGGTGGCGCCGGCAGGGGCAAGGTGGTGGGCATCACAGGGCTCCGGGTGAGGAAGTAGACGTCGAAGGGGCGGCGTTCCAGGCCAGTGTGCGTGGGCGCCGCCAGGCGCACAGCCCCACAAAGGCCAAAAAGCCCAGCGGACCGAACAGAAAGGTCAGCGCCAGCACCGGCAACAGCAGCACGTGCGGCAGTTGCAAGGCCGCGCCTTTGTGCAAGACCCAGTGGCCCACGAAGAGGTCGAAGGCCAGGTAGTGCAGCCAACCGGCCGTCAGCGCGTGCGGTGAGGTGAACAGGCGCTGCACGGCAGCGATGGAGTCAAAACCACCGCCGGTGGGCGCCGCCGCCCACAACATCCAGCCGTACACGCCGGCGAACAACAGCGGCAACACGCGACCAGCCAACCACCACACCACGCCCGCCCAAGGCGCCCGGGCCGGTGACAGCGCCAAGGCCAGCCAAGCCAACAGGGCCAGGGTGTTGGCGGTTTGGAAGACCAGGTCGGGTGCGACGTTCATGGGCAAAACAAGACCTTGGATGCGCCCCATGGGCGCGGGTTGGCGGCAAAACTAGACAGTGTCTAGCATGGACTGGACCATAATGCCGAGCACTAGACACTGTCAAGTGCCCTACCCCCTCCTGCTTCAACGCCCCTGCTTCAACGCCCCCGCGCCAGCCCCAGGACCATGGCCACCCGCTCCCGCCGCCCCGAGACTGCAACCCCCCCCACGGCCGCACCCGCGCCCTTGCGCCCCGCGCGGCGCCGTGCCGAGGCGCCCGGCCTGCGCCAACGCATCCTGGCCACGGCCGAGCAGCTGCTGGAAAGCGAAGGCCTGCAGGCCCTGAGCCTGCGCGAGGTGGCGCGTCGCGCCGGCGTGACGCACCAGGCGCCGTACCACCACTTTGCGGACCGCGAGTCCATCCTGGCCGAGCTGGTGACACATGGCTTCGACGACCTGAGCCAACGCCTGGCCCAGGCCAACGACGCCCTGGCCACGGCGGGACGCCGCCAGGCCTTGCTGTTGTCGGGCGCCGCCTACGTGGGCTACGCCATCGAACACCCGGGTGTGTTCCGCGTGATGTTCAGGCGTGAGCTGTGCGACCGCACACGCTTTCCGGCGGTGATGGCGGCTTCAGAACGGGCCTACAGCGAGCTGCTGCGCCTGGTGGCCTTGCTGCACGGCCCCACTCAGGACGCGGCCCTGATCAGCACCTACTGGGCCTTGGTACACGGCCTGGCCGGCTTGATGACCGACGGGCCGCTGGCCGAACAACTGCCCTCGCTGGCCGCCCGGCGTGCCCACATGGCGGCCACCCTGGCGGCCTTTGCCGACCGCATGGTCGGGCCGGGCTAAAGCGCGGGCGCAGGCGTCGTTCAGGGCCGAGCGCCGCTCAGACCCTGTGAACGAACCGGTCACGCTCGAGCGGCGCGACAGGGCGGACGGGATCTGGGCACAAAGCAAAGCCCTGTCCAGAGCCATGGCGAGCATTTGCTTTCGACGAGGTCGGCCGTCAGGGCGCGTCGAGCGGGCGTGGGTGGTTGGTTCGCAGCTTCTCAGGCCACGAAGTGGTAGCCCACGCCGTACACCGAGCGGATGCGCTCGCTGCCGGCACCGGCCTGCTCCAGCTTGCGGCGCTGGTTCTGCACGTGGCTGTCCACCGCGCGTTCGTTGGCGGCGCGTGCGTCGCCATGCAGCAGTTCCAGCAGCTGGGCGCGCGGGTACACGCGGCTGGGCTGCGCGGCCAAGGTGCTCAGCAGGCGGAACTCGATGGCCGTCAGCCCCAGCGCCTGCCCCTGCCACCAGGCGCGCTGCGTGGCCTCGTCCAGTTGCAGCGCCGGGGGCGCCGGGCTGGCCGCGGGGGTGCCGGCCGAGCCGGCGGCACCGCGGCTGCGGCGCAGCACCGCTTTCACACGCGCCATCACCTCGCGCGGGCTGAAGGGGTTCTTGGCGATGTAGTCGTCGGCGCCCAGCTCCAGGCCGGCCAGCCGGTCGGCCTCGTCGGCCCGGGCCGTCAGCATGACGATGGGCACGGCGCTCAGCGCCCGCAGCCGTTGGCACAGCTGCAGGCCGTCCAGGCCGGGCAGCATCAGGTCCAGCAGCACCAGGTCGTGCCGGCGCTCGGTCCAGGCCTGCAGCGCCTGATGGCCATCGGCCACCCATTCCGGCCAGTGGCCCGCGGCGCGCAGGTAGTCGGCCAGCAAAGCGGCCAGTTTGGGCTCGTCTTCCACCACCAACACACGGGCCGGGCCGGGCTCCAAGGGCAGTGGGGCGGTGGTGACCACGGGCTGCAGGTTCGGGTGGGCCATGCCGGCCAACGGCAACGCGGGTTCAGCCATGGGCGGGCAGCTCCACACGCAGCCACAGGCCGCCCAGCGGCGAGTGGCGGGCTTCGATGCGCCCTTCATGCGCCTGCACGATGCGTTGGCAGATGGACAGGCCCAGGCCCGCGCCGCCGTGCTGCCGGCTGCGCGAGGCCTCGGCGCGGAAGAAGCGTTCAAACAAGCGCGGCAACTGCTCGGGCTGCACGCCGGGCGCGCTGTCGTGCAGGTCGATCAAGGTGTGGCGCCCGTCGCGCCGGGCCTGCAGGCGCAGCGCGCCCCCGGCGTCGGTGTAGCGGCAGCTGTTTTCCAGCAGGTTCACGAACAGCTGTCGCAGGCGGCGGGCGTCGCCAAAGGCCGGCAGCGGTTCGGTGGGCAGGTCCAGCTGCAAGGCCAGGCCGCTGCTGCGCAAGCGTTCGCCGAAAGCGCCTGCGGTGTCGTCGATGATGTCCCGCAGGTCCACGGCCGCCTTGCGGTAGGACAGCGCGCCCACGTCGGCCAGGCTCAGCTCGTACAGATCGTCCACCAGCTTGTGCAGCGTGGTGACCTCGGCCTTCAGCGAACGCAGGGCCGCCAGGTCCAGCGGGCGCACGCCGTCTTCCAGCGCTTCCAGCTCGCCGTGCAGCACCCCCAGCGGCGTGCGCAGTTCGTGCGACACGTCAGCCATGAACTCGCGGCGCATGGCCTCGTTGCGTTGCAGCGTGAGGGCCAGGTGGTTGAAGTCGCGCGCCAGCTGGCGGATCTCGTCGTCGGCCGCGCGCTCGGCCACGCGCGTGCCGTGGTCGCCGGCGGCCAGGCGGTGTGTGGCCTGGGCCACCTCGCGCACCGGCTTCAACAGCCGGCGCGACGCCCACAAGGCCACGGCCGCGGCCAGCAACACGGCGCCGCCGCCCACCACCCAGCCGGTGCGGGCCTGGGCGTCGGCGAATCGTTTTTCAGCGCCGTAGCTGACCGACTCGAACGGCGTCAGCACCAGCCAGCCCACGGTCAGGCCGTCCACCACGATGGCGCGCTCCACCGCGTTGTCGGCCGGCGTGCTGAAGCCGATGACGCGGCGGCGTTCGCTGTCCAGCAGCGTGAAGCGGCGCGAGGCGCCGGTCAGCTCGGCCGGCGTGGCCGCGGCCGGCATGCGGCGCTCGGCCGCCGGCGAGCCGCTGTCGTCGGGCGCCGGCCGCAGCAGGCGGTACCAGCGGTCGGGGCGGCCGCGCAGGAACTCCCAGTCGCCGGCCTCCCGGTAGCCGGCCGTCACCCCGGGCACCGCCAGGTCCAGGCGGTTGACGGCTTGTTCGTTGAGGTAGCCCAGGAAGTCGCGGTTCAGGTTGACGTGCGCGCCCACGCCCATGGCCACCGCCACGGCCACGGCGGCGCCCAGCACGGCGGCGAACAGGCGGGCGGCGAGGTTGAACTTCATCGTCAAGTGGCGCGGCTTCAAGCAAGAGGGCGCTGGTGTACACGAACTGCGGGCCGGCCCGCAGGGGCCGCGCCGCACAGCCTTCAACGCGGCAGGCTCTTCAAAGTCTCTCCACATTGTGGCGGCAGCATCGCACGGTGCAAAACCTCCAGCTCCCCCGCCCCGCCCTCCTCGCCCCGGCCGCTTTGTGGCTGGTGGCGGGCCTGCTCACCGCCTGCCAGGACAAGCCCGCCGACAAGCCGCCGGCCCGGCCCGCGCCGGAAGTGGGCGTGGTCACCGTGGCCGCGCAGGACGCGCCGCTGCAGCTGGAACTGCCCGGCAAGCTGAAAGCCAGCCAGGTGGCCGAGATCCGCCCGCAGGTGGGCGGCCTGGTGCAAAAGCGCTTGTTCACCGAGGGTGGCCGCGTGGCCGCAGGCCAGCCGCTGTACCAGCTGGACGCCGCCAGCTTCGAGGCCGAACGCGCCCGCACGGCCGCGGCCCTGCAGAAAGCCGAAGCGCAACAGGCCGCCGCACGCGTGAAGGCCAGCCGCGACGCCGAACTGCTGAAGGCCGACGCCATCAGCCGCCAGACCGCCGACGACAGCGCCGCGGCGCTGCGCCAGGCCGAGGCCGATGTGGCCGTGGCCAAGGCCGCGCTGGACGCCGCCCAGGTGCAACTGCAGCGCGCGCGCATCGTGGCGCCGATCAGCGGGCGCATCGAGGTGTCCACCGTCACCCCCGGCGCCCTGGTGACGGCCAACCAGACGGCCGCGCTGACCACCATCCAGCAGACCGACCCCATGCTGGTGGACATCGTGCAAAGCAGCGCCGAGCTGCTGGCGCTGCGCCGCCAGGTGGCCAGCCAGAACGCCAGCCGCCAGCTGCAGCTGGTGCTGGAAGACGGCAGCGTGCACCCGCAACCGGCCACGCTGCAGTTCAGCGGTGTGACGGTGGACGCCGGCACTGGCAGCGTGACGCTGCGCGCGACCGTGCCCAACCCGCAGGGCACGCTGCTGCCCGGCATGGTGGTGCAGGCCCGGCTGGTGGCCGGCGTGGACCGCCAGGTGCTGCTGGTGCCACAACAAGGTGTCAGCCGCACGGCCACGGGCGACGCCACGGCCCTGGTGGTGGGCGAAGGCAACAAGGTGGAACGCCGGCGGCTGACGTTGTCGCGCGCCGTGGGCAACCAGTGGCTGGTGACCAGTGGCTTGAAGGTGGGCGACAAGCTCATCGTGGAAGGCCTGCAGCGCGCCCGCCCCGACATGGTGGTCACGCCCGTGGCTGCCGGCAGCAAACCCGCCGGTGGCAAGGGCGGCAAAGGGGGACCCGGCGCTGGCGCTGGGGGTCCAGGTGCAGGTGCCGGTGCCACAGGTGGCGCTGGTAGCGCTGGTGGCGCAGCGCCGTCCAGCGCGGCCCGCGCCGCCAGCGGTGCCCGCGCCGCCGGCCCGGCCGGTTCCGCCGCCGCGGCCGCGCGCTGAGCCGCGCCGGCAAGCCGCACAGGAACCACCACCATGGCCTCGTTTTTCATCGACCGCCCCATCTTCGCGTGGGTGCTCGCCATCGTCATCATGCTGGCCGGCGGTGCCGCCACGCTGATGCTGCCACTGGAGCGTTACCCCGACATCGCCCCCACACGCGTCAGCATCAACACCAACTACCCCGGCGCTTCGGCGCAGACCATTGAAGATTCGGTGACGCAGATCGTCGAACAAAGCCTGAAGGGCATCGACGGCCTGCTGTCCATTGAAAGCAGCAGCAGCGCTTCGGGCAGCGCCAACACCAACCTCACCTTCGAAGCCGGCACCAACCCCGACACCGCCCAGGTGCAGGTGCAAAACAAGGTGCAGACCATCATCAGCCGACTGCCCCAGGCCGTGCAGGCCCAGGGCGTGCGCGTCACCAAGGCCGGCACGGAATTCCTGATGGTGGTGATGCTGACCAGCGACGACGCCAACGTCACCTCCAGCGACCTGGGCGACTACCTGAACAGCACCCTGGTGGACATCATCAGCCGCGTCGAAGGCGTGGGCGACGTCAACGTCTTCGGCTCGGGTTATGCCATGCGCATCTGGCTGGACCCGGCCCAGCTGCAGCGCTACAAGCTGGTGCCAGGCGACATCCGCACGGCCTTGCAGCAGCAGAACACCGAGGTCTCGGCCGGGCAGATCGGCGCCCTGCCGGCGCCCGAAGGCCAGCGCCTGTCGGCCATCATCACCGCACGGTCCAAGCTGACCACGGCCGAGCAGTTCCGCGACATCGTGCTGCGTGTGCAGCCCGACGGTTCGGCGCTGCGCCTGGGCGATGTGGCGCGTGTGGAACTGGGCCGCGACAGCTACACCACCAACGTGCGCAGCAGCGGCCGCAACGCCGCGGGCCTGGCCATCTTCCCGGCCAGCGGCGCCAACGCGCTGACCACGGGCGACGCCATCAAGAAGAAGCTGCAAGAGCTGGAACCCTTCTTCCCGCACGGCTACAAGGCCACCGTCACCTACGACACCACGCCCTTCGTGCGCGTGTCCATCCAGGGGGTGGTGCAGACCCTGGTGGAGGCCATGGTGCTGGTCGTGGTCATCATGTATCTGTTCATGCAGAACCTGCGCGCCACCCTGGTGCCGGCCATTGCCGTGCCGGTGGTGATGCTGGGCACCATGGGCATCCTGGCCGTGGCCGGTTATTCCATCAACACGCTGACCATGTTCGGCCTGGTGCTGGCCATCGGCCTGCTGGTGGACGACGCCATCGTGGTGGTGGAAAACGTCGAACGCCTGATGCGCGAAGAAGGCCTGAGCCCTTACGACGCCACCAAGAAGAGCATGCAGGAGATCAGCGGTGCGCTGGTCGGCATCGCCGTGGTGCTGAGCGCGGTGTTCATCCCCATGGCCTTCTTCGGCGGCAGCACGGGCGTCATCTACCGGCAGTTCAGCATCACCGTGGTCAGCGCCATGGTGTTGTCGGTGCTGGTGGCCATGACGCTGTCGCCCGCACTCTGCGCCACCTTGCTGAAGCCCGTGCACAAGGGCGAACACGCCACCCACGGTGGGCCGCTGGGCAAGCCGCTGGACTGGTTCTTCGGCGGGTTCAACCGGGGCTTCGACCGTTTCACCGAACGCTACACCCGCGGCGTGGGCTGGCTTGGCAAACGCGGCCTGCGCTCCTTCGTGGTGTTCTTGCTGCTGGTGGGCGCCACCGGCTGGCTGTACACCAGCCTGCCCACGTCCTTCCTGCCCGACGAAGACCAGGGCGGCCTGCAACTGCAGGTGCGCATGGCGCCCGGCGCCACCGCAGAACGCATGGAGGCCGTGGCCGCGCAGGTCGAGGCCTACCTGGCCGACCAGCCCGAGGTGCTGTACTACAACGTGGTGCGCGGCGCCGGCGGCGACCAGGGCTCGGGCCAGGGGTTCATCCGCCTGACCGACTGGTCGCAACGGCCCGCCAAGCAGCAGGGCGCGGGCGCCTTGGCCGAGAAGTTCAGCCGCGAACTGGGCCGCCGTGTGCGCGACGCCAGCGTGTTCGTGGTGCAGCCGCCCACGGTGCGCGGCCTGGGCGGCAGCGCCGGCATCCAGCTGTTCCTGCAAGACCTGGGCGGCCTGGGCCAGCCGGCGCTGATCGCGGCCCGCGAACAGCTCATCCAGCTGGGCAACGAGCGGCCTGAACTGGCGCGCACCCGCACCCAGAGCCTGGCCGAAACGCCGCAGCTGAAGATCAGCATCGACGACCAGAAAGCCGGCCAGCTGGGGGTGTCGCCCAGCACCATCAACGACACGCTGTCCATCGCGCTGGGCAGCGCCTACGTGAACGACTTCATCGACCGCGGCCGTGTCAAACGTGTGCTGGTGCAGGGCGAAGCGGCCTACCGCGCCAGCCCGGAAAACCTGCGCCACTGGTACGTGCGCAGCACCAGCGGCGAGATGGTGTCCATGGCCGCCTTCGCCACCAGCAGCTGGAGCACCGCGCCTCGCCAGCTGGTGCGCTACAACGGCAGCCCGGCTTATGAGATCCAGGCCGACGTGCCGCCGGGCGTCAGCTCCGGTGCGGCCATGGCCGCGATGGAGGCGGTGTTGAAAGAAATGCCACCGGGCATCGGCTACGAATGGTCGGGCCGCAGCTACCAGGAACGCCTGTCGGGCTCGCAGGCGCCGCTGCTGTACGCGGTGTCGGTGCTGTTCATCTTCCTGTGCCTGGCCGCGCTGTACGAAAGCTGGTCCGTGCCCTTCAGCGTGATGCTGGTGGTGCCGCTGGGCATCCTGGGCGCGCTGATCGCCAGCCACCTGGGCGGGCAGAACAACGACGTGTTCTTCCAGGTGGGCCTGCTCACCACCGTGGGCCTGAGCGCGAAGAACGCCATCCTCATCGTGGAGTTCGCCGAAACCCTGCGCCAGCAAGGCGCCGGCCTGATGGACGCCGTGCTGAGGGCCTGCCGCCAGCGGCTGCGGCCCATCTTGATGACCTCGCTGGCCTTCGGCATGGGCGTGTTGCCCCTGGCCCTGGCCAGCGGCGCGGGCTCGGGCTCGCAGCAGGCCATCGGCTTTGGGGTGCTGGGCGGCATGGTCAGCGCCACGGTGCTGGGCATCTTCTTCGTGCCGCTGTTCTACCTGTGGGTGAAGACCTTGTTCAGCCGCCGCACCACCGCGGCCAAGCCGGCCGCCGGCAACACGGAGGTGTCGGCATGAAGCGCCTGCACCGCCACACACTGGCCCTGGCCGCCCTGGCCGCCCTGGCCCTGCTGGGCGGCTGTACCAGCCTGGTGCCGCCGGCCGGCACACCGCAGGCGCCGCTGCGCGACAGCTTCAGCCTGAGCAGCGGCCCGGCCGCTGCCCCCCTGGCCGCGACCGCCGCAGACGCCGCCACGAACAACGCTGCCAGCGAATGGGACGGCTTCTTCACCGATGCCCGGCTGCGCCAGGTGGTGAACCTGGCCCTGGCCGGCAACCGCAGCCTGCGCGCCAGCGTGGCCGTGGTGGAGCGGGTGCGGGCGCAGGCCGGCATCACCCAATCCAACGGCTGGCCCGACTTGCGCGGCACGGTGTCGTCCAACGAACAGGGCACCGACGGCGGCACCCGCAGCCGCACCAACACCGCCAGCTTGGGCTTCAGCGCCTGGGAGATCGACCTCTTCAACCGCGTCGGCAGCCTGCAAGGCGCGGCGCTGGCCCGCTACCAGGCGCAGCTGGAAACACAGCGCGGCGTGCAACTCAGCCTGGTGGCCCAGGTGGCCGACGCCTGGCTGACCTTGTCGGCCGAAGGCCAGCGCCTGCAGTTGGCCGAGGGCGTGCGCGACAGCCAAGCGCGCACGCTGGCGCTGACGGAAAGCCAGCACCGCCTGGGTGCGGCCTCCGGCCTGCAGCTGGCCCGTGCGCAGACCGCTTTCGAGGCCGCACGCGGCGAAGCCCTGCGCAGCGCTGCGGCCGTGCGCCAGGCCCGCTTGGCGCTGGAGGCCCTGGCCGGCCAGCCCCTGCCCGACGCGCTGCTGCCCAACGCCCAGGCGCCGCAGGCCACGGCGCTGCCCGCCCTGCCTGCGGGCCTGCCGGCCACGGTGCTGCTGCAAAGGCCCGACCTGCGCGCGGCAGAACAGCAGCTGCAGGCCGCGGCCTTCGACGTGGGCGCCGCCCGCGCCGCGCGTTTCCCGCGCCTGACGCTCACCGCCAGCGTTGGCACCCGCAGCCCCGAGCTGGACGGCCTGTTCCGCCCTGGCAGCGGCTTCTGGAGCCTGTTGCCCAGCCTGGACCTGCCCCTGCTGGACGCCGGCGCCCGCAGCGCCCAGGTGGCCGTGAGCGAGGCCACGCAGCGCGAGCTGCTGGCCAACTACGAAGCCGCCCTGCAAACGGCCTTCCGCGAAGTCGCCGATGCGCTGGCCGTGCGCGACAGCCTGGCCGAGCGCCTGGCCGCGCAACAGGCCCAGGTGGCCGCGGCGGAACGCAGCCTGCAGCTGGCCGAACAAAGCTACCGCCTCGGTGCCACCAGCCAGCTGGACCTGCTGGACGCCCAGCGCCAGCTGGCCACGGCCCGCCAGGCCCTGGTGACGCTGCGCCAGACCGAACAGGCCAACCGCGTGGTGCTGCTGCGCACGCTGGGCGGGCGCTGGCAGCCGGCAGGCTGAAGCGCGCGGGCGCTGGCGCCTATCACCGCCCCTGCGCCCCCGGCCAGCACCCCGGCGTGGGCGTGCCAGCTCAGGGCCTGAACTTGCGCACCAGGTCCTGCACGCGGGGCCCGCCGGCCTGGGCCGAGCTGGCCAGCTTGATGACGCTGAGCGTGCGCTCGGCACCGGCCTCCAGCGTGGCCTGGTGCACGGCCTGCAGCAGCGGCCAGACCTTCTCGGGCGGCCCTTCGATCACCGTGCCCAGCGCGTGCACCTCGTAGCGCAGGCCCGAGGCCTGGATGATGGCGATGGCCGCGTCCACGTGTTTGTAGCGGTCCTCGGCCGTGCCCAGCGGGCGTGGGATGACCTGGATCTCGGCCACCATGTGCCCACCGGGCGTGGCGGCGGCCGGCGCGGCGGGCGCCACCGCGGTGCTTTGTGCGGCAGCGCTGGCCACCCACAGCGCCAGCGGCAGGCAGGCCAGACGGGCCCAACGCACAGAACGAGCGGTGTGCACGGTGCGGGCCTGGAAGACCGGCGCGTCGGAAGAAGAAAGAGAAGATGCCATGTGCAGAACGTGCCTAACGTGCACCACGTGCGTGGTGCGCCATGGCAGGTCGGCGAACGCCAGGGGCCGTGGCGCCGGCGCGAGAAAGCTGCGGTCGGCCACCCCTGTCACGTGCTTCCCTGCGCGAGGATTACCTCAATCAGGTTCAAAGGGACTCTCTCAGTCGGCCCCGGCTTGCGCCCGTGCCAACACCCCCAGCGGTTGCGGCGCGGTGGGCCCTGTCAGGGCCACCACGGCGCCAGCGCGCATTGTAGGCAGGCGCCGCGCCCTGCCGTGCCGGGCGGCTGGCGGGCCTGCATCGACAATGGCCACTTCAGCCCACGCCCGCCTGGCGTTGAAAGCCTGAACCATGCACGTTGCAGACGCCTACTCCGCCTGGGCCCCGCACTACGACAGCGACCGCAACCTGACACGCGACCTGGACGCACAAGCCCTGCGCCAGCTGCTGCCGCGCCAGCCCCTGGCGCACGTGGTCGAAGCCGGCTGCGGCACCGGCAAGAACACGGCGCACTTGGCCGACCTCGCCACCGAGGTGCTGGCGCTGGACTTCTCTGAAGGCATGCTGGCCGCCGCCCGCCAAAAGCGGTGGGCCGGCCATGTGCATTTCCAGCAAGCCGACCTGTCCCAGCCTTGGCCTTGCGCCAGCGGGCAAGCCGACCTCGTCAGCTTCAACCTGGTGCTGGAACACGTGGAACACCTGGGGCCGCTGCTGCAGGAAGCGGCGCGTGTGCTGCGCCCCGGTGGGCGGCTGCTCATCAGCGAGTTGCACCCGTTCAAGCAGTACCAGCACAGCCAAGCCAGGTTCGTGGACGCCACGGGTGCCGAGGTCCGCATCCCCGCCTTCACCCACCACCTGTCGGACTACCGGGCCGCCGCCCTTGCCGCCGGTCTGGACTGGCTGGACGCGCAGGAATGGTGGCACGCGCAAGACCCCCCGCAGGCCGTGCCCCGGCTGCTGACCCTGCTGTTCCAGGCACCGCCGGCCACGGCCTGACCCCACGCCGCGGCCGCGAGGCGGCGATGCGAGCCCGCCCCCCGTACCCCCCCTACAAGCCTTGACCTTCTTCAAGGTCGCGCGGCCCACCAACCCCCATCATGGCCAAGCCGCACACCTGCTGCACTGCCCATGGAGCCCCCCCCTGCCAACCACCCCCCCCCCACCACCCACCACGCAGCGCCGCCTGGCCTGGCCCTGGGGTTGGCGCGGCGCGCTGCTGGCGGCCTTGCTGGCGGTGGCGGGGTTGGCGGCCGTGGCCTGGCGCGGGCGCCCGCCCGTGGTGGAAGGCCTGGTGTTGCAAACGCAGCCGTTGCAGCGCAGCCTGCAGTTCAGCGCCCGCGTGCAAACCCCCGCCCGCGTGGAGGTGGGCAGCACCCTCACCGGCCGGGTGGCGAAGGTGCTGGTGGCCGAAGGGGCCACGGTGGCCGCCGGTGCGCCGCTGCTGGTGCTGGAAGAAGGCGAACTGCAGGCGGCGCTGCAACAGGCCCAGGCCAACTTGCGCCAGGCGCTGGCACGCAGTGCCAGCCAGCGCGCCATCAACCAGCCGGGGGCCGACGCCGCATGGCAGCAAGCCGAAGCCACGCGCGCCGCCGCCGAACGCGAGCTGTCCCGCACCCGCGACCTGGTGGCGCAGGGTTTCCTCAGCCCGGCGCGTGGCGACGAGGCGCAGCGCAACCTGGCCGTGGCCAGCGCCCAGCGCGACGCCGCACGTGCCCAGGCCCAGGCCAACCAGGCCGATGGCCCCGAGCCCGCCGGCCTGGAGGCCCAAGGCCTGGCCGCCGCCGCCGCGGTGCAACTGGCCCGCGTGCGACTGGACCAGGCGACGCTGCGGTCGCCAGCGGCAGCCACCGTCATCGCCCGCCAGGTGGAGCCGGGGCAGATCGTGCAACCTGGCCGCGCGCTGCTGACGCTGTCGGTGCGCGGCCCCACCGAGCTGGTGGCGCAGGTGGACGAACGTTTTCTCGGCCAGTTGCAGGTGGGCCAACAAGCCCAGGTGCTGGCCGATGCCTACCCCACCCGGCCCTTCCCCGCGGTGCTGGCCCGTGTGGCCCCGGGGGTGGACGCGGCGCGCGGCGCCGTGGAAGTGGTGTTCACGCCCACAGGCGTGGCGCCTGATTTCTTGCGCGAGGACATGACGCTGTCGGTCGAGGCCATCACCGGCGAAAGAGCGCGTGCCCTGGTGTTGCCGTTGCGGGCGCTGCGGCCGCCAGCGGCCGACGGCGGGGCACGTGTGCTCGTCCTGGTCGACGGCCGCGCGCAGGAGCGGCGCGTGTCGCTGGGCCTGCGCACACTGGACCAGGCCGAAGTGACGGCCGGCTTGGCGGCAGGCGACACCCTGCTGCTGGACCCCCAAACCACCCCCGGCACGCACGTGCGTTTGCGCACCGCGCCCTGAGGGTGCGGGAGCCTTTCACCCATGCGCGGCATCGGCTTTGAATGGACGGTGGCGGTGCGCTTCTTGCGCGAGGGCCGTTTCCAGAGCCTGCTGATCATCTTCGGCGTGGCCGCGGGCGTGGCCGTGGTGGCCTACATCTCGGCGCTGGTCACCGGGCTGCAGCAGAACACGCTGAACAAGACGCTGGGCGCACAGGCGCACGTGGTGATCACGCCGCTGGACGAGCGGGTGCTGCCGGTGCTGCCGCTGCTGGCCGCGTCGGCGCCAGCCACCCCACCGGCGAAAGGCGCGGCCACCGGGGCCGGCCCTGCGGCCTTCAGCGACCAGCAGCCACGCGCCCAGCGGCTGCGCAACCTCAGCAACTGGCCGCTGGTGGTGGCCGGCCTGGAGGCACGGCCAGCCGTGGCCGCGGTGTCGCCCATGGTGGCGGGCGCGGGCCTGGCGCAGCGCGGTGAGGCCACGCGCGCGGTGTCGGTGGCGGGCGTGGAGATCGAACGTTATGCGCGCGTGGTGGGCCTGGGCGACAAGCTGGTGGCCGGCACGCTGCGCCTGGGCCCGGGCGAGACCATCGCCGGGCTCACCCTGGCCAGCGACCTGGGCTTGCGCGTGGGCGACCGGCTGACGCTGACCA
The DNA here is from genome assembly GCA_046318395.1 of Rubrivivax sp. Lineage (GTDB taxonomy): Bacteria > Pseudomonadota > Gammaproteobacteria > Burkholderiales > Burkholderiaceae_C > Rubrivivax. The sequence continues at coordinate 36,521 of JBKCUM010000241.1, forward strand.
CCGGCTCCCGCAGCGAAGTGCTGCGCCTGACGGGCCTGGTGGACCTGGGCGTGCGCGAGCTCAACCGGCGCACGCTGCTGGTGCCGCTGCGCACCGGGCAGACGCTGTTCGACCTGCCCGGCGGCGCCACGCAGCTGGACGTGACGCTGCACGACGTGTGGGGCGCACAAGCCCTGGCCCACCAGCTGGCCCAGCAGCTGCCGTACAAGGTGGAGGGTTGGCAAGACACCAACAGCCAGCTGGTGTCGGCGCTGAACGCGCAGAGCGTCAGCACCACCATCATCCGCGGCGTGGTGATGGTGGTGGTGGTGCTGGGCATCGCCAGCGTGCTGGTGGTGTCGGTGGTGCAGAAGCAGCGCGAGATCGGCATCCTGCGGGCCATGGGCGCCACCCGTGGCCAGATGCTGCGGGTGTTCCTGCTGCAGGGGGCCCTGGTGGGGGGCTTGGGCAGCAGCCTGGGCGTGGTGCTGGCCAGCGGCCTGGTGTTCTTGTTCACACGCTTCGTGCGCGGTGCCGACGGGGCCCCGCTGTTCGACATCACCCTGCCCCCGGCGATGGCGCTGCAGGTGGCGGTGGTGGCCGCGGTGGCTGGCGTGCTGGCGGCCGTGGCCCCGGCGCGGCGCGCCTCGCGCATGGACCCGGCCCAGGCCATCCGCACATGAACCCCACCACGCCCCCGGACCACCCGCGCGGCGAGCCGCTGGCCACGCTGCGCGGCATCCGCAAGACCTACAACGCCGGCCTGCCCAGCGAAGCCGAGGTGCTACACGGCATCAGCCTGGACCTGGCGCGGGGCGAGTTCGCCGCCCTCATCGGGCCCTCGGGCTCGGGCAAGAGCACGCTGCTGAACCTGCTGGGCCTGCTGGAGCGGCCCAGCGCCGGCACCTACACGCTGGCCGGCACCCCGGTGCAAGACCTGGACGACGACGGCCTCACCCGCATGCGGCGCGAAACGCTGGGCTTCGTGTTCCAGTTCCACCACCTGCTGCCGGCCTTCACGGCCCTGGAGAACGTGACCCTGCCGGCGTTGGCCCGCGACGGCCGCATCACCGCCGCCGTGCGCGAACGCGGGCGCGGCCTGCTGCAGGCCGTGGGCCTGGCCGCGGCCATGGACCGGCGGCCACAGCAGCTCAGCGGGGGCATGCAGCAGCGCGTGGCCATCGCCCGCGCACTGGTGCTGGAACCCGCCCTGGTGCTGGCCGACGAACCCACAGGCAACCTGGACACCGCCGCCGCCGACGAGGTGTTCGCACTGCTGCGCCGCATGCACGCCGAGGTGGGCACCTCGTTCCTCATCGTCACGCACGACCCGCGTCTGGCCGCACGTTGCGACCGCGTGGTGGACATCGTCGACGGCCGCGTGGCCCACGACCGCGCGCAGGGGGTCCCCTCGCCTACACCCACACCCGCGACCGCACCCATCCAGCCCTGAACGCCCCACGCCACCACGCCCCGGGGCCAACCCCACCGACCCCAGGGCAAACACGGGCTGGTGCAACGGCCACCACCCCGTGCCATGCTGTGCACCTTCGAACCCGCCACCGCGGGTTCCACCACCGCCGGGGCACGCCCCACAGGACCGCACGCATGCACGCCACCCTGCCCTTGCTCGCCGCCACCGACTTCCCACCCCTGCGCCGCCAGGGGCTGGAGACCCTGCAGGTCAACCTGGGCTACCGCTGCAACCAGAGCTGCCTGCACTGCCACGTGGCGGCCAGCCCGCAGCGCACCGAGATGATGGACGCCGACACCGTCGCCCTGGTGCTGCAGGTGCTGCGCACGCGCGGTGTGGCCACGTTGGACCTGACCGGCGGCGCCCCAGAGCTGAACGTGCATTTCCGCCACCTGGTGCGCGAAGCCCGCGCCCTGGGCGTGCGGGTGATCGACCGCTGCAACCTGACCATCCTGTCCGAACCCGGCCAAGAAGACCTGGCCGAATTCCTGGCCGACCAGGGCGTGGAGGTCACCGCCTCGCTGCCCTGTTATTCGCCCGCCAACGTGGACCGCCAGCGCGGCGACGGCGTGTTCGAGCGCAGCATCGCCGGCCTGCGCCAGCTGAACGCCCTGGGTTACGGCGACCCGGCACGCAGCCCCGGCCAGCGGCGGCTGCTGAACCTCGTCTACAACCCGCAAGGCCCGTCGCTGCCACCACCGCAGGGCCCGCTGGAAGCCGACTACAAGCGCGAGCTGCTGCAGCACTTCGGCATCCGCTTCGACCACCTGTTCGCACTGACCAACATGCCGGTGCAGCGCTTTGGCAGCACCCTGGTCAGCAAGGGCAGCTTCGCCACCTACATGCAGCTGCTGCGCGACAGCTACCGGCCCGAGAACCTGGCCACCGTGATGTGCCGCAGCCTGCTGAGCGTGGACTGGCAAGGCCACCTCTACGACTGCGACTTCAACCAGATGCTGGCCCTGCCCGCGCACCTGGGCGGGGTCGCGCGCCCGCACCTGCGCGACCTGCTGCAGCACGACCCCGCCGACGCGCCCATCCGCACCGCCGACCACTGCTACGGCTGCACCGCCGGCCAAGGCAGCAGCTGCGGTGGCGCGCTGGGGGACAGCGCGGCCAGCACGCCACCGCTGGCGGTGTTGCGCTGATGGCCCGCCGTGGTCGGCCGCTGCTGTGGGCCGGCGTGCTGGGCCTGGCCCTGGCCGGCGTGCTGGCCTGGCGGCACTTCGACCTGGGCACGCTGCTGACGCTGGACCACCTGAAAGCCAGCCGCGACGCGCTGCAAGCCCGGGTGCAGGCGCAGCCGCTGGCCACGGCCGGCGGCTTCTTCTTGCTGTACGTGCTGGCCACGGCGCTGTCGTTCCCCGGCGCCGTGGTGCTGACGCTGGCCGCGGGCGCCATGTTCGGCCTGGGTTGGGGGCTGCTGCTGGTGAGCTTCGCGTCCAGCCTGGGCGCGCTGCTGGCCTTTCTGACCGCGCGTTACCTGCTGCGCGACGCCATCCAGGGCCGCTTCGGCGCCCGCCTGGCCCCGCTGAACGAGGGCGAGCGCCGACACGGCACGCTGTCCCTGCTGACTCTGCCGCTGGTGCCGGTGTTCCCGTTCTGGCTGGTGAACCTCCTGATGGGGCTGACGCCCATGGGCGCGGGCCGCTTCTACGCCGTCAGCCAGGTGGGCATGCTGGCCGGCACGGCGGTGTACGTGAACGCCGGCACCCAGCTGGCGGCCTTGCGCTCGGCCAGCGACATCCTCTCGCCGGGCCTGCTGGGCAGCTTCGTGCTGCTGGGCCTGTTCCCGCTGCTGGCCAAGGCCGGCGCGGGCTGGCTGGCCCAGCGCCGGGCCCTGGCCGCGTGGCCCAAGCCGGCGCGCTTCGACCGCAACCTGGTGGTGATCGGCGCCGGCGCCGGTGGCCTGGTGTCGGCCTACATCGCCGCGGCCGTGAAGGCCAAGGTCACGCTGGTGGAAGGCCACCGCATGGGCGGCGACTGCCTGAACTCCGGCTGCGTGCCCAGCAAGGCGCTGATCCGCTCGGCCAAGCTGGCGCGGCAGCTGCGCCAGGCCCCAGCGCTGGGCGTGGCCGACGTCGCCGGGCGCGTGGACTTCGCCGCGGTGATGCAGCGCGTGCACCGGGTCATCGCCGACATCGCACCACACGACTCGGTGGAACGCTACACCGCGCTGGGCGTGGAGGTGCTGCAAGGCCATGCACGCATCACCGGCCCCTGGACGGTGGAGGTCACGGCGGCCGATGGCCGCCAGCACACGCTGCGCACCAAGAACATCGTCATCGCCACCGGCGCCAGCCCCACCGTGCCGCCCATCCCGGGCCTGCAGGCCACCGGTTGCCTGACCAGCGACACCGTGTGGGGCCTGACCGAACTGCCGCGCCGCCTGCTGGTGCTGGGCGGTGGGCCCATCGGCAGCGAACTGGCGCAGAGCTTTGCGCGCCTGGGCAGCACGGTCACGCAGGTGGAGATGGCGCCGCGCCTGCTGGCGCGCGAGGACCCCGAGGTGTCGGCGCTGGTCGAAGCGTCCTTGCGCGCCGACGGTGTGGACGTGCTCACAAACCACCAAGCGCTGCGCGTCGAGGTGGTGGACGGTGAGAAGCGCCTGGTGGCCCTGCACGGCGGGCAGGAAGTGGTGCTGCCTTTCGACGAACTGCTGTGCGCCGTGGGCCGCACCCCGCGGGTCAGCGGTTTCGGCCTGGAGGAACTGGGCATCCCGCTCACGCCACGCGGCACCATCGCCACCAACGCCTGGCTGCAGACCCGCTACCCGAACATCTACGCCGTGGGCGACGTGGCCGGGCCCTTCCAGTTCACCCACACCGCGGCCCACCAGGCCTGGTACGCCGCGGTGAACGCGCTGTTCGGCCGCTTCAAGCGCTTCAAGGTCGATGACCGCGTCGTGCCCTGGGCCACCTTCACCGACCCCGAGGTGGCGCGCGTGGGCCTGAGCGAAACCGAGGCCCAGGCCCAGGGTGTGCCGCACGAGGTCACCACCTACGGCATCGACGACCTGGACCGCGCCATCGCCGACGGCACGGCCCACGGCTTTGTGAAGGTGCTGACGGTGCCGGGGCGCGACCGCATCCTGGGCGCCACCATCGTCGGTGAACACGCCGGCGACCTGCTGGCCGAGTACGTGCTGGCCATGAAACACGGGCTGGGGCTGAATCAGATCCTGGGCACCATCCACACCTACCCCACGCTGGCCGAAGCCAACAAGTACGCCGCCGGCGCCTGGAAACGCGCGCACGCGCCGCAGCGCCTGCTGCAGTGGGTGGCGCGTTACCACGCCTGGGAGCGCGGATGAACACCCGACCGCCCACGCGGCCGACGCCGCCCACACCGCCCGCGCGCGCCCAGCCCCGCCTGAGCATCGTGGTGCCGGCGCTGAACGAAGCCGCCGGCATCGAAGCCACGCTGCAGGCCCTGCAGCCGCTGCGCGCGCGCGGGGCCGAACTGCTGGTGGTGGACGGTGGCAGCACCGACGGTACACCGGCCCTGGCCGCGCCCTGGGCCGATGCGGTGCTCACCGCGCCACGCGGCCGGGCGCTGCAGATGAACGCCGGCGCGGCCCAGGCACGGGCCGACCACTGGCTGTTCCTGCACGCCGACACCCGGCTGCCGCCGCAGGCCGACGCCCTGGTGCTGCAAGCCCTGGCACCGCCGCCGCCGGCCCAGGCCGCGCTGTGGGGCCGGTTCGACGTGCACATCGACGGCCAGGCCCGCCTGCTGCGCGTGGTGGCCACGCTGATGAACCTGCGCTCCAGGCTCAGCGGCATCGCCACCGGCGACCAGGCCTTGTTCGTCACACGCGCGGCGTTCGAGCAGGTCGGCGGCTTTCCGGCCCAACCGCTGATGGAAGACATCGAGATCAGCCGCCGCCTGAAGCGCCTGGGCCCGCCGGCCTGCCTGCGCGCCCGCGTGCACACCTCCGGCCGCCGCTGGGAACAGCGGGGCGTGTGGCGCACCATCTTCCTGATGTGGCGGCTGCGCTGGCGCTACTGGCGCGGCGCCTCGGCGGCGCAACTGGCCGAGGCCTACCGGTGAGCGGCCGCTTCGACACCCCGGCCGACGGCGGCGACACGCTGGTCATCGTGTTCGCCAAGGCCCCGGTGGCCGGCCTGGCCAAGACACGCCTGGCGCCGGCCCTGGGGGCGCAGGGCGCCGCGGCCCTGGCCGAACGCATGTTGCACCACACCCTGGCCCAGGCGCGGGTGGCCGGCCTGGGGCCGGTCGAGCTGTGCGCCGCCCCCGACACGCAGCACCCGGCGCTGCAAGCCGCCGCCCACCAGCACGGTGCGCGGCTGACGGCACAAGGCGACGGCGACCTGGGCCAGCGCATGCACCGCGCCTTCGTGCGCGGCCTGGCACAGCACCCGCGCGCGCTGCTGGTCGGCACCGACGCCCCGGCGCTGGACGCCACCGTGCTGCGCCAAGCCGCCCAGGCGCTGCACGACCACGCGGTGGTCTTCGTGCCGGCGCTGGACGGCGGCTACGCGCTGGTGGGCCAGCGCCAGGCCGACCCACGCTGGTTCGACGGCATGCGCTGGAGCCACGCCCAGGTGATGGCCGACACCCGCCAGCGCCTGCAGGCCGCTGGCGTGCGCTGGACGGCCCTGCCACCGGTGGCCGACATCGACGAACCCGCCGACCTGGCCCACCTGCCCGCCGGCTGGCTGGCCGCGCTGCAGGCCCACCCGCCACCCGTGCCGCCCCCGGCGCCCGGCCCATGAAGCGCCTGGTGCTGGTGGGCGCAGGCCATGCCCACGCCCTGGTGCTGCGGGCTTGGCAACAGGCCCCGCTGCCCGGCGTGGACGTGGTCGTGGTGTCGCCAGAGCCGCGGGCGCCCTACTCCGGCATGGTGCCGGGCTGGTTGGCCGGCCGCTACGCCTTCGACGACATCGCCATCGACTTCCCGCCGCTGGCCGCCGCGGCCGGTGCGCGCTGGCAGCAGGGCGGGCTGCACGCGCTGGACCCCGACCGCCAACGCCTGTGGCTGGAAGACGGCCAGGCGCTGGACTACGACCTGCTCTCGCTGAACGTGGGCGCCACGCTGCACCCGCCGGCCGCGCTGCACGCGCAGATGCTGCCGCTGCGCCCCTTGGCGCTGCTGCGTGGCCGTGTCGACGCCTTGCTGACGCGCTGGGTGAGTGGCGACATCGGCCAGCCCGACCGTCCCTTCGTGGTGACGGCCGTGGGCGGTGGCGCCGCGGGTTTCGAAGCCCTGCTGGCCTTGCTGGCCCGCCTGCGCCAGCTGCGCCCCGACCGCCCCGTGGAAGGTCGGCTGCTGACACGCGGACCGGCCTGGCTGCCCGGCCTGGCGCCGGCCGCGCGGCGCGCCGCGCAGCGCGCGCTGGACCGCGCCGGCGCGGTGGCCGAAGTGGGCAGCGGCTGGTCCACGGCCGTGGACCGGGCCAGCGACGTGGTCGTCTGGGCCACCGGGGCCGAAGCCCACGCCTGGCAGCAAGACGCCGCCCGGCGCGGCACGCTGGCGGTGGACGAACAAGGCTTTGTGCGCATCGACGCGCAACTGCGCGCGCTGTCGCACCCGCAGGTGTACGCCAGCGGCGACTGCGCCCGCTGGCCTGGCCCGGGCCTGCCCAAGGCCGGTGTGCACGCCGTGCGCATGGGCCCGGTGCTGGCGGCCAACCTGCGCGCGGCGTTGGCCAGCCCGCCGGGCCCGCCCACCGTGCACCGACCGCAGCGCCACTTCCTGACCCTGCTGGCCACTGGCGACGGCCGGGCCATCGCCGCGCGTGGACCCCTCGGCGCCGCCGGCGCCTGGGCCTGGCGCTGGAAAGACCACATCGACCGCGGCTTCCTGCAACAGTTCCGCGGCCTGCCACCGGCCCAGCCGCCGCGGGGTTGAACCGCCCCGCCCCCTGCCCACCATGCCAGCGCCTGCCACCCCTTCGGTCCCCACCACGCAAAACGCGCCGCACACCTCGGCCCCGGGGCCCAACGGCGCCGCAGCCGACGCCCCCCCCGGCCGCAGCTGCCCGCTGCACTACCGCTACCCGCCCGAGGTCTTCCAGACCGAGGCCCCGGCCGACCTGCAGGGGCTGGAGGTGCTGTACGTGGTGGGCGGCCTGTACGGCAACCCCTTGGCGCTGGACCGCGTGCTGGCCCTGTTCGCGCGCGAGCGCGGCCGCAAGCGCCTGGTGTTCAACGGCGACTTCCATTGGTTCGACGCCGACCCCGCCGTTTTCGCGCAGGTGCAGGCCACCGTGCTGGCGCACACGGCGCTGCGTGGCAACGTCGAGACCGAACTGGCCTCGGACCAGGACGAAGGCTGCGGCTGCGCCTACCCCGACTGGGTGGGCGACGCCGTGGTGCAGCACTCCAACCGCATCCAGCAGCGGCTGCGCCTGGCGGCCACGCCCGCGCTGCGCGCCGCGCTGGGTGCCTTGCCGATGTGGCTGCGCGCCGATGTGGGGCCGGCCCGCATCGGCATCGTGCACGGCGACGCCACCTCGTTGGCCGGCTGGGGCTTCGCGCAGGAACACCTGCGCGACCCGGCCCACCGCGACACCGTGGCCCGCTGGCTGGACCGCGCTGGCGTGCAGGCCTTCGCCAGTTCGCACACCTGCCTGCCGGTGTTCCAGGGCCTGCCCGGCGCGGCCGGCGGTGCTGGCCCCGGGCGTTGGGTGTTCAACAACGGCGCCGCCGGCATGCCCAACTTCCGCGGCGACCCGGCCGGCCTGCTGACCCGCATCGCCCTGCACCCGCACCAGGGCCCGGAGCGGCGCTTCGGCGTGCGCGCCGGCGGCGGTGCCCTGCACGTCGACGCCCTGGCCATCGACGTGGACCCCACCGCGTGGTGGCAGCACTTCTGCACGCAGTGGCCAACCGGCAGCGACGCCCAGCGGTCCTATGGCCAGCGCATGCAGGCCGGCCCCGACTACAGCCCCGGCGACGCGCTGCGGCCGGCCGGCTGAAGGGGGCGCGCCGGCCCGGCCCTGAGCCCAGCCGCGGGCCTCAAGCCGCGGTGAGGAAGCGCTGGGCCAGCGCCACCCAGTAGGCGCTGCCCACGGCGATGTTGCCGTCGTGGAAGTCGTAGCCGGGGTGGTGCACCATGCAGGCCGTGGGCGGGACCGGGACCGGGGCCGGGGCCGAGCCAGGGCCGCTGCCGGGCGCCGTGCCGTTGCCGATCAACAGGTAGCTGCCGGGCACCTGCTCCAGCATGAAGGCGAAGTCTTCGCTGCCGGTCAAGGGCGGGCCTTGCAGCGTCACGCGTTCGGGGCCCAACAGGTCCAGCGCCACGCGGCGGGCGAACTCGGTCTCGGCCGCGCTGTTCACCAGCACGGCATAGCCCGGGCGCCAGACCACCTCGGCCTGCACCCCGTAGCTGACGGCCTGGGCCTGGGCCAGCGCGCGGATGCGCGCCTGCAGCAGCGCCCGCACGCCGCGGTCCAGCGCGCGCACGCTCAGCTCCAGCCGCGCGCTGGCGGGGATGACGTTGTTGGCCTGACCCGCCTGCAGCGCGCCCACCGTCACCACAGCGGCCTGCAGCGGGTCCACGTTGCGCGACACCACGGTTTGCAGCGCCATCACCAGGCTGGCCGCGGCCACCACGGGGTCGGCCGTCAGGTGCGGCATGGCGCCGTGGCCGCCCTGGCCGGTCAGCGTGATGGTGGCGTAGTCGGACGACGCCATCGCCGAGCCCTCACGCAACACCAGGTGGCCCTGCGGCACCCCGGGCATGTTGTGCATGGCGAACACGGCGTCGCAGGGAAAGCGTTGAAACAGCCCGTCGGCCATCATGCGCAGCGCCCCGCCACCGCCCTCTTCGGCGGGTTGGAAGATCAGGTGCAGCGTGCCGTCAAAGCGGCCGGCCTCCGCCAGGTGCCGCGCCGCGTCGCGCAGCATGGCGGTGTGGCCGTCGTGGGCACTGGGGTGCCTCAGGCCCGGGCGGCGGCTGGCCCAGGGCTGGCCACTGGCCTCGGCGATGGGCAAGGCGTCCATGTCGGCCCGCAGGCCCAGGCGGCGCGTGCCGGGGCCGCGGCGCAGCGTGCCCACCACGCCGGTGCCGCCCAGGCCGGTGGCCACGTCGTAACCCCAGCCGGCCAGGCGGGTGGCCACCAGGGCCGCGGTGCGGTGCTCTTCAAAGGCGAGTTCGGGCTCTTGGTGGATGTCGCGCCGCAGCGCGATGAACTCGCCGGCACGGGCGGCCAGGGCGTCGAGCAGGTAGGTCATGGCCCGCCCCGCTTCACTGCGGTTGCAGGTTGATCTGCTTGGCGATGGCGCGGTAGCGCGCGGTTTCCGCGTCGAAGTGGCGGCTGGCTTCGGCCAGGCTCATGGGCGCGGCGGGCACCTGGGTCTGGGCCGCCAACTGCGCACGCACGCCGGGGTCTTGCAAGGTCTTGCCGATGGCCGCGTGCAGGCGCTGCACCACGTCTTCGGGCGTCTTGCGCGGCACCATGAAGCCGGTCCAGATCTTGTACGAGAAGCCTTTGAGCGCCTGGCCTTCGGCCACCGTGGGCACCTGCTTGAGCAGCTCCGAGCGCTGCGCGCCCAGCTGCGCGATGACCTTCAACCGCCCCTGGTCGGCCAGCGCACCCATCGCCGCGCTGTACACCAGCACTGCGAAGTCCACCTGCCCACCGGCGATGTCCTGCAGCAGCGGCGCGTTGCCCTTGTACGGCACGTGCGACAGCGACACGCCGGTGCTGGCCTGCACCTGCTCCAGGATCAGGTGGTAGAGCGAGCCCATGCCCACGCTGCCATAGCTCAGCGGTTTGTCGCCGGCTTTGCGCGCCAGAGCGATCAGCTCGTCCACGCTGTTCACCGGCAGGTCCTTTCGGGTGACGAACACCATCACCGCGTCGGCCACGGGGTGCACCAGGCGGAAGTCCTCGGTCTTCAGCTTCACCGCGGCGTTGGCCAGCGGCGCGAGGATCACCTCGTTGGGCGAGCCCTGGAACACGTACTGGCCGTCGGCCGGCGCGTTCAGCACCTTCTGCGCCGCCAGCGCGCCCGAGACGCCGCCCAGGTTTTCCACCAGCACCGTCTGGCCCAGCTCCTTGCCCAAGGCGGTGTTGAAGATGCGCGCAATGGCGTCCGAAGGCCCACCCGCCGGGTACGGCACCATCAGGTTCACCGGCTTGCTGGGGTAGCCCTGGGCCCAGGCGGCCCCAGCGGTGAACAACAGACCGGCCATCCAGGCCAGCAACGGGGGGCGACGCAATCCGATCATGGCGGTTCTCCTGGCAAGGGGCCTGGGGGGTGTTCGGGGCCGCCGCCAGCCCAGGCGGCTGCTGCAACGACGGGACCAATGTAGAAGCGGGGCCAGCCTCACGTCCAATGCATTGTTCTTCGCATTACGATGAGTTTGACGTTCAACCCACCACGTTGGCCACCATGACCCTTGTGCAGCTGCGCCACTTCCTCTCGCTGGCCCGCACGGGTTCGTTCGCGCGTTCGGCCACCGAGCTGTGCCTGACCCAGCCCGCCCTGAGCCGCAGCCTGCGGGCCTTGGAAGACGAACTGGGCCAGCCCCTGTTCGACCGCCTGGGCCGGCGCAGCGAGCTCACCCCGTTCGGCCAGCTGACCCTGGCGCGTGCGCGCGAACTGGTGCTGGCCGCCGACGACCTGAAGGACGCCGCCCTGCACGCCAGCGACGGCGCACAAGGCGCCCTGCGTGTGGGCATGGGCTCCGGCCCGGGCGCCCTGCTGATGACGCCGCTGCTGCTGACCGTGGCCCGCGAACGGCCGCGTTTGACGGTGGACATCGCACGCGGGCGCACCGACCTGCTGCTGCAGGCCCTGCGCGCCCGCGAGCTGGACGCCCTGGTGGTGGACGCGCGTTCGCTGCGGCCGGCGCCCGACCTGGACATCGCGCCGCCCTACGAACTGCCCGGCGTGTTCATGGTGCGCCGCGGCCACCCGTTGGCCAGGCGCCGCGCGCTGGCTTTCGCCGACCTGGCGCCCTACCCCGTGGCGTCCACGCCGCTGTCCGACGAGGTGGCGCGGGTGCTGGTGGAACGTTACGGCCCGCAGGCCGACCCCGCCGTGTGCGTGGGCCTGCGCTGCGAAGAGCTGTCCAGCCTGGTGGCCGTGGCCCGCGACAGCGACGCGGTGCTGCTGGCCGTGCGCGCCGCCGCGCCCGACCTGGTGGTGCTGCCGCTGCGGCCCGCACTGGCCACACACGCGCGCTTCGCCTTGGTGACGCTGCGCCGGCGCACGCCTGCCCCGGGGCTGGACCTGCTGCGCAGGTTGATGGCGCAGACCCTGGGCACGGCTTGAGGTCGACCTGATGGCGGCCTGCTATCCGCCTGCGCTGGGCCCGATCTGATCGGCGCTTCAGGCCGACAGGTGCCGCCCGGGGGCCACCCTCTCGGCGAACCACGGCGTCAGCGCGGCGGAACAGATGGGGTTGCAGGCCCCCCTCGCCACAGCGATCCCCCACCGGGCGTTTGGGCACGGCAAAGGCTGCACGCGGCCGCGCAGGTCCCGCCGCCGCATCACCCTGGCAGTGGGATGCGCAGCGACCGGCACACCGCCTGCAGGTCTCGGCCTTTCAGCTCAGGGGGTGAAAAGGTCTGCGGGCTGCTGAGGGCCGCCGCTTCAGCGGCACTGCCCTGCATCACCTGGCGGATCCAGTGCTGGTAGGCGGACACGCGCGTGTAGCGCTCCTTGACGCCGTACTCACCGACCTGTCGAAACCAACTGTCCGTGCGGGAGCTGACACCCAACACGTGAAAACCGCCGCCGGGGCGCACGACGTAGGCTGGCCCACCGCTGTCGCCGTTGCCCGACACACCTTCCAGCGGCTCGGCCTGCTCGCCGCGGTCAAAACGGAAGCTGAGGTCACCGCCCTGCACCGCGTGCACGCGGTTCTGGGCCCGGCGAAGGCGGCCGTCGGAAGCCGTATCCACCTGCCCCTTCAACCCGTTGCCGGTGGCGCCCACACCGATGAACCAGACCAGCTGGCCCGCCTCGTCTTGGCCCGTGTACAGCGCGGCGGGCTGCACGCCTTGCACGGGCCGGGTGAGCTTGACCAGCGCCAGGTCGTGCGGACCGTCCCAGCGGTAGTCGGGGTGGGTGTAGCGGGCTTCAACCTCCACGGTTTCCGCGCCCACACGGATGGGCTGTCCCTTGTCCAGGCAAAACACCGCATGTGCCGCCGTCAACACCCACTGGGGGTGGACCAGCGTGCCGTGCGCACCTATCCGATAAAAGGTGGCCAGAGGCGGGAAGTCGGCCGGGCTGGCCAGGTAACGTGCCGGGTCGACATCGTGGCGTACCACGATGGCCGCGACCGGCGACGCGAGGGTGAACATCAGCAAGGACAGCGCAGCTTTGGACATCGGTGCTCTGAGCAGGTGAAGGGCCCCCCTGGCCATGGGCCAAGGGGCATCGAGGGGTGGGCAGCAAGCGGCCAAGGCAACAGCCGCTTGGGTGGCACACACCTTCACTGTGCTTGGCCGCAGCGCGCGCCACCAGCCGCCTGCGACCAACGCGCGGCCACCGCAACCCAAGCCTTCCCTGCTGCGACGAACGCCAACCTTCGCCGCGTCGCGGCCACCAAACCGTGGGCCTGCGCCGCACACCCAGAGACGGGCAAAGGCCGGCAACCAAACTGTTGAGGCGACCGGCCTCGAATCAGTGGCAAAGGGCCAAGTTCAGCAGCTCATCGGCGAAGGCGAAAGCGGTCGACGCACCCGTGCCACTGGTCACCACGCCCAAGGCCACGCCAGGCTGGGGCGAGGTCTTGAACACCAGGTCGGCGGCCGTTGCGTAGCTGCCGGTCCAGCGCTCCACCACCGTGGTTGCTGGCAGGCGCAGCACCTGCTGCAGTTCTTGCAAGATCAGCGCGTCGATGTCGCTGCGGCCAAAAGGCGCCTCGGCCTCGCCGACCACGTGGCTGTCGCCCACCACCAGCGACCCGTCGGCCGACTGCACGGCGATGAGGTGGATGCCCCAGCGCAGGTGCTCGGGCTGCTGCGCCTGCAACACACGGCGCAACGCTGCGGCTTCGGGCAGATCGGCATAACCTTCGTAGCGCACCAGGCTCAGGTCGGACATCACGGGCGCGGGCAGGTGCCAGGCTTGGGCCGGCCGCAAGCGCATCATTTGCAAGGTGCACACACGCAGCCCGGCCGCGGCCAGGGCCTCGGGGTACAGCGTGGCCAGGTCGTGGCCGGGGCACACCACCACGTGCTCGGCCCGCAAACGGCCCCGGCTGGTGTGCACCTGGGGCCGTTCGATGGCGTGCACCGCGGTCTGCCAATGGAACTGCACCCCCTGCGTCTGGGCCAACCACTGGGCCAGGCGCGGCAGGGCCTCGCGCGACTCCACCCGGCACTCGTGCGGGCTGCGCAGCACGGCCTGGCCGGGCTGCAGGCCAGGCAGTTCGCGCGCGGCCTGCGCGGCGCCCAGCAAACGGCAGCCTTCGCCCATTTCGGTGGCCACGAACGCCTCCAACAGCCGGGCGGCTTCAGGCCGCTGGGCCAGCACGTGCAGGCCCTGCTGCACCAGCGGGATGCCCGCCTCTTCGGCCACGGCTTGCCACACGGCACGGCTGCGGCGCGCGCGCTGCCAGTGTTCACCGCGGCGCTGCCCGGTGACGGTGACGAACCCAAAATTGCGCACCGAAGCGCCCACACACTGGGCATGGCGTTCCACCACCGCCACCCGCAGGCCCCGCTGCGCCGCGGCGTAAGCGGTGGCCAGACCCAGGATGCCCGCGCCCACCACCAGCAGGTCCACGTGCAAGCCTGAAGGCCCGGTGCCGGCCAGCGTGTCCACCGCGCACCCGCCAGGCATCAGGGCCGCCGGCCCTGGGCCAAGCGCTGTGCGATCTGCTGCAGCACGCCCGGCAGGTCGGCCACGGTGTCCACCACAAAGTGGGCACCGGCCTGCTGCAGTTCCGCCGCCACCGCGGCACGTTGCACCGCGCGTGCGGCCTCGTCCGCGGCTTGGTATTCGGCCAGCGTCCAGCCCGCGGGGCTGCCCGACAGGGCCACGCCCACCGTCCACATGCCGGCGTTCAGGCCCTCGGCGATGCCGGGCACCGTGTCGTCCACCTTCACGCAGTGCGACACCGCGCCCAGGCGCAACTGCTGCACACACTCCAGGGCCATCCAGGGGCCGGGGCGCGCGCCGGCGGGCAGGTCGTCGGCACACACGGTGCAGTCCGGCGCATACCCTTGTTCAGCCGCCAGCGCCATCAAGCGCAGCATCACCTGGCGCGGGTAGCCGGTGGTGGAACCGATCTTCAAACCCTGGGCCCGCAGGCCCTGCACCACGGCCAAGGCGCCGGGGATCAAGGCGCTGTGCTCGCCCACCCGCTCCACCTGCAGCGGGATGAAGGTCTCGTAGATGTGGCGCACCTGGTCCTGGCCCATGGGCTGTCCGAACTGGGCCAGCCAACGCGGTGCCACGTCGCGGTCGCGGCCCAGGGCTTCGATGTGCTGCCACTTGCCCAACCCCATGGGGCGGCGCGCTTCTTCCAGGCTGAGCGCGAAGCCATAGGCGGCCTGGAAGGCGTCGACAAAGATCTGCGTTGGCGCGAAAGAGCCGAAGTCGACCATGGTGCCGGCCCAGTCGAAGATGACGGCCTCGAGGTGTGCTTGCATGGGGTGCCTGCGTTGAAGGTTTTTTGAAAAGTGAAGGCCGCCAGTGGGCGCCTCGCGTCAGCGCGCGGGGCGCAGGCCCATGTCGGCCAAGGTGGTGCCGATGGCGTGCACGGCCTGGTCCACGTCGGCCGTCGTGATGGCGCCGATGCAGCCCACGCGGAAGGTTTCCACCTGCGTGAGCTTGCCGGGATAGAGGACGAAGCCCCGGGCGCGCACCCCCTGGTAGAAGGTCTGGAAGTTCCAGGCCGCGTGGGCCGGCGCGTGGAAGGTGACGATGATGGGCGACTGCACGGTCTCGTCCAGCAGCGGCCGCAGGCCCAGCGCGGCCAGGCCTTGCACCAGGCTTTGGCGGTTGGCGGCATAACGCGCCAGGCGTGCGGTTTGGCCGCCCTCGGCCTGGTACTGGGCCAGGGCTTCCGCCAGCGCCACCACCACGTGCGTGGGTGGCGTGAAACGCCACTGCGTCGTGCGCTGCAGGTAGGTCCACTGGTCGTGCAGGTCCAGCGCCAACGAGTGGCACTGCCCGGCGCTGGCGGCCAATGCGGTCTCGCGGGCGATGACGAAACCCATGCCGGGCACCCCCTCCAGGCACTTGCCCGAGGCCGCGATCACCGCGTCGAAAGGCTGGTGGCGCGCGTCGATGGGCAAGGCACCGAAAGAGCTCATGGCGTCGACGATGAGCGCACGCCCCCGCGCCGCCACCACCTGCGCAATGGCGTCCAGCGGGTTCAAGATGCCGGTGCCGGTTTCGCAGTGCACCACCGCCACATGGGTGATGCCGGGGTCGGCGGCCAGGGCCGCGTCGATGGCCGCGGGGTCCATGGGCTGGGTTTCGGCCAACGGCAGTTCCACGGCCGCACGGCCGATGGTGGCCAGGATGCGCAGGATGCGCGCGCAGTAGGCGCCCTGGTTGGGCACCAGCACCTTGCCGTGGCGTGGCACCAGGGTGCCCAACGCGGCTTCCACGGCGAAGCTGCCACTGCCTTGCAGCGGCACACACACGTGGCTGCCCGCGCCGTGCACGATGTCGAGCAACTGCCGGCACACGTCGGCGGTGACGCGGTTGAAGGCGGTGTCCCAACTGCCCCAGTCGTGCAACATCGCCTGCTTGGTGCGCAGCGTGGTGCTCAAAGGGCCGGGGGTCAGCAACAGGGGGTCGCGGTCGATCAAGGGCATGGTGCGTCAGGGTGGAGGGCGGGGGCAGACGGGGCCAGAACGGCCTTCAAGGGCGCGGGCGTCGCCAAGCTTGCTGGCGGCCCAGCAGCCAGTGCCCCAGACCGGCGTGCAACAGGCTGAAGGCGGCCGTGGTGGCCACAACCAGGGTGGCCATGGCCGCGGCCGGGCCCAGTTCGCCGGCTTCGTCCAGGTTCAGGATGGACACCGAGGCCGGCAAGGTCTCTGGGGCGTACAAGAACACCACCGCCGACACCGTGGTCATGGCGTTGATGAACAGGTAGCGCGACATCTCCAGCACCGCCGGCAGGCACACCGGCAGCGTCACGCGCCAGAACGTCACCGCCCGCGACACCTTCAGCGACGCCGACACGGCTTCGAACTCGCGGTCCAGGCTCTTCAGAGCGGTCAGCGCCGTCAGGTGGCAGGCGGTGTAGAAGTGCACCACGGTGATGGCCACCAGCAGCGCCATGGTCTTGTACAGCCCGCCCAGCGGATTGCCTGGGTGGTTGAAGAACAGGATGCAGCCTATGCCCAGCACCAAGCCCGGCACGCCCATGGGCAAAGACGCCATGGCCTGCACCGCACGGCGCAGCAGGCTGTGTGGTCGGCCGGTCTTTTCCAGCAGGTAGGCCGTGACGAACACAAAAGGCGTGCCCCACAGCATCGTCAAGGTGGCCAGCCGCAGGCTGTTCAGGTAGGCGTCCAGCACCCCGGCTTCGGCCAGACCGTAGGTGTAGTGGCGCAACGTGGGGGCCAGGTTGTAAGGCCAGAAGGTGATGAACGAAGTGGCCACGGCCATGCCCAGCACCGCCAGCAGGGCGCCGCCGACCGCAGCGGTGAACACCAACAAAGGCGCATCGCGGCGCCAGTCGCGCCGCGGTGTGTAGGGCACGGCGCGTGCGGTCAGGCTGGCCTGCTGACGGCGCTGCAGGTGCTGGTCCACCGCGAAAGACAGCAGCACCGGCAGCAGCAGCACCAACGCCACCACGGCGCCGCGGCCGAAGTTTTGTTGGCCCACGGCCTGCACGTAGATTTCGACGGCCAGCACCTTGAAGTTGCCGCCAATGACCTTGGGAATGCCGAACTCGCTGACCGAATAGGCGAACACCACCATGGCCGCACTGGCCAGGCCGTACTTGGCCGCGGGCAGCGTGACGGTGGTGAACTTGCGCCAGCGCGAAGCGCGCAGCGCGTCGGCCGCCTCGAACAGCCGCGCGTCCGAGGTGGCCAGGGCCACCACCAGGATCATCAACGCATGCGGAAAGCTGGCGAACACCGTGGCCAGCACGATGCCCAGAGGGCCGTAGATGCTGAGGTCGCCCAGCCAAGGCTTGAGCAGACCTTGTGTGCCGAACCACTGGATGAACGCGATGGCACCGACCAGCGAAGGCCCGAGCAGTGGCGACAAACCCAACAGCCGCCACAGACCACGCAGCGGCAGGCAAGCGCGTTGCAAAGCGTAGGCGTACACAAAGGCCAGCGGCACGGTGATGCCGGTGACCATGGCCGCCACCCACAGCGTGTTCCAAACCGCCTCACCCGTGCCCGGGGCCTGCATGAAGGCGCTGAACTGCGCCAGGCTCCAGCGGCCTTGGGTGTCCACCAGGCTTTGCGCCAACAAGGTGCCCAGCGGCAGCAGCAGAAAGGCCGTCAACGCTGCGGCGGCGCCCAACAACAGCAGCGCGGGCAGGCCTGGCCACCCAGGCTGGCGCCCACCAGGCCTGCGCTGGGCCTGCTGGGGCGGGGGTGCCGCCGGCGCCTGGCGGGCCAACGGTTCGGTGGCCAGCTTCATGCCGCGGCCTGCATGGGCACCAGGTGCTGGGCCGGCAAGCCCACGCGCACGGTGCTGCCGGGATGGATAGGCCGGCCCGCCAGGTAGTTGCTGGCGAACTGCGCCACCAGGGGCATGGCCGGGCCCGCGGGGCCAGCAGCCCCGCCTTGGGGCCACAAGGTCACCAGCGAAAACGCCCCCAAAAACTCGCACTTCTCGGCGCGGGCGTAGAAGCTGTTCTCCACCGGCTCGGCGCCGTCGACCAGGCTGATGTCCTCGGGCCGCAGGTTGAAGCGGTAACGCTGGCCGGGCACCAGCGTTGCGGCGGTGCGCCACAGCAAGCCACCGTGTTGCACGCTGTGCGCGTCCACGGCCACGGCTTCGATGAGGTTGCTGCGGCCAATGAAATGCGCCACAAAGTCGTTCTGCGGGGCCTGGTACACGGCCTGCGGCGTGCCCACCTGCTGGATGCGGCCGGCGTGCATCACCACGATGCGATCGGCCAGGGCCAAGGCTTCTTCCTGGTCGTGCGTCACCATCAGGGTGGTCACGCCCAGCGTTTGCTGAAGGCGGCGGATCTCACCACGCAAGCGCAGGCGCTCGATGGCGTCCAACGCCGACAACGGTTCGTCCAGCAACAGCAGGTCGGGCCGCGTGGCCAAAGCCCGCGCCAGCGCGATGCGCTGCTGCTGCCCGCCCGACAGCTGGGCGGGGTATTTGTGTTCGGTGCCCGGCAAGCCCACCAGGGCCAGCATCTCGTCCACGCGCTGGCGGTGGGCTTCGCGTCCGGCGCGGCGCGTGTTCAGCCCATAGGCCACGTTCTGGCCCACGTTCAGGTTGGGGAACAGCGCGTAGCTCTGGAACACGATGCCGTAGTCGCGCTGGGCCGGGGGCAGGTGCGACACGTCGCGGCCCGCGTGCACGATGCGACCGCTGTCTTGCGGTTCCAGCCCCGCGATGGCGCGCAACAAGGTCGTCTTGCCGCAGCCCGAGGGCCCCAGCAACACCACGAATTCACCGCGGGCCACCTGCAGCTGGATGTCGTGCAAGGCCACGAAGTTGCCGTAGCGCTTGCACAGGTGTTCGATGTCCAGATGGGCCATGCCCTGCCCCTTGAAGAAGGAAGGCGGCCCGGGCGTTGTGGCCCGGGCCGGAGGGTGTCAGCGCCGTGCGCTCACTTGCGGGGTTCAGACTTGCTGGCGTAGCGCTTCTGCCATTCGGCCAACACGGCGTCGCGGTTCTGGCCCATCCACACGAAGTCGTTCTTCACCAAGCGCTGCTCGAAATCGGTGGGCACGTGCTTCAGGCGGGTGGCGATGCCGGGAATGGCCGTCAGGATGAAGTTCTTGGCGTACAGCTCGTTGGCTTCACGCGAAGCCGCCCAGTCGGCCAGCTTCTTGGCCGCGTCCAGCTTGGCCGTGCCCTTGACGATGGCGAAAGACTCCAGGTCCCAGCCCAGGCCTTCCTTGGGGAAGATCACGTCGATGGGCGCGCCTTTCTCTTTCACGGTGTTGGCGCGGTACTCGAAGGAGATGCCCACCGGGAATTCACCGGCGCCGGCCATCACGCAGGGCTTGGAGCCCGAATGCGTGTAGACCGCGATGTTCTGGTGCAGCTGGTCCATGTAGGCCCAGCCTTTTTGTTCGCCGAACATCTGCAGCCAGGCCGTCACGTCCAGGAAGCCCGTGCCCGACGAGTTCGGATTGGGCATCACGACCTTGCCCTTGAACTCCGGCTTGAGCAGGTCGTTCCAGCTCTGGATCTTGGGCAGGCCCAGCTTCACGGCCTCGGCCACGTTGTAGCAAATGGCCGCGCCCCACACGTTCATGCCCACCCAGCTGGGTGTGCCCCCCGGGGCACGGAAGCGCGGGTTCACCGCCTTCAGGTTGGCCGGGGCATAGGGCTGCAGCAGGCCCTCGCGGTCGAACACCACCATGCTGCTGGCCGCCACGCCCAGCACCACGTCGGCCACCGGCTGCGCCTTTTCTGCCAAGAACTTGGCGGTGATGATGCCGGTGGAGTCGCGCGTCCACTTGATCTCGATGTCCGGGTGCTGCTTGTTGAAGGCGGCCTGGTAGGCCTTGAGTTGGTCGGTCTCCAGCGCGGTGTAGACGTTCAGCACCGTGGTCGAAGCCATCGCTGGCAGGGCGGCCGCAGCGCAAGCGGTGGCGGCCAGGGCGGTTTTCAGCCAGGGCTTGAACAGGGTGAACTTCGACGCAAAAGGCAGGCGTTGGGCGGTCATGTCGGGGGCTCCTTGGATGGGCCGGACGCGCCGGCCGTGGTGCGCTGCGCACCACCACCAAAGCGGGCGCTGCTGCGGCAACGGCGCTCAGCTTAAGAAGCGCATGTGTCGGATTGTTGACAATCGACAATCCTCAGCCACCTTCCTAGAATGCGGGCCCACACCACCCCCACGCCCATGAACGCCGCCCTGCCCGCCACCGTCGACCACACCCTGGCCCTGCTGCAAAGCACCTCGCTGACACGGCTGGTGGCCGAGTCCATCGAGCAGCAGATCCTGACCGGCGAGTTGCCGCCCGGCAGCAAGCTCAACGAGATGGCGCTGGCCCAACGCTTCGGCACGTCACGTGGCCCGCTGCGCGAAGCACTGCGCTTGCTGGAAGAGTCGGGCCTGGTACGGCAAGAGAAAAACCGCGGCGCGCACGTGCGCAAGATCTTGGTGTCCGAGGCCGCCGACATCTACGACGTGCGCGCCGGCCTGGACGCCACCGCAGGCCGCCTGCTGGCCACACGCGCCACCGCCGAACAACTGCGCACCTTGCGCGCCCTGACCGACGCCATGCGCGATGTGCCCGCGGGCGATGTGGAACGCTTTCACGCGCTGAACCTGGGCTTCCACGACGCCATCGTGTCGATGACCGGCAACCCCGTGCTCATCGAGCAGTACCGCAGGCTCACCAAACTGCTGGCCTTGTTCCGCCGCCGCAACCTGTTGGCGCCGATGGCCATCCCGCACTTCGCCGAAGAACACAGCGCCATCGTGGACCTGCTGGCGGCGCGCGATGCCGCCGGCGCGGCCGAAGCCCTGTTTGCCCACGCCCAAGGCGGCCGCGCGCGCATGCAGCGCGACGGTGAACTGGCCGGGGTGCCCCATGAAACCGCCTGAGCCGCCGCCAGCCGTTGGCACGCACCCCGCCGCCGCCGACCGCAGCGAAGGCGATGTGAACCTGGGCGCACACCGCGCCGCCTGGCAGGCCGAGCACCTGGACGACGCCACCCGCGCATTGTTGGACGAAGACGCACGCTGGTTCCTGCACCAGTCGCTGTCCACGCCCTGCCTGAACGCGCTGCAAGGGGCGCAAGGCGCCTGGCTGACCGACACCGCGGGCCGCCGCATCCTGGACTTCCACGGCAACAGCCTGCACCAGCTGGGCCACGGCCATCCCGCCGTGCTGGCCGCGCTGCAACAAGCGCTGGCGACCCTGCCGTTCTCGCCACGCCGCTACACCAACCGCCCTGCGGTGGACCTGGCGCGCCGCCTGTGCCAGGCCGCGCCCATGGAAGGCGCCCGCGCGCTGTTCGCGCCGGGTGGCACGGCCGCCATCGGCATGGCCTTGAAGCTGGCACGCCTGGCCACCGGGCGCTTCAAGACCTTGTCGATGTGGGACGCCTTCCACGGCGCGTCGCTGGACGCCATCGGCCTGGGCGGTGAGGCGGTGTTCCGCCGCGGCATGGGCCCGCTGTTGCCGGGCAGCGAGCACGCACCACCTTGCGACCCCGGCCACTGCGTCTTCGGCTGTGGTGGGGCGTGCGCGCTGCGCTGCGCCGACTATGTGGACTACGTGCTGCGCAAAGAAGGCGACGTGGCCGCGGTGGTGGTGGAAACCATCCGCTGCACCGATGTGCAGGTGCCGCCACCCGACTACTACCGGCGCCTGCGCCAGGCTTGCGACCGCCACGGTGCGCTGCTCATCGTCGACGAGATCCCCATTGCGCTGGGCCGCACCGGCCACTTGTTCGCCATCGAACGCTACGGCGTGCAGCCCGACATGGTGGTGCTGGGCAAGGGCCTGGGCGGTGGCAGCTTCCCGCTGGCCGCCTTGATCGCCCGCGAAGGTCTGAACGTGGGCCAGCACACTGCGCTGGGCCATTACACGCACGAGAAGAACCCCGTGGCCTGCGCCGCGGGCTTGGCGGTGCTGGACGTCATCGAAGAAGAACAGCTGCTGGCGCGCAGCCGGCGCCTGGGCGCGGCAGCCCTGGCTCGGCTGCAAACACTGACCGCAGACCTGCCCGCGGTGAAGCAGGTGCGGGGTGCGGGCCTGCTGCTGGGCATCGAACTGCACGACGCCGACCTGGCCGAGACCGTGCTGTACCGCTGCCTGAGCGCTGGCCTGTCCTTCAAGGTGGGCCAAGGCACGGTGCTGGTGCTGGCGCCCCCGCTGAACGTGGCGGAAGCCGACCTGTGGTGGGCGCTGGACCAGGTGAACCAGGCCCTGCGCGCCTGAACCTTAGAACCAGAAACCAGACCCTGCGGGCCCGCGCCTCCGCACACCGGCCTTTTGGCCAGCAATGCCGGGGCTTCAGCCGGCGTGCGCGCGCCGACGCCGTGCCCAGGCACCCAGCGCGCCCAGGCCCAGCGCCAGGGTCAATGCCGTCTGCGGTTCGGGCACAGGCGCGAAGACATAGGCGATGTCGGACGGGTCGGCGAAGGTGTGGCGGTCGGTCAGCGCATCGCTGGTCTCGTGGTAAGCCAGCAGGATGTAGAAGGCGCCGACGGTCAGGTCGTAGTCCATGTCGTCGCCCGTGCTCAACGGACGCGAGAACGTGAAGCTGGTGTAGCCGTTGGCCTGGCTGGCCGCCAGCAGGCTGGCGTCCTGCTGCGTGTCCACCACCGGCGGGCTGCGGAAGTAGGCAAAGCGGTCACTGCCGTAGGTGCTGCCATTGGACAACACACCGCCCATGAAGACGTCCGTGCCCGGCATGTACTGGTCGGTGGAGAACCCCACCGCCACCCAGCCGGTGCCGCGCGCCGTGGCCGTGCCGACAAAGCTGTCGCCGCAGACCTGGAAACTGAGGGTGATGCTGTTGACGTCGCCGATGACCGTCTGCGCGCCACAGGGTGCCTGGGCCCACCCGCTCAGCGGTGCCAGGGCACCCAGCCACACAGACAGCTTCAGCATCCTTTTGAACAACGACAGCATGGGGCACCTGCTTGGCTAAGGGGGGAAGGGCTGGCCGATACCGGCATGCGGCGGCCTGTGCGCAAGCATGCGGACGACCAGTGACCCCGGCATGACGCCGCAGCCCGGCCGAACGGCTCAGAGCGCCTGGTTGCAGGCCAGGCGCCTCAGCGGGCCGGAGCCTTCAAGGCGATGTTGGCGCGCTCCACCAGCCAGTCCAGGCGGCTGTCCGACCAGCCGCGCAGTGTGGCGTAGTTGCGGCCATCGGGGCCCAGCAACACGGTGTACGGCACGCTCTTGGGCGCGCCCAAGGCCTTGCGCACACGGCCGTCGCCGTCGTGGGTCATCAGCGAACGCAGCTTGCCGTCCAGCAAGCGGCTGACCTTGCGCCAGTCCTCTGCAGGCTCGGTGTTGACCAGCAAGACCCGCAAGCGTTCCGGGCTGATGGAGGCCTGCACCCGTTCCAGCACCTGCATCTCTGCCCGGCAATGCGGGCACCACGCGGCCCACAGGCACACGATCAAGGCGCGCCCTGGCAGGTCGGCGATGCGCAGGGCCTGCCCATCGAGGGTGGTGCCCAGCGGGGTGTGGGGCTCGAACAGCTCGGGCGTCTTGGGCGCGTTGGACGCGTTGTCAGGCGACGGGGCCGGTGCCGGTTCGTTTCCCGGTTCCTTTCCCGGGTCCTTCGCCGCATCCTGCGCCTGGGCCAACGGCCACAGGCCCCACGCGGCTGCGCCGGCCAAGGCCTGGGTCAGCTGGCGCCGTTGCAGGCGGTGGAGACGGCGATGGGGTACAGCAAGCACGGCGGGTTCCAGGTGGTGGGCCGGGGGCGGTCGCGCCATCGGCCGGACGGGGTTGAGGGGGCCAGCGCGGACCAGGGTCACACCAGCCGCGGTGGGCAGCGCAGGGGCGGGCGGCACGCGGCTAACCACAGCGAGGATGCCACACGCCACGGCCGGCGTCCGGGGGATGGCCAAGGCGTGCCAGCCCGGTCCGCACCGCCCTCCACACGCCTGTGGACGGCACGCGCAACGCTGCAGAACCGGTGCCGAACGGGGGCGATACGACCGTGGCGCCACAGCTGCTCAAAAATGAGGCAATGGGCTTGACAACCAATGCTGGCGCGGCCTGCAGCGCACTTGCTACAGGTTCGACACACGCTTGTCCACAGGCGGTGGGGACAAGCCCGCCGCCCCGCAGCTGATCGTTCATACAGTCTCTGTGCCAGCGCCCCCACGCCGGGCCGCCACCTGCTGGACAAAACGATCGAAGGCGTCCAGCAACGGTTGGGCATGGAAACCCGGCCCCTCCAGCTGGGCCAGGGCCTGCACGGTGGCCTCCAAGGTCGACACCTGGTCCGGACGGCGCGCCGCTCGTATGCTGCGGTAGCGCGTGGGCGGGGGCGCCACCAGCGCCAGGCGCGGCAACGCCGCCAGCGCTGGGTGGGCCAGCAACAGGCGCAGGCTCTTGCGCCAGGTGGCGTCCAGCACCACCAGGCGCAGCGGCAGCCCGGCAGGGGCTGCGGGCAGGTGGGGCGCAGGCGCGGCGGGCACATCGGGGTACAGCAGGCGGGTGTCCCAGCCGGGGCGGTGCAGCCAGGCGTTCAGCTCCGCGGGTGCAAAGTGCTCGCCCACCACCACCTCGCAGTGCTGCAGCGACAAACGCAGCAAGGCCACGCTGTTCTTGGCCTGGCGCTGCTCCTGCGGGTGCTGCAACACCAACACCGGCGTGCGGTGTGGCGTGGGCCGGGCCAGCGCGCAGAGGCAAGACGCCGCCGGCCGCAGGCAACGCGGGCAGGCCAGGCGGCGCGCGGCCGGGGTCGGTGTGTCAGCGGACATGCGACATGCTCATATGGCAGGTCAGCGGCCCCGCGGGGCCGCGAGGCCTGCAGGGCTGTGCGGCAGGCAGGGCCCAGTGGCGCACAAGGCCCGGGGCCGCTCCACTCAAGCGCTGGCCAGCTTCAGCCCCACGATGCCCGCCACGATCAAGCCCAGGCTGACCAGGCGGCCGGCACTGGCCGGTTCGCCGAACAGGACCATGCCGAGCAGGGCCGTGCCCACCGCCCCGACGCCCACCCACACCGCGTACGCGGTGCCCACGGGCAGCGACTTCATCGCCACCCCCAGCAGCAACACGCTGCCGGTCATCGCGCCCAAGGTCAACACACTGGGCAGCAGCCGGGTGAAGCCTTCGGTGTACTTCAGACCGATGGCCCAGCCCACCTCCAACAAACCAGCCACCAACAACAACACCCAAGGCATGCGCATCTCCTGACGTTCCACGGACCCGGCCCCAAGGGGGCTGGGCCGACATCATCGCCCAGACCGCCCTGCGGCCCCGGCCGTTGCACACGCCACCGGCCAGCCCCCGCGGTGGTTGCCGCAACCGCCACGGCGCCTCATTCGGTGCGTCAGTGCGCAGCCCGGTCGGGCGGTGGAGCAGGACCACGGCGACCCCTGTCACGCGCACTTCACGGGCCGTGCCTACCGTCGCCTGCAGGCCCTTCCACGCGTGCAGGGCCCCCACACCGCCAGGAGCCCCCATGTCAGACGACCTCCAACAACCCACCCGCCGTGGCCTGCTGCTGGGCAGCGGCGCCGCCGTGGCCGCAGCCTTCGGCGCCCCCATCGCGGCCATGGCCGCGCGTTCCGCGGAACTCAGCGCCCAGCGGGTCAGCGCCGGTTCGCAGTGCAGCGCGGCCGACGCCTCGTTGCTGATCGACAGCCCCTACGGCCCGACCGCGCCGGTGAACGACCTGAGCACCGGTCTGCCCTTGATCGAACTGCCTGTCGGCTTCAGCTACAAGAGCCATGGCTGGCGCGGCGACGCCATGAGCGACGGCCTCATCACCCCTGGCGCCCACGACGGCATGGGCGTGGTGCGCACGCGCCGCATCGGCCGCAGCACAGAGATCGTGCTGGTGCGCAACCACGAACAAAGCACCAGCAGCAACGCCGCCAACATGGTGGGCGCCGGCCGCGACAGCGTGGCCAAGTACGACACCGGCCTGACCGGCACCAGCTACCAGATCGGTGGCAACACCAACCTGGTCTGGCGCGACGGCAACTGGGTGGGCAGCTACGCCACGCTGGGCGGCATCTTCCGCCCTTGTGCCGGTGGCGCCAGCACCTGGGGCAGCTGGCTCAGCAACGAAGAGATCCGCAGCAACAGCGTCAGCAGCACCGGCAAGAAACACGGCTACATCTTTGAAGTGCCGGCCGACACCAGCCTGACCGCCGTGAACGCCACGCCGCTGGTGGCCATGGGCCGCTTCGCGCACGAGGCCAGCGCCATCGACCCCGCCACCGGCTTCTGGTACCTGACCGAAGACCAGGGCAACGCCAACACGCTGTACCGCTTCCGCCCCAACAACCTGAGCGGCGGTCTGAACTCGTTGCACGCCGGCGGCCCCTTGCAAGGCCTGAAGGTGCGCGGCGTGGCCAACGCCGACCTGCGCTTCCCCACCCTGTGCCAGACCTTCGAGTGCGAGTGGGTGGACATCGCCAACCCCGACGCCGACGGCATCACCCTGGCCAGCAAGGTGGGCAACGTGTCGGCCAGCGGCCCCTATGCCCAGGCCTATCAGAACGGCGCTGCCATCTTCGGCGCCAACGAAGGCTGCTGGGTGGCCAACCAGGTGGTGTTCTTCACCGACAAGGCCACAGGCACGTCGCCAGTGGCGCGCGCTGGCGTGATCTGGGCGCTGGACCTGGCCAGCATGGTGCTGAAGGCCATCTTCGTCAGCCGCGACCGCGTGGTGGGCAACTCGCCCGACAACATCTGCATCAGCCCGCGTGGCGGTCTGCTGTTCAACGAGGATGGCGGCAACAGCAGCCCCACCAGCGCGACCATCGAGTCGCAGCACCTGAAGGTGCTGGCGCCCAGCGGCCACAGCTACATCTTCGCCAAGCACAACTACAACTTCACCGCCGCGCAACTGGCCGGTGCCGGCAAACCCGGCGCCGTCACAGGCAACCAGCGCAACACCGAGTGGGCCGGCAGCGTGTTCAGCCCCGACGGCCGTGTGCTCTTCGTGAACCTCTACTGCGGCGTCACCTTGGCCATCACCGGCCCTTTCGAAAAAGGCCACCTGTGAAGCCAGGTTGCAGCCCATTCACCCACCTTGCGCGAGACACCCTGACCATGAAAAAACACCTGCTGTGCGCGGCCCTGGCCGCCCTGACCATGCTGCCGGCCCACGCGCTCACCTTCGAAGGCGCGCAGACCCAAGGCGGTACCCACGTCACCGACTACAGCGGCACCGGCCTGCTGTCCTTCGACATCGACTTCGCCAACCTGCAGCCCGTGCAGCTGGCCTTCCTGGTTGAAGCGGAAGACCTGTTGCAGCCCATCGCCTTCAACGCGGTGCTGCGGAACTTCAGCGGCAGCGGCATTGGCGGCTTCCAGTTCACGCTGGACCGCGGAACCTTTGGCCCGGCAGGCAGCGTGACGCGCCAGTTCGAAGGCAGCGCGCAGGTCAGCGTTCAGGGCGGTGTGGCGACACTGCAGTTCAGCTCGCTGGAGTTCCTGGACGTGGAGATCGGCAATGCCCTGGGCACCACCCCCGGCGCCACCGACTGGACGCTGACCGGCCTGCAAGCCGGCGACCGGCTGAACTTCAGCGTGAGCGCCGTGCCCGAGCCCGGCACCTGGGCCCTGCTGCTGGCCGGCCTGGGCGCCGTGGGGGGCCTGGTCCGCCGCCGCCGGCAAGGCTGAACCCAGCCTGGGCTGGGCCTGAACCTGGCACGGCGGGCACGGCTGGCACGGCCGGCCAGGGCAAGGTAAGGTGCGCTGAGGTGGCTGCGCAACCGCGCACCGCCTTCACCTGGCCCCAACAAGCCCGCCGCCATGCCACGCTGCACGCCTGCCCACCCACCGCCCGGGGCCCCAAGCCGCCGGGGCCGCGTGGCCGCGTTCGCCGTGGGTCTGTTGGCCGCCGGTGCGGCCGGCGCCGAAACGCCGCCCACCGGCACGCTGGCGGGTTTCGGCAGCGTGGCCGGCGCACCGTTGGCGGCGCCGTGGGTGTACGCCGGCCTGCCTGATCAGCGCCCGCCGGCCACCCGGTACAGCCTGGCCACCCTGGACGGGCAGACCGTGCTGCGGGTGCAGGCCGACCGCAGCTACGGCAACCTGTTGCACCCGCTGCCCGGGGCCCTGGCGCAGCGCCTGCGCTGGCGCTGGCGGGTGGACCAGCCGCTGGCCCAGGCCGACCTGAAACACAAGGCCGGCGACGACGCCGCGCTGAAGGTGTGTGCGCTGTTCGACATGCCACGCGCCCAGGTGCCTTGGGTGGAACGCCCGCTGCTGGCCATCGCCGAGGCCAAGACGGGGCAAGCCCTGCCCAACGCCACCGTGTGCTACGTGTGGGACCCCACCTGGCCAGCCGAGAGCCTGGTGCCCAATGCCCATTCGCGCCGCGTGCGCTTCATCACCCTGAACGGGCCGGCCGGCCAGTGGCACAGCGTGCAGCGCGACCTGGCGCGCGACTTCCTGCGCGCCTTCGGTGACGAAGCGCGCAGCGTGCCCCCGCTGCTGGCCGTGGCCGTGGGCGCCGACGCCGACAACACCGGCGGCAGCAGCCTGGGTGGGCTGGCTGAGCTTCAGCACCTGCCCGCGCCGCCGCCCTGAAGTGTCGGCAGCGGGCCGCCGGCACGGCCCCGGTCAGCGGGCCTGCGCGGTTCAGCCGCCGGCCGCGGCCCGTTGGCGGGCCTTCACCAGGCCTTCAATGGCCAGGCGGTAGCCGTCCACGCCGAAGCCCACCACCACGCCCGCCGCGGCCGGCGACACATAACTGTGGTGGCGGAAGGCCTCGCGGGCGTGCACGTTGGAAATGTGCACCTCGACCACCGGCACCTCGGCGCCTTTGATGGCGTCGTGCAGCGCCACCGAGGTGTGCGTGTAGGCACCGGGGTTGAAGACCACGCCCAGCAACTCCCCGGTCTTCACCCGGCGCCCGGCGGCTTGCAAAGCGTCGATCAACACGCCTTCGTGGTTGCTCTGCAGGCACTCCACGCCGTGGCCCAACGCCGCCGCGGCCTGGGCGCACAGGGCTTCCACATCGGCCAGCGTGGTGTGGCCATAAACGGCGGGCTCGCGCTGGCCCAGCAGGTTCAGGTTCGGGCCATTGAGGATGAGGATCTGGGCCATGGTCACGCAGCCGGGGCCGCGGTTGTCGGTGAAGGGGGCCGCATCATCGCGCAAAACACGCCGCATCCAAGGCAGCGCGCCGCGCGTACAGCCTGGCATGAACGCCCCCGCCTTGCCCACCTCACCCCACCGCCACCGCACCGGTGCGCGGCGCGCCTCCACCCGCCCGGCCTGGATCGCCTTGATGTGCAGCAGCCTGTTGGCCGCCGCACCGGTCTGGGCGCACGACACCTGGTTCTTGGCCTTGCCGCCCGCGCCGGGCAGCACCGTGGCACGGCTGGCCCTGGGCACGGGCGACCCCTTTCCTGTGCACACCACACCGCTGTGGCGCACAGGCGTGGCCCGCCAGGGTTGCGCCCGCGCAGCACCGGCCGGGCCCGCGGCGATGCGCCCGTTCCAGCTGCCCGCCGCCGCTGCGGCCCAGGGCTGGCAGGCCCCACCCGGGGCGCTGCACTGCTGGGCCCAGAGCCTGGACTTCGAGCTGACCCTGCCGGCCGACAAGGCCGCGGCCTACCTGGACGAGGTGCGCGCTGGCCCGGCCCTGCGCGCCAGCTGGGCGCGCCTGCAGGCCGAAGGCGAACCCTGGCAAGAGCGCTACAGCAAACACGCGCGCATCCTGCTGCCACCGCCCGGCGCGGCGCCCGATGCCAGCACCCAGGGCGGCACCCCCGCGTCGCTGGGCCTCGACATCCGGCTGCACAACGCCGCGCCGCTGCGGCGCCACCAAACGCTGCAAGCCCAGGTGGTGCGCGACGGCCTGCCGCTGGCGGGCTTGTCGGTGGAGCTGCGGCACGACCAGGCCCGCTTCAGCCAGTGGGCGGTCAGCGACGCCCAGGGCCGTCTGGCCCTGACGCCGCCCCTGGCTGGCACTTGGGTGCTGCGCGCCATCGACCTGCGGCCGCCCGGGCCTGGCCAGACACGCTGGGACAGCCGTTTCGTGAGCCTGGTGTTCGACGTGGCGCCCTGACAGCGCCACGCCGCCGTTCAGAACGGCGCCAGCGACAGGCCGAAGGCGCGGTCGGCGAACCAGGCCGCAGCCAGCAAGGCGATCAGCACCGAACCCCCGACCATCACACCCCATCGGTAGAACGCCGTGGCCCGCAGCGCATAGGCCAGCGGCAAGAACACCGCCACGATGGCCAGCTGGCCGAGTTCCACGCCAACGTTGAAGCCCAGCAAGGCCGTCGCCAGCGCTTGCTGCGGCAAGCCCAGTTCGGCCAGCACGCTGGCAAAGCCGAACCCGTGCACGAGGCCGAAGGCCAGGGCCACGCTCCAGCGCTGCTGCTGCATCCAGGGCCACAGGTTGTTCAGCGCCGCCAAAACCACCGACGCGGCGATGGCCGATTCCACCCACCGCGCGGGCAGGCTCAACCAGCCCAGGGCCGCCAGGCTCAGCGTGAGCGAATGCGCCAGTGTGAAGGCGGTGACGATCTTCAGCACCTCCACCGTGGCGCGGCGAAAGCCCTGCACCGGCACCCAGTGGCGGCCCTCGACGCGCCACACCAGCACCGCAGGCAGCAGCAGCGACAGCAGGAACAAGATGTGGTCGAAGCCGATCCAGATGTGCCAAACGCCTTCCACCAGGTACTGCCCGAAAGCGCGCCAGCCGCTGGCCTGGCCGGGTTCGAAGTGCTGCACCGCCTGCGTGGGCCCGAACACCGCCGACACCGCCGGGCCGTCGGCCTGCCAATGCAGGCTGAGCAGGCCCCGGTGTTGCGCGTCGAGGTCGGCGAACAGGCTGTAGCGCAGCGCCAGCCCGGTCGCAGCGGCATGGCCGCCGGCCGCCGAGGCGGCGGCTTCCTGGGGCGCCGCGGCGGGGGCCGAAGCGGCCGCTGTGGGCGCGGTGGCGCTGCAGTCGGCTTCGAAAGGCAGCACGGTGTAGGCGCCGTCGCTGTGCTCGTCCACCCATTGCGGGCCCGCCCGCAGGCGGCAGGGCTGCCCTTGCCAGCGCATTTCCAAGCGGGCCAAGGCATAGGCCGCGATCTCGCCATGGCGCTGGCGCAGTTCACCCCAGGTGATCTCGGCGTTGCCATCGGCGTCCAGGCCCAAGGCATGGTCCAGGTCGCGCAAGGCGATGTCCCACTGGCCCTGCCAGCGGGTGCCCGCCCCACCCTCGGCGGGCACCGCCTGCAGGCGCAGGTAGCTGTCGGAAGGCTTGTGGGCCTGCACCGGCAGCGCCGCCGCCCCGGCCAAGGCCAGCAAAGCCCAAGCGCGCGCCGCCGGGGCCACGGCCGCCGTCCACCGGGCCGCAGCCTGGCACCACCAGGTTTTCAAACAGCGGCTCATCGCAGGGCCTCCAACTGGGCCAACAAGGCCTGCAAACGCGCGTACTGCAGGCCCAGGCCCTTCATCCAGTCACGCACCGGCTGCGCCGCGGCCGGCTGGCGTGCCGCCAGGGCGGCTTCCAGCAGCGCACGGGCATCGGCCACTTCTTTTTGCACCTCGAAGTTGCGCGCGGCCAAAGCCAAGGCCTCGGCCGTGCGGCCCTGGGCCAGCGCCAGGCGGCTGGCCTCTTTGTCGTGCGTGCTGTCACCGCGCCGGGCCGCGGCCTCGAAGCGGGCGGCCAGTTCGCGGGTCCAGCCCTCGGCGCGCGGGTCGCGCTGGGCCTGGGCGGCCAGGGCCAGCCGCAGCAGCAGCAAGTCGGCCCGGCCACGGCCTTCCAAGGCCTGCAGCACCTGGGCGGGCCGGGCGGTGTCCAACAGCAGGTCGGCGTGGGCTGCGCGCAGGTAAACGTCCTCGTGGCCCAAAGCCAGCGCCTGCTGGAACCGCTGCTCGGCGGCCGCGGTGTCGCCCAGCGCGGCGTGCAGTTCGCCCAGCCGGGTCAGCACCCACACCGCCTGCTCGGGTGCCAGCGCCGAGCCAGCGGTCTGCCAGGCCTGCTGCAACGCGGCCAGGCCTGCGGCGGTCTGGCCGATGAGGGCCTGCACCTGGCTTTGGCAGGCCACCGCCAGCGGCCCAGGCTGTAGGCTGGCCAGGCGTTGGCAGGCGGTGCCGGCGTCCTGCGCCCGGCCCTGCACCAGGGCGATGGCGGCAAGCCAAGCCCAGGCCACCGCCGACTGCGGCTGCGCCCGCACCACGGCCTGCAGGTCTTGCACGGCACCGGCGAAGTCGTGGTTGAACTGGCGCAGTTGCGCACGCACCAGGCGCACGGCCCACGGCGGGTCGGCCAGCGACCACCAAGGCGCCAGCGTGGCCTGGGCGTGGCCGATGTGGCGCGGATCGCCGTCGGCCGCCGTGGTGTCGAAATCGTGCTGGGCCAGGGCCACGGCCGCGGCCACGTCCTGCGGTGCCGCACGCCAGGCCTGTTGCAGGCGGGCGCGCTCGCGTGCGCGTGGCGCGTCGGCCCGTGCGGGCAGGCGCTCCAGCACCTCGCTGTCCTGGCTGGGCAGGCGCGGCGCAGCCTGCACCGGTTGCACCGCCCAACACGCCGCGGCCAAGGCGCCCAGCGCAGCGCGCGGCCAGGCAGGGCCTCGGGGACGGCGACGCCACCACGGCGGCCGCGGGGCCGACCGTGTGCACAGAGCCAGTGTCTGGAGAAGCGGTGGAGGGCGGTGGTGTGCGTTCACCCGCCAACTGTACGCAAGGGCAGGCCGACCGGATGCGGCGTGACGAAAGATGCGATTTCTGCGCTGACCCGGTCAACGCACCGACCCAGGCCGCGTTGTAGAGGTACCTTCAAGCCCAAGCGCCCAAGGACAGCGCCCGCCGCGGTTCAGGCCTGCAAGATGCCAAGCCTGGTGGTGATTGTTTCAACAACCGTTCAACAAGAGACCATTCCATGAGCAAGCTGAGCACCCTGATCCTGGCCGCCTTCGCCGCCGTCGCCTTCAACGCCCACGCCGGTTCGCACGCCGCTGCAGCCCCGGCCAAGGCCAGCGAGCCGGCCAAGAAGGCCGAAGCCAAGAAGGACGAGAAAAAGGCCGAGAAGAAGGCCGAGAAGAAGGAAGAAGCCAAGAAGTGATGGCCCGCGGCGGGCACTGACCGCCGCAGCCAACAGCTTCTGGTGTCACCAGAAAAAGCGGGCGCCGCACAGGCCCCCGCTTTTTTTTCGTCCGGACGCCCCCGCACGCGGGCAAACCCGGCTGCCAGGCGCGCCCAGTTCTTGCATAAGCCCAGGCATGCCCGTTTCAGTACCCGCGCCCAGCGAAGCCGCCCCTGCCCTGCCGGTGATGGACATCGAAGCCTCGGGCTTCGGCCGCGGCAGCTACCCCATCGAAGTGGGCTACGTGCTGCCCGATGGCCGCGCCTGGTGCACGCTGGTGAAGCCCCTGCCGCACTGGACCCACTGGGACCCCGTAGCCGAAGCCTTGCACCACATCGCACGCCCCACCCTGCTGCGCCACGGCCGCACACCGGCCGAGGTGGCCCAGCAGTTGAACCAGGCCTTGGCCGGCTTGACGGTGTACTGCGACGGCTGGGCGCACGACTACGCTTGGCTGGGCGCCTTGTTCGACGCCGCCGACCAAACCCCGCGTTTCCGCTTGGAGAGTGCTGCGCGGCTGCTGAGCGACCAGGCGCTGCCGCAACTGGCGCCGGCCATGCAGCAGGCCCGACGCGCCCTGCAGTTGGAACGCCACCGCGCCAGCACCGACGCCCGCGTGCTGCAACAGGCGCTGCAGCAACTGGCCGCGCCACGTGCGCAGCCCCTCGCCCCGCCTGCCGCCGACTGAACGCACGCCACAGGCGCGCAAGCCAAGCGCAGCGGTGGGGCTTGGTCGCCCCGCCCGACAGGCGGGCCAGCGTCAGGCGGCCCAGCGCAGTCCTGCGCCGGGGCCTGGCGTGCAAGGCGGGCCTGGGTGAACCCCGCGCCAGCGCTCAGGCCCGGCCCGCTTCGCTTTCCTGCAGCAGCCGCCACATCACCTTGCCCGAACCGCTCTTGGGCAAGCTGTCGACGAAGGCCACCTGGCGCGGCACCTTGTAAGCGGCCATGTGTTCGCGGGCCCAGTCGATGATGTCCTGCGGCGTGGCGTGGCCGCGGGCCTCGGCGCGCAGCACCACCACGGCCTTCACGCTCTCGCCGCGGTAGTCGTCGCGCGTGGCGATCACGCAGGCCTCCTGCACCAGCGGGCACTTGAACAGCAGCAGTTCCACCTCGCTGGGCCACACCTTGTAGCCGCTGGCGTTGATCATGCGCTTCAAGCGGTCGGTGATGAAGAAGTAGCCCTCGTCGTCCATGCGGCCCAGGTCGCCGGTGCGGAAGAAGCGCTGGCCGTCCAGTTCGATGAAGGCAGCACGCGTGGCCTCGTCGTGGCCCCAGTAGCCCTGGAACACCATGGGGCCGCGGGTGACGATCTCGCCCACTTCACCAGGGGGCAGTTCCTGCAGCGTGACCGGGTCGACGATGCGCGAGTCGACGCCGAAGATGGGGATGCCCAGGCACTGCAGCTTGGCGCGTTCAGGGGGGTTGGCGTGGCTGGGCGCGGCGGTCTCTGTCAGGCCATAACCTTCGGCGAACGTCAGCCCGAACTGCTGCTGCAAGCGTTCTGCGACCGCCTGCGGCATGGCCGCCCCACCACCGGAGATGTAGCGCAGGCTGCTCAGGTCGAACTGCTGGTAGTTGGGGCTGCCGAACAGGTCGATGATCATCGTGGGGATGCAGGTCCAGTGCGTCACGCGGTGGCTTGAAATCAGGCGGCCGGCCAGTTCACGGTCCCAGCGCGGCAGGATGACCACGGTGCCGCCGGTGTACACCGGTGCCAACACGCCGTACAGCATGCCGGTGATGTGGAAGAACGGCACCACGCCCAGGCTGACCGACTCGGCGCTGGCATGGCCCCACAGACCGCCGCCCACCACGTTGGGCATCAGCGTGCGGTGGGTGTGCATGCAACCCTTGGGCAGACCGGTGGTGCCGCTGGTGTAGGGCAGCAGGGCCAGGTCGTCGGGCTGGGCCAGGTGCGGCCCTGGGGCATGGCCTTGGGCCAGGGCCTCGGTCCACCGCGTGGCGCCCGCGGGCAGCGCCGGGTCGGCGCGCAGCCAGTCCATCACCGCGGGTGAGGCGGCTTCTGCGGCGTCCACCACCTCGGGCAAGGCATCGCTGTAGCGCGTGACCAGCAGGTGCTGCAGCCGCTGGGCTTCGGGCAAAGCCTGGTTCGCCGCGGCGACGATGGCCGCGCCGTCTGCGCTGGTGATGGCCACGCGCGCCTGGGGGTCGGTGATGTAGTGGCCGAACTCGTCGGCGCGGTTCATCGGGTTCACCGGCACCACCACGGCGTTGGCGCGTTGCACCGCGTAGAAGGCCACGATGAACTGCGGGCAGTTCTGCAGGAACAGCAGCACCCGGTCACCCCGCGCCACCCCCTGGGCCTGCAGCCAACCGGCCAGCGCCTCGGCCTGGGTCTTCAGTTGCGAGAAGCTCAGCGTGCGGCCAAAGAAGCTGTAGGCCGGCTTGTCGGGGTAACGCGCGGCCGACACTTCCAGGTTGAACCACAACGAGGTGGCGGGCACCTGCAGCGCGCGCGGCAAGCGGGCCGGCCAGATGGCATGGTGGGGGCGGGTGTTCGGGGTGGCGGCCAAGGTACGGGCTCCTGGTGGGCGGCAATGCCCCGGGTTTAACCCGGCGCCCGGACCGGCGCATCCTGCCTTTCCCCGTGCCGTTGTCGCACAGGTGTCAGAAGGCCCGAAATAGCGCCAGCGCAGCCCGCATGGGGCCGGGGCGGTGCGCCCCGCTGGCGGTCTTCAACGGCCGCCGGCCGCCTTTTGTTCCTGGTCGTTGCGCCACTTCACGCACTCGGCGTGGCCCTTCAGATCGTCTTTGCGGCATTCGCGCTCGATGCACAACCACAGCGCCAGCAACACGCGCCCGCCGCAGCGTTCGTTGGGGCCCTTGATACGCTGCACCGTGCTGGGCGGCGCCACCTCCAGCACGAAGGCCGGGGCGCTGTTGGCAGCGGTGGTGGTGGGTTCGGCCGCCGCCGGCGTGTTGACCGGCGCCGCGGCGGTGCTGGGGCCAGCGTCGGCCACACGGCCTTCGGCCCCCGCGGCCCGGGTCTCGGTGCGGGGGTTGCGGGTGTCGGCGCGCTGGGCCGTGGTGGCCGACGGCGAAGCCTGTTTCGCAGCGGCGGTGTCGGCCCGGCCCAAACCCGGCAGCGGCGGCGCGGCGCCACCCACCACCTGGACAGGCCCGGGCGGCAACAAGGGCGGCACGGCGGGTTTGCCCGCCGCGGCCGTGGTGCCCGGCTGCGCCGTTGGCGCCGGCACGGCCTGGCCCGAGGGGATACCGGTGTTGGCGCCTGGTTTGACCTGCGGTGCGGCGCCAGGCTTGCCCACGGCGGTGGGCGCGGGCGCTTCTGCCAGTTTGGCGGCGGCCAAGGCAGCGGCGGCCTCTGCCGCCGGAAGACTGGCCGCCAGCGACACCGGGGCCGCAGAGGCTGCGGCCAGCGGCGCGGCCGAAGCCGCCACGGGCGCAGAGGCCGAGGCGCCCGCCGTGTCCACGGCCGAAGGCGCCGAGGGCTTCACCACCACCCAGGCCACCGCCGCTGCGGCCACACCGCCCGCCAGCAGCGCTGGCCAGCGCCAGGCCGGTGCTTTGGTCTTGGGTGTGGCCGGTGCAGCCTGCGCAGCGTGTGCTGCAGGTGCGGCCACGGGGGCCGCCGGCGAAGGCGCGCGCGGCGCGGCCACCGTGAACTCTGGGGGCGGCAAGTCCTGTCCACCGGGGGCGGTGAACAAGGCATCGGCGGGCAACGCGCTGGCCGATGGCGCAGCGGCGGGGCTGGCCGTCGGGGCCGCCGGTGCCGCGGCCCTGGCCGCAGGCTTGGGTGGCACCACGCGTGTG
Source organism: Rubrivivax sp. (assembly GCA_046318395.1). GTDB lineage: Bacteria > Pseudomonadota > Gammaproteobacteria > Burkholderiales > Burkholderiaceae_C > Rubrivivax. The sequence continues at coordinate 73,572 of JBKCUM010000241.1, forward strand.
GCGTCGTCGTCTTCACCCAGCACCAGGTCGGGCTGCACCACGGCAGCGCGGTCCACCCGCACCGTGCCCATGTACGTGGGTTCCAACGTGACGGGGTCCACCGGCCCGGGTTCGGCGGGCACGTCGGCGGGGGTGTAGGTGCGCGTGGTCTCCCAGGGCGCCATGGGCAGGTCAGCGACCAGCGGACGCTCGGGGGCGGGCTGGCTGCCGGCCAAGGCCGCGCGCAACGCCGCCACGTTCTGTGGACGGTCCACAGGCTTGGCGCCCAGCATCCAGTCGATGGCGTTCAGGAAGGCGTCGGTGCAGCCCTGCAGACCGGCCTGGCGCAGCGGCGGCTGCTCGTCGTGCAGCATGCGGGCCGTGGCCGGCGCTGGCGGCCGGCCCAAAAGCAGGAAGTGCACGGTGGCACCCAGTGCGTAGAGGTCGGTCCACGGGCCTTGTTTCACCGAACCGGCCTCACCGTACTGTTCGATGGGCGCGTAGGCCGGCTTCAGGATGGCCGTGAGCGCCTGGCTCTTGTCGCCGATGACGCGCCGCGCGGCTCCGAAGTCCAGCAACATGGGACGGCCATCGGCTTCGAGCACGATGTTGTCGGGCGCGATGTCGCGGTGGAAGATGCCCTCGCGGTGCAGCAGTTCCAGCGTGTCCAACAACGGGTTCAGCAGCGCACGCAACCAGGCCTCGTCGGGCGCGGCCAACATCAACGCGCGCGCCTGCTTCAAGGTGCGGCCCCGGATGACCGGCATGGCCATGTAGGCCGTGCCGTTGTCTTCCCAGAACCGGTGCACCTTCAGCAGCGACGGGTGGTCGAAACGGGCCAGCATGCGCGCTTCGTTGACGAAGCTCTTCAGGCCCAGGGCAAAGGTGTCGGCGTCGCTGCTGGAACGCAGCGTGACGTGCCGCGTTTCCGTGCGGCCCACCAAGCTGGCCGGCATGTACTCCTTGACCGCCACCTCGCGTTCCAGCGCGTGGTCGAAGGCCAGGTAAACGATGCTGAAGCCGCCCACGCCGAGCACCCGCAGCAGCTCGAATTCACCCAGCCGCGTGCCACGTGGCAAGGCGCTGGGCGGGTCGGTGTCGGGTAAGGAGGTGTCGTTGGGCATGTTGGCGCGACAGGGCAACGAAGCTTAACAGGCCCGTTACCGTGGACCGGCTGAACAGCCACGGTGAACCGCGCAATCCGGTGGTGCCAACCTGCATGCTATGGTGACGCGGCGCCGGCCCCTGACCACCGCGCCCATACACCTGCACCTTGTCGTCGTCCACCGCCCCGTTGTTCCAACACCGCGCTTTCATGCGCCTGTGGTTCGCCCGCCTGATGGGCACGGCGGCCGCCCAGATGACCATGGTGGCCCTGGGTTGGCAGATGTACGACCTGACCGGCTCGGCCTGGGACCTGGGCCTGGTGGGCCTGCTGCAGTTCCTGCCCGCACTGCCGTTGACGCTGTGGGCCGGCCATGTGATCGACCGCTTCCACCGGGCCCGCGTGTTGGCCGTGTGCATGGGCGTGCAGGTGTTGGTCGCGGTGCTGATGGCCACGGCCAGCCAGGGCGGCTGGGCCACGCGGGAACTGCTGCTGGGCATTTCGGTGATCCTGGGCGCCGTGCGGGCCTTCCAAATGCCAGCCCAGCAGGCACTGACACCGTCCATCGTGCCGGCCGCGCTGCTGCCCCGCGCGCTGGCGTTCAGCGCCAGCGGCATGCAGGGCGCCATCATCGTGGGCCCGGCGCTGGGCGGCTTCATCTACGTGGCCGGGGCGGCGGCGGTGTACGGCAGCTGTTCCGTGCTGTTCGCGGCGGCTGGCGCCTTGTGCCTGGCCATCCACTACGACCATGCCCCGCCGCCAGCGCAGCCCGTCACCTGGGCCACGCTGCTGGCCGGTGTGCACTTCGTGTGGCAGCGCAAGCCCGTGCTGGGCGCCATTTCGCTGGACTTGTTCGCCGTGCTGCTGGGCGGGGCCACGGCCTTGCTGCCCATGTTCGCCAAGGACGTGCTGCACACCGGCCCCTGGGGCCTGGGCCTGCTGCGGGCCGCACCGGCGGTGGGCGCACTGGCCATGTCCCTGGCCTTGTCGCGCTGGCCGGTGCAGCGCCGCACCGGCCCCAAGCTGCTGGGTGCGGTGGCGTTGTTTGGCGCCGCCCAGCTGGTGTTCGGCCTGTCCACGGTGTTCGCCCTGTCCATGGTGGCCCTGGCCGTCAGCGGCGCGGCCGACATGGTCAGCGTGGTCATCCGTCAAACCCTGGTGCAGTTGGAAACGCCGAACGAAATGCGGGGCCGGGTCAGTGCGGTGAACTCGGTCTTCATCGGGGCGTCCAACCAGTTGGGGGAATTTGAATCGGGGGCCACGGCGGCCTGGCTGGGCCCGGTGGGCTCGGTGGTGCTGGGCGGCCTGGGCACGCTGGCCGTGGCGGCCCTCTGGCTGAAGCTGTTCCCCAGCCTGGCGCAGCGGGACGAACTGGTGCAGGCCACACCCCGGGACGGCGCCACCGCACAGCCCTGAACCCGGCCTGGCGCCTCAAGCGTCGCCCCTCGGTCCACCACCACCTTCACCACCCTCCCCGCGTTTGGCCTTCAGGTGCTGCCGGGTGGCACGCCCCCGGGCCTTCCACTGCGACACCAACGCCTTCTTCTGCAAGGCACTGAGGCTGTCGCGCTGGGCCTCGCGCTGCAGCTTGTGGAAACTGTCCAGACGCTCGGCCGGCACCGCCTCGCGCACGGCACAGCCGGGCTCGCCCTGGTGGCGGCAGTTGCGGAACCGGCAGGCGGGCGCCAAACGGGCCACCTCGCCGAACACGCCAGCGATGTCACCGGCCTCGCTGTCCAGCCGCAGGGTGCGCAGGCCCGGCGTGTCCACGATGCAGGCACCGCTGGCCGTGCGGTGCAGCGACCGCGTGGTGGTGGTGTGGCGGCCGCGGCCATCCCCGTGGCGGTTGCCCCCGGTGGCCTGCACGGCCTGGCCCAACAGGGCGTTGGTCAAGGTGCTCTTGCCCACGCCACTGCTGCCCAGCAGCACCAGGGTCTGCCCCGGTTGCAGCCAGGGCGCCAGCGAGGGTGCGGGCTCCTCGGCCAAGGCGTTCAGCGCCACGACGCCCACGTCAGGGGGCACCATGGCCTGCACCTGGGCCAGGCGCTGCGCCGGCTGGTCGCACAGGTCGGCCTTGGTCAGCACCACCACCGCGCCCACCCCGGCCAGACGCACCAGGGCCAGGTAGCGCTCCAAGCGGCGCAGGTTGAAGTCGTGGTCCAGACCCATCACCAGCAAGGCGGTGTCGATGTTGCTGGCGATGACCACGCGCTCCACCTTGTCGCGGCCATCGTGCAGGCGGCGCGCCAATTGGGTGCGTGGTGGCAGGCGTTGGGCCACCCACCATTCGCCCAGCGTGTTGCGCGTGGCCAGCACCCAGTCGCCCACGGCCAAGGCGTCGGCCTGGGCCGCCAGCTCGGTGAGCAGGGCCGATCGCACGCGTGCCGGGTGTTCGACCAGGCCATCGTGCAGTTGCAGGCGGTCGCGGTGCACTTCGGCCACGCGCATCGGGGTCGGCGCTGGGCCGGGTTCGGTGTCAGGCGCACGCTGGGCCCAGGCTTGTTGCAGCGCTGGCGTCCAGCCCAGGCCACCCAAGGTGGCCAGGTTCAAGGGTTCGTTCATTCGCGGTTCGATCCAAAAGGTCGGCCGACGCGACAGGCGGGCCACGCCACCAGGGCGGTGCCGACAGCGCAGACGCGCAGCCAGAACGCAGGGGCGACCCCTGCGGACGTGTTGGGAAACTCAGCGCGGACGGGTCGGCCGGGAACCGTGGTTCAACCGGTCAGGGCCCGGAGGCACAGGCCGCGGTGCGACTTGCCGTGGGGGCCCGGCGCAGACCAGAGGCGGCCTGCGCTGCAGGAATCAGCGGGCGGTGCCCAGGCTGACGGCCGCGCGGGGGGCAGTGTTCAAGACTTTCTGCATGGCGGCCTCCTGATGGTGGGGTGAACGAACCCACGGATGCTGCGCGCGGCCGGGCGTGGCTGTCAATCTGGGTCGACCAGCCCCGGCAACCACGGCCAGCGCGTGTTGCGCTCAGGCGACAACCATGCGCTCGAGGGGCGCGCGGCATGGTCCGAACGGCGCATCTGTAGCGGTTCTGTCATGGTCCGCCTCTACACTTTTTTACCCGAGGCCCCCGCGCCACCCGCACGTTGCCGGCACTTGGCTGGCCGGTAACTGGCAAGTAACTTGCTACACCGCCGGGCTCCATCGATTTTCAGCACTCAGGAAACCCACTGATGAACAACCCCTCTTGGATGGCTTTCTCCCGCAGCGCCGTTGCGGCCGCTGTCGCCATCGTTGTGGCCGCCCCGGCGCTGGCCCAGAACACCAGCTCGGCCGTGACCGGCCGTGTGTTGGACGCCGCCGGCAAGGGCGTGCCTGCGGCCACCGTGACGGTGCGCCACGTGGAATCCGGCTCGGTCACCAACGTGACGACCGACGCCGAAGGCCGCTACACCGCCCGTGGCCTGCGTGTGGGTGGCCCGTACACCATCACCTTCAGCAAGGGTGGCGTCACCGACAAGCGTGACGACGTCTTCCTGGCCCTGGCCGAAGCCCTGACGCTGGACAGCGTGCTGGGTGCCCCCGCCGCCAACGTCATCACCGTGACGGGCAGCGCCGTCAGCAGCAAGTTCAACAGCGCCACCGTCGGCGCCGGCACCAACCTGGGCAGCCGCGAGCTGAACAGCCTGGCGTCCATCAACCGCAACCTGCAGGACTACGCCCGCTTGGACCCCCGCCTGTCGCAGACCGACAAGGAACGCGGCGAGATCTCGGCTGCTGGCCAGAACACGCGCTACAACAGCGTCACCATCGACGGCGTCAGCATCAGCGACAGTTTCGGCCTGGAAAGCAACAACCTGCCGACCAAGAAGCAGCCGATCTCGATGGACGCCATCCAGTCGGCCCAGGTGAACCTGTCGAACTACGACGTCACCCAGAAGGGTTACACCGGTGCGAACATCAACGCGGTGACCAAGAGCGGCACGAACGAGCTGAAGGGCAGCGTCTACTACGTCTTCCGCAACAACGACTTCGCCGGCCAACGCTTCAACCGCACGAACGAGAGCTACTTCGCAGCCCCGAAGTTCAGTGAATCGACCACCGGCTTCACGCTGGGTGGTCCGATCATCAAGGACAAGCTGTTCTTCTTCGTCAACTACGAAGACTTCAAGAGCTCGCGTAACACGCCGGCCTTTGGACCCGTGGGCAGCCCGCTGACCAACGTGCAAATCACCCAGCAGATGATCGCCGACGCCCAGTCGGTGGCCAAGAACACCTGGGGCATCGACGTCGGCGGCCTGGAAACCCCGCCGGGCACCGCCCTGCGCGTGGAAGAAACGCTGGCCAAGCTGGACTGGAACATCAGCGACAGCCACCGCGCCAACCTGCGCTACAGCAAGACCGATCAGACCGAACCCATTTTCGCGAGCTTCTCGGCCACCGGCCTGTCGCTGTCGTCCTTCAACTACAACCAGGTCAAGACCAACGAAAGCGTCGTGGCCCAGTGGTTCGCCGACTGGACCGACAGCTTCAGCACCGAGTTGAAGGTCAGCCAGCGCGACTACCGCAGCGAGCCTTTTGCGCAAAACGGTACGCGTCTGCCGACGATCGCGTTGCGCTTCGACGGCAACCTGCCGTCCGGCGCTACCAGCACCACTTCGCGCTTCCTGAACATGGGCACGGAGCGCAGCCGCCACTTCAACCAGCTGGAAACCAAGACCGCTGACGTATACGCCGGCGCCACCTGGAACGTGGGCGGCCATGAGGTCAAGGGCGGTGTCGACTACGCCAAGAACGACGTCTTCAACGCCTTCTTGCAAGACACCAACGGCAACTACACCTTCCGCTGCGAAAACGGCACCTACACCTTCGCCGGCACCACCACGCCGGTGACGGTGAACTGCGCCACGGCCGATGCCGCCACGGTGGCCGCGGTGGTGATGCACAACTTCCGCAACGGCACCCCCTCCAGCTACTCGGTGCAGGTGGGCCAGCCCGGCAAGACCATCAACGACGGCGTGGCCAACTGGACCTACGGCAACACCGGCGTGTTCCTGCAGGACACGTGGAAGGTCAGCAAGGCGCTGAGCCTGAATTTCGGCGTGCGCGATGACCAGGAGTCCGTACCCACCAAGCCCATTGCCAACACCGATGCCGCCGCGGCCATGGTGCCGGGCAACGCC